>JAUSGG010000241.1 GCA_030649165.1 Armatimonadota bacterium
CGGGGGAAGGGTTTTAGGGTTATAGGGTTATAGGGTTATAGGGTTATAGGGTTATAGGGTTATAGGGTTATAGGGTTATAGGGTTATAGGGTCATGGGGTTGATGGGACTATGAGGAGCTTCGTCCCTAAGACCCTATGACCCTGAGACCC
The DNA here is from genome assembly GCA_030649165.1 of Armatimonadota bacterium. Taxonomy (GTDB): domain Bacteria; phylum Armatimonadota; class UBA5829; order UBA5829; family JAUSEB01; genus JAUSGG01. The sequence goes on from JAUSGG010000241.1 coordinate 152, forward strand.
TATGACCCTAAGACCCTATAACCCTACCGTATCTTCGCCCCGGACGGAACATCCGAGTCCGGCGTCAGGATCACTGCCTGGCCATCGACGTCGGCGGCCAGGAGCATTCCCTGCGACTGTACGCCGCGAATCGTCGCGGGCGCGAGGTTGGCCAGGAGGACGATCTTCTTGCCGACCAGCGCATCCGGCTCGTACCACTGAGCGATGCCGGCGACAATGGTCCGCCGCTCATCTCCGAGACTGACCGTCAGCTTCAGCAGCTTGTCCGCGTTTGGATGGCGCTCCGCGGCGACGATCTCGGCAATACGCAGTTCCATCTTCTTGAACTCGTCGTGCGTGAGATGCTCCTGGGGCTCGGGTTTTTGCTCTTCCACTCGCCCCTCCTTGCGCGGCTTGTCTTCGATGCGCGGGAATATCGGCTCGGCCGCGCCCGCTCGTGTTCCGGGGGCCAGCCTGCCCCACGCGCCGGCGTCCGCCCAGGTCTGCTCTTCAAGCGGCTCCGGAATGCCGAGCTGCCGCCACATCTCCCTGGCCGCCTCGGGCATAAACGGAGCGATCATGACTGTCACCATCCTGGCCGTCTCCAGAGTCGAATACAGCACGGTCGCCAGCTCGGCTTTCTTTCCTTCCTTGTGCAGCCGCCAGGGGGCCTGGTCTTCCAGGTAACGGTTACCTGCGCCGACAAGCTGCCAGATCGCTTCGAGCGCGCGGCTGAACTGGAACTCATCGAAGGCCGACTCGACTTCCTTATGGGTTGCCTCCGCGATCGACCGCAGGTCCAAGGCGACCCCGACGGGTTCCGGAATGACCCTGTCCATATACCTGTCGAGCATCGAGAGCGTGCGGTTCAGAAGATTGCCCAGGTCGTTAGCCAGATCGGAGTTGAACCTGTTCTTCAGACTATCTCGTGAGAAATCCGCGTCCACTCCGAACGGGGCCTCGCGCATCACGAAGTAGCGGATCACGTCTATGGCGACGCCGTTCGTCGCGCCGGACATGGCCGCCAAATCCGCGGCAAGGGCCGCGGGCGATATGGCGTTTCCTTTGGACTTGGAGATCTTCTCGCCCTCGATAGACCACCAACCGTGGCCGAACAGGACCTTCGGCAGTTCGACGCCGAGGCCCATCAGCATCGCAGGCCAGAATGTGCAGTGGAACCGGACGAATATGTCCTTGCCCATCAACTGGATATCGGCGGGCCATATCTCGTCGAAACCGGGCGATTCCCAACCGGCGATGGTTATATAGTTGAGCAGCGCATCGAACCATACGTAGATCACTTTGTCCGGCTCGCCGGGAACCGGTATGCCCCACCCCCGGTTGGCTCGCGTTATCGATATGTCCTGCAGGCCCTGCTTGATGAAACTGACGACCTCGTTCTTCCTGAACTCGGGCTGCAGGAAGTCGGGGTTGCGCTCGATGTGCTCGAGGAGCCGGTCCTGGTAGGCGGAAAGCTTGAAGTAGTAGTTCTCTTCCTGGACCCACTGCACGGGCTTGCGGCACTCGGCGTTGGGGCATTTGCCGTCAACGACCTCCGACTCGCGGAAGAAGGTCTCGTCGGAAACGCAGTACCAGCCCTCATAGACGCCCTTGTAAACATCGCCGCGGTCCCGGAGTATCTCGAACGCGCGCTGCACTACCGCGACGTGGCGGGGCTCGGTGGTCCTGATGAAGGCGTCGTACTTGATGTGCAGGCTCTCCCACACGTCGACGAAAGCGGCGGCCAGCTTATCCACGAATTCCTTGGGAGGCATACCCGCCTGCTGCGCGGCCTCGGCCACCTTGATGGCGTTCTCATCCGTGCCGGTGGCGAATACGACCTTGCGGCCTCGCTGACGCTGGTGGCGGGCCAGCACGTCGGAAACGATCGTAGTATAAGCGTTTCCGATGTGCGGCACGTCGGTGACGTAGTAGATCGGTGTGGTGATGTAGTAAGCCTTCTCGCCCAATTCGTTGACCTCTCAACAAATTTGCCGGGCCTTTAGAGGACTCCGGCGATAATGTGCCGATGTATTGGCATGAGTAAAACGCAATCCCCTCTCCCTTGAGGGAGAGGGTTAGGGTGAGGGTGATACTTTATAACCTTATAACCCTAAGAACCTAAAACCCTAATCTTAATGGCAGGCGCAGGTGGAACAAGCGCCGGTGGAGCAATTGGCGCAGCTTCCGCCGTGCGAGTGCGAGCTGCCGTCCGATCCTACCGACCGCGAGAAAAAGGTGGACAGCAGCCTCGATACTTCGCCGCTGCCGCAGTCCGGGCAGGAGGCATCGCCGCCTCCACCCATGCTGCACAGCAGCTCAAACTTGTTATCGCAGTCCTTGCATTTGAATTCGTAAATAGGCATGGTAAGTGATCAGTGAACAGTGAACAGTAAACGGTGGCCAGTGGCCTGCTGTCTTACTGATCACTGGCCAATGATATGGTCACAGCAGACAATCAACAGTGACCAGTGCACGGTGACTCTGCTGTTCACTGTTCACCGGTCACTGTTCACTGGTCACTGAAATGGCCTGACACCCTTGTTCCTTCATGGGACAGCCGTGGCCGTGTTTCCTGCAGCATCCGGCCAAGTCCAGCTCGCCGGCCGTTATCTGAAAGGAGACCCCCTCTTCGGTCTGCACGGTCAGCGTTCCGGACACGACGTTCAGGTCCACGACCTTGCCCTCGCCTCGCGGCGTTTGCACGACAGCGCCGACCGCCGGAAACCTGGTCTTAGCATCGCGGTAAAACTCGTGCTCGTACTTCAGGCAGCACATCAGTTTGCCGCACGCGCCTGAGAACTTAGCCGGGTTCAGGAACAGGCTCTGGTCCTTGGCCATCTTCATCGAGACGGGTTCGAAGTTGTTCAGAAACGTGGCGCAGCAGAGCGAGCGCCCGCAGGTGCCGTAACCGCCGAGCAGCTTCGCCTCATCGCGAACGCCGATCTGGTGAAGCTGCACCTTCAAGTTCAACGCTTGCGACAGATCTCTGACCAACTCGCGGAAATCCACGCGGTTCTCCGAGGAGAAGTAAAACGTGATCTGAGTGCCGTCGAACGACCGCTCAGCGTCTATGAGCTTCATCGGAAGATTGTGCTCGCTGACCTTGCTCTGACAGGTGTCGAAGGCGTGCTTCTCGCTCTCCCGGTTGTCCGCTTCCCTTTCAAGATCCTGTCCGGAAGCCAGCCTGACAATCTTCTTGAGCGGCGCGACGAGCTCATCGTCCCTGATCTCTCGGGCCTCTATCATGACCTCGCCGAACTCCAGGCCCCGAGACGTCTCGGCGATGACGAAATCGCCCTCTCGCGGATCCAGTTCCCCGGGATCGAAGTGGTAGACCTTCCCTACTCTTCTAAAGCTGATTCCAACAACACGCGGCATTGGCGGTCCTCTAAGCAAAACGATCGGGCTGTGCAGCCAGGTTCATTGTACCATGAGGCAGGCGGTTCGGGCAAGAAGCGTAACAGTTCATGTAGTTGCAGAGCGATTATGTCCCCAGTTAACTGCAGAGCGATAATGTCCCCATGGAAAGAAGGGACACAGGGATCAGTCAGAGAGATTTGAGCCGTCATCATGTGCTCAGGATGGTGTTAGAGAACAAGTTAGCCCTG
>JAUSGG010000246.1 GCA_030649165.1 Armatimonadota bacterium
CCAGAACTGGGGGACGCGCACCATCGACTTGTCCGGTGTTCCGGCCTGTAACAACAACCCGAGCTTTGGGTTGAGGTTCAGGTGGCAGGTGAACACCTCCGGTGACCAGGGCGATCTCGACAACATAGTGGTCACCGCTAACTAATCTGCAGTTACTTGGAATGCCGGGGTTCGGCGACCGTCGCCGAACCCCGGCTCCGGCAACTCCATCAGGTCGATATTTTTCCGTTTTATGTCAATTAGGAGGCGATTTAACTTGCGAGTTCAGCTACGGACAATAATCGTGGCTCTTGCCGTGGCGGCGATTCTTTTTCTCGTCGTCGGCAGCAGCTTCGCGCTCGACGTTCTGGTAAACCAGACCGGCTACGAGCGTTACGCGCCGAAAACGTTCCGCGTTCAGAGAACGACGGATTACGGAGGCAACGGAACCTTCACGGTGAAAACATCGGGAGGGGTGGATACATGCACAGGGACCCTCATTCGCAAAGGTGGGCTCTGGAACAAGTTCTACTGGGAAGGAGACTTCAGCTCGTTGACGCTCGATGGCGATTACTATATCAGCGCCAACGTTAACGGCGAAGTCGGCACTTCCTATACCTTCAATATTGGCGTCGGCTCGCTGCTGTCTCAGACAGGAGTGCCGACATATCAGTACTTCCTGGCCCAGCGGTGCGGCCAGGCCGTATCCTTCACCTATAAGAACCGCGCGGGACAAATGGTCAACTGGAGCCATAACCTGTGCCACACCGACGACGGCTACATGTATCCCTCCGGCCCATACTACGACACGGCCGGTGGCTGGCATGACTCCGGCGAATACCAGAAATACTCCCAGTTCTTCGGAGGCCACGCGGTTTATGATCTCCTCGCGTTGTATGAGTCTAACCAAGGCTACTTCGACGGCCAGGACACCAACTCGAATAGCATCGCCGATTTACTCGACGAAGCAACCTACCAGTCGCGCTGGCTTGCGAAGATGGTCGACGGCAACGGCCACACGATGAAGCAGATCAGCATGCGAAGAGGCGGGGCTTCCTGGGTTACGCCGGAAGCCGATACCGACCGCGTAATCGGCACCTCTGACGACAGATGGGTCGAGATAGGCGATTGCGTTACTCCCACTGAGATAATCGTCTGCTCATCCCTTATCAAGATGCACCGCGTGCTGGCCTCAAAAGGCCTGCCGACAGAAAACTTCGCATCGAAGGCTCTTCAGATATGGGATCATCGCGTAGCATTGGCGATCGCCGAAGGCGGACACAACAACCTGGGCGACGCCGCGCACCACGTATGGGCGGGCTTCGATCTATACGCGGTCTATGGGCAGCAGAACTGCTGGGATCGAGCCATTCAAAAGATCGATGAGATGGCTGCGGGCGCGATCAACAATCCCGCCGGCTACGACGTCGCCATCGAGGGCGCCGGCTACGATCTATGGGCTATGGCATGGTTTGCCAGAAACTATCCCGGCCAACCGCAAGCGGCCACGGCCACGACAGCGGTGCAGTCTCTAATGAGCCGCAACAAATACCTCGCGGACAATCCGGTAGGTCTGATCCAAAGGTACTTCGACGGGCAGTTTCAGCACTTTCCGGCCAATCCCGATCTGGGTATAAACAGGCTCTACGGGACGGTAGCTATGGGAGCAGTTGAGGCGTACAGACTCACTGGAGACGCCTCCTACCTCCGCTTCGCGCAGGACCAGTACAACTGGATGCTCGGCGCGAACTACTTCAGGACATGTATGATGGAAGCGGTTGGCGACTCCTACGTCAACAAATATCACACCAGGTACGATACATTCATCGCAAACGGCATAGAGCCGGGAGTAGTGATCAACGGGTACATTCGTGACGCGTCCAACCTCCCGTGGCTCGACTTCGGCACGGGAAGCGTCAGCGCCCAGACCAACGAGAGCTGGCTTCCTAACAACGCGGCGTACGCGGCCGCCCTGGCCGGACAGATTGTGTTCGCCACCAGCAATCAGTCGCCGTACAGCGGAGTTATCTCTTTGCCGGGCACGATCCAGGCCGAGAACTACGACGTCGGCGGCGAAAGTATTGCCTATCGTGACACGGGCGCCGGCAACAACGGAGGGGTATACCGATCCGACAACGTGGACATCGAAGGCTGCTCCGAAGGCGGCTACGATATCGGTTGGATCGAGCCCGGAGAGTGGCTGGAATATACGGTCAGCGTTCCCAGTTCGGGAGCGTACGACCTCAATATGAGAGTCACCACGGCAAACGAAGGCTGCTCCTTCCACATTGAGATGAATGGACAGAACGTGACCAGCGCCCAGAGTATTCCTAACACCGGCGGCTGGCAGAACTGGACCACGGTAAACGTTCCCGGAGTGAACCTTACAGCGGGGCAGCAAGTCCTCACTGTATACGTCGACAGCGGACAGTGGAACTTCAACTATCTGCAGGTCGGCGCCCCCGCGCCGTGGAACGACGCTCAGTACATCAGCGACACAATCCCGAACACCATGACCGCGGGTCAGCAATATCCGGTGACGGTGACGATGAAGAACGTCGGAACTTCGACCTGGACGCAGGCGGACGGCTACAAGCTTGGGGCGGCGGGCGATTCGGACCCATTCTGCGCCTTTACCCGTGTGCTATTGGGCGGCGGGGACAGCATAGGTCCGAACCAGCAGAAGACCTTCTCCTTCACCATGACCGCCCCC
>JAUSGG010000172.1 GCA_030649165.1 Armatimonadota bacterium
AGCTGAGGCCTTTACGGCCATCGTGGATGTAGTATATCCGGAATTGGCGAAAGCATCGCCAGACTATGCTTACATGAAAGAAGTAGCCGACAGGGTTGGCGGCAAGCTTAAAGACTTGGACTATCTAATCGAGGAGAGTGCGGGCGTTGTGATTGGCGACCCGGATGATTGCGTGAGGCAGATCAAGCGATTTGAGGACATGGGCGTTCAGGAGATCATGCTTGGTATAGACGGCATTCCTCACGACAAGATCATGCGCGCCATCGAACTGTTCGGCAAGTATGTACTGCCGCACTTCAAGAGAATCACCTCCTATAGCTGAGATTCGAGTAATGGCGGCCGCAGTCAGGGATCCGGGTTGCTCAAAGACAGCGCGCCGACTTCAAGCACGCCCCTATTGTTGGATGGACAATCTGAGCGCCTCTTCCATTTGACATTGGTCTTCATGGATGTCTCGCCGCCGGTAGGAGCTATATCGCCACAATCGCGGTTACAGAGCGACCCGGCGCTGCAATAGCGAATAGAGAGAATTGCTAACAGCCACGGAGGCACAACCAAAATGTACCAGGCGGAGCATGGTTATAATCTGGTCAAGCTTTTCCGGGCGGAGTTCGAGCTTTGCAAACTGAAGCCCGGCGACACGGCAGCTATTATGAGCAGCGCAAGCGTGCCTGGCCTGCCCGGCCCGTGGAGCTACCGGAAGGACTACGTTGATGCCGCATTTCAGGCCTTTGAGGAACTTGGAGTAGCGGCGTTTCATATCGAGCTACCGCCGATTCCGAAGCCGATACTGCCCATTTTGGACGGGCAGTCGGCGGTTGGAAAAAATGTCACGGCCGGAATGGGCGGAACCGCCTTGGCGGGGTTACGGCCAGCGATGAGCGCGCTTAAGCAGGTGAACTTTGTGCTCGATCTGGCAATGACGCTCTTTTCGCCGGAGCTGGCCGAGATGGTTGGCGCGAACGCGAAGGTGCTGATTGTTTGCGAGCCGCCGGAGCCGTGCGCTCGACTCTTTCCTTCTGAAGATCTAAAGCGACGGCTTTTGAACGCCAAGCGGAGGATGGACAAGGGAAAAACACGGAAGTTCAGTGTGACCTCGGAAGCCGGGACCGATATCACGATCGAAATTGGTCAGTACTCCGCGGCTATCGAATGTGGATATGCGGACGACGCAGGTCGGTGGGATGCCTTTCCATCCGGTCAGGCATTTTGTTTTGCCAATGATGGCTCAGGAGACGGTGTGTTCGTACTCAACAAAGGCGACCAAGTGGTGCTCCCGTACATGCGCTATATCGAGGAGCCGGTCACTCTCGTTGTAAAGGAAGGGTACATCCGGGAAATTAAAGGAGGGGCCGACGCGCAACTTATAAGAGACCATCTGGAGTCGTGGCACGACCCGGAGGTCTATGCTTTGGGGCATCAAAGTTTGGGTCTTCACCCAAACGCCCGCTGGGATGCTTCCGCGGTCTATGGCTGGGATTCCTTGGGGATGGATGCGCGTATTTTTTACGGATGCTACCTGCTTGGCACCGGTCCGAACACACTCGGCGGAGGGAAGCGGAACACTCCCTGTCATTTCGATATTCCTATGCGCAACTGCAGCGCGGTGATTGACGGCGAGGTGATCCTGGACAAAGGCAGAGTCGTCCCGGACGATCTGCGGGTTCAGGGTAGGTAAAAGGCAGCCCGAAGACCGCATAGGGAGCGGGGCCTGGCTGCCATGCGCGCTTGAAGCCGGCGCGCTGTCTTTGAGCAACCCGGTCGACCGCTGACGAAGGAAGGCGCCGTTCTAGACGCTTAAGCGGCCACGACACCGTAGCGTACTCGAAAAGTCTTGTTGCCTTGGAGGGAACCATGGCTACGCGAAAAAATATTGTTCCGGAAGGAATGAAGAATATACATGAGAGATTTCATTACTCTCCCGCGGTCAGAGCGGGAAATTTTATCTACGTAGCCGGACAGGTCGGCCGCAACGAGAAATTGGAGGTGGTTAGTGGGACTGAGGCCCAGTTTGTCCAGGCATTTGAAAACCTCAAGAAGGTTCTCTCGGCCGCCGGGGCCGGAATGGAAGATATCATCGAGTTGGTGACGTACTTTACGGATATGCGTGACCTTCCGCTTTTTATCCAGATCAAGGATCGGTACATAACCCAAAATTATCAGGCCTGGACGGCAATTGGCACCTCCGCGTTGGCGATGCCGGGTCTGTTGCTGGAGATCAAATGCGTAGCGTTCATGCATGACTGAGATGAGTTCCAAAAACTTTAGGTGGCGCCGGCTTAAGAATTTATGCCGCAGGTGGAGATCCGTATGTCGGACCTAACAGGCACGGTGCAAACGGTCGGCGGACAAATTCATCCGGACCAGCTCGGGTTGACCTTGATGCACGAGCACATCTTTTGCGACCTAAGCGTACGGTTTGCGGAACCGGCGGAGATTCGCAAGCGGGCCTTTGCCCACAAGCCGTTCGACGTTCGCGATCATTGGCGCGTGATGGCCGATCCATTTTCCAATCTTGATAATTTGGTCGTAAATGGGATGGAGGATGCGGTCGGCGAGCTGCTCCACTTCAAAAGAGCGGGGGGGCAAACGATCGTCGATCAAACCACACGAGGTCTCGGGCGGAACCCTGAAGCGGTGCGGGCGGTGGCTCGCCTGACCGGACTGAACGTAATCATCGGCACGGGTTATTACGTGGAGTTGACACATCCGCCCGATATGGCAGAGCGCAGCGAGGAGAGCCTTACGGAGGAGATGACGCGTGAAATAGTCGAAGGGGTGGGTTCCTCTGGTATTCGATGCGGTATTATCGGTGAACTTGGTTGCGAGGGGCTTTCTGCCCCTGAGCTTAAGGTGTTGCGGGCTGGCGCGCGAGCTCAGCGCGCCACCGGAGCGGCGAAGGAAGCCGGTGCCGACCTCAGCCGCGTCGTATTTTGCCATCAGGACGGCAGCGGGATTGACTTTGCGTACCAGCAGGAGCTCCTCCGGCGAGGGTCAATCTGGAATACGATCTTTTTGGGTTTGATCTGCGATTCGTTGTAGACGGCGTGTCAGCGCGGTGGCCGACGGATACGCAACGCATTCTGGAGTTGAAGCGCCTGATCGACGCGGGTTGGATTCGCCAAATTTTTATCTCTCACGACATCTGCTTAAAAAGCATGACCCGCAAGTACGGCGGCTGGGGTTATGCTCATATCTTTGACGTGGTGCAACCTCGCTTTCGCGCTGCCGGGATCGGCTCGGATGCGCTACAGACACTGACTGTGGAGAATCCCAGGCGGCTGCTGACCTTTGCCTAGCAGCAACAGTGTCGAGCCAGCGCACGCCCAGGCGGAGAGAACGGGTGGCGGTGGGCGACTCCAGCGCATATGGTGACTCTGAACTAGACCCGGGAGTTTCTACTCAGGATTGTAGAGACAGTGCTAACTTCTGAAAAGTGTCCAGCATTGGCAACCGAGGTCAGTGATTCAGCCAGGCAGTCAGATGTCGTCCGCACTCAATATACGAATTTCCATCATGAGGTTTGCGCGATCGCGAATTTGCCGAGCTTGTCGATCGCCTGCTGTCCTTCTGGCAACAGCTTTGCGTAGATGTGCCATACGTGGACCATACCCTCCCAAACTTCGAGCTCGACCTTGACACCCGCAGATTTGGCGCGTTCAGCAACCCGGATCGAATCGTCGAGCAACACCTCGGTGTCGCCGACCTGTATCAGCAGTGGAGGGAAGCCCCGAAAATCGGCGTAGAGAGGTGATGCGAGGGGGTTCTTAGGATCGTTTGCACCGACGTACAAGGCAGCCATCGAAACAAGATCCTCTCCATTGATAGTTGGATCCTGACCTTTCTTGGAACGCATCGAATTCCCTGTGCCTTCCATATCGGTCCACGGAGAAATCAGGGCCGCGGCAGCGGGCATGGGATCGCTCGCTGCCCGCAATTCGGCTAATACCGCGAGTGTCAGACCGCCACCGGCCGAATCGCCCGCAATGACGATCTTGCAAGCAGGGTGTCGGTTGGAAATAAGCCACCGATATGCGGCGGTGGCATCGTCGAGCGCGGCCGGAAATGGATGCTCCGGCGCAAGCCGATAGTCAATGGCGAGCGCTCGAGCTTTTGATGCGCGCGCGATCCTCGCAATCAACGCACGATGCGTATTGATCGAGCCGATAACGTAGCCACCACCGTGAAGGTACACGATGACTCGATCAGAATCCGCGCCTGGCGGCACGATCCATTCGGCGCGGACGCCTCCCACATCGATTGGCTCGCACCTAACGTCGTTGGCAACTCGTTCGCGGATTCGCTCCATCCTGGCACGCCTGCTTTCCGTAGTAGGATTTGGATCGCGCGGCTGCGAATTAATTTTCTCTAGGAGTTCTTTCAGCCTTTCAATAGCCAAGTCTTTTTCTCCTGTGGTGTTTTTGCCAAATCGGTTATCAGCGGCTTGCAACCGTATGCGAGGGTTGTGCCTGGCCAAAACACTGATAGATCGATGATCGCAAAAAGGCGTCGCGAGCGAAGGATGCCGGGTCGAGGGCAAGTTCGAGCAATCGGCGGTCGATAATGTTCTGCGTGGGCTGCCCAGCGTCATCGAGCTCCCAATGCCTCGACGGGTATTCATAGGGAGAGTTAAGGATCGGGTGCTCAAAAAACTCATTCGCCATGTTCGCTGCCGATTACTCCGATCTTCGCTCGTCGAGTCCATGCGCAGTTCGCCAGCGCGCGGCGTGCCGCAGCAACGTTTCCTTGGAAACACCTGGCCCCGGCGGCTCGATTACCGGCAGATACCAGTAGCCGGCTCCGCTTTTCGACGCCGCAAACCTGGCCGGTCCAACCGCGACTGTGCCGGTTCTTCCGTCATCGTCGCATTCAACGGTGAGTATGGACGCCCAAGGAAGCGCGGCGAAGGTAGGAAGCCGGTCGTTGGCGAACGGGACACTCATACGACCGCGCATGATCGCTGAAAACATTTT
>JAUSGG010000259.1 GCA_030649165.1 Armatimonadota bacterium
AGGGGATTACCTTTGTCTTACGAGATAACCTATCTTATTAGCCCCAGTTAGCCCCCTCTCCCCTGAGCGGGAGAGGGATGGGGTGAGGGGTTTCCGTTTCGCATTCTGTTTGCACGCAGAGGTCATCGCGAATAATCCGGGTAAGGGAGTCGGACAGGTCTGATCAGTCCGATCAGTCCGACGACAATCCCGACACCCAACCCCCGACCGTAGGAGGACTAAGGATGTCAACAGAGCCACCGAGCGCTTGGAAGTGTCAGACTTGCGGAGCGTTGAATAGATTTGCCAACCCCACTTGCGCGCTCTGCAATAATCCTCGTCCGGCGGACGTCGCAATGCCGGCGGGGGCTCCTACCCAATTGGGAGGCGCGCCTACACCGATGGGGGGCTCGCCCACTCCCCTGGGAGGTTCACCTGCTCCAATGGCCGGCCCGCCTCCGGCCGCGCCGCCCGGCTACGGGCCGACACCCCCGCCCGGAGCCATGCCACGACCGGCCCCTCCGCCGAGTATGCCCGTCGGGCTGATCTTGCTAACGGTTCTGGAGGGACTGTTAGCGATTTTCCTGCTCATTAGTCTCATATCGTTGGTGCTTGGCTCGGGCGGCCCCGCGCAGTCGCACTACGGCCATTCGATGCCCGCGGTCCAATCAAAGGCAATCAGCGGCGTGATTGGCCTTGTCGCGCTGTGTCTGGCGGGATTCGCGCTCTATGGGTTCATCCGCCGGTTATCGGCTGCGAGGATAGCCGCCATCGTGCAGTCGGTTCTTCACCTTCTTCTGGGCCTGCTTGTCGGGGGATTGGGCGTGCTGACCGCTATCGGGGCCGCGGCGATGAGATCGAATCCCGGCATGATCCCCGGTGGGCCCGGGATGCCGAACGCCGGTTCCTCGCTCGCAACAGGGGCGGCGGTAGGGGGCGCTATCTTGATCGTCATCGGCGGTATAGTCATCGTGCTCACCGGCATAATCATCTGGTATCTCACAACCCAGAGTGTGCGCGACTGGCTCTCGCAATAGGCGAGAAGGAATGAGGTATGAGGATGAGTGATGAGTCAGGGACTGAGAGCACGTGGAAATGCCGGAACTGCGGGACCTTGAACCGGTTCGAAAGCGCCGCGTGCGCGTTGTGTAACAAACCCCGCCCGGCGGATGCTGTCATATTGTCCTCTACGCCTCATCTGTACGACGGAGGGGCGGGGGGTGGCGTGAAGAACACTGGCTTTCCCTCATCGCTTATCGTCCTGGTGGCCTACGAGGCCCTCGTCTTACTGTACTGGCTGTACAGCTCTTTCGTCTTCATTCCCCAGATGTACCGCAAAATGGGGAGTATGATGCAAATGCCGAATATGGGCGGATCGATGGGCGGACCGGCCCCGGATTTCGGCGCGATGGCTTCGATGGGAATGGTCATGACCCTGGTCTTCGGTCTGATCTCGCTCGCTGTCAGAGGTGTTATGGTCGCCGGTTGGGTGAAGCGATGGCCGTTCGCTCGCGTAATGGGAATCGTCCGCTACGCTCTGAGCGTCGCCGGCGGACTGTTGGGTTTGGTCAACGTTGTTGTTATGTTGGTCGCCTTTTCGGCTATGAGAGGCGTCTTTCCTCCTGGAGGCGCGCCGGGCCCCATGGGAGGTATGGACAAGGCTTTCGTGCACATGACGAACCCGGCTTTGCAGGCCGCCGTTGCGCTCGTGACCCTCTCCTTCGGCATCGTAGGCATTTGTTTTCTAACAACGAGCAAGGTGAAGGAGTACTTCTCGCGGTAACCATGTTAGAACAAGCGCCGGATGAAGTCGCGACGCAGTCTTGACCTCACCCCAGCCCTCTCCTGAAAGGAGAGGGCGTTCCCCCTCTTCTTAGGAGGACAGGGATTTCCCCTCCTCTTAGGAGGGGGTTAGGGGGAGGTTCAACCAACAACCAACAACTAACAACCAGTTTGGCTTCGCGTGGGAGGAAGGTTGTGTCGGGGAAGCGTGTAGTCCTGGTCAACACAAATAGGCTCAAGCCCGGTGTGCCGCCGGTCGCGCTCGACTACCTCGCCGCTGCGTGTGAGGACAAGGGCGTCGAAGTCGAGATCCTCGACCTGTGCTACTCTACCGACACTCGCGCGGACATCGCGGCTTATTTCAAAGACCGCAAGCCGGACCTGGTCGGCGTGTCGGTCAGGAACCTCGACGACGTATTCCACTCGATATTCTTCCTGCCCGGCGTCAAGAAGATTGTGGATGAGATAAAGCAGGCTGTGGACTCGCCGGTCGTCCTTGGAGGCAGCGGTTTCTCCATCGCGCCGGAGCAGATACTGGACTACTTCGGTGTCGATCTGGGAGTCGCCGGGGAAGGGGAGGAGGCCCTGCCGGCGCTGGCGGAGAGCGTGGGCAATTCCTCCACCTACCCCAGCATACCGGGATTGGTCTACAGGACCGAATCGGGAATTCAGCGCAATCCCCTCGGCGCCATCGATCTGAACGCCGCGAACATCGGCAGGAGGGGGTACGTCGATCACACGCCTTACTTGCAGGATACAAGATCGGTGAGCAAGACCGGCGCCGTGCAGGCGAAGCGAGGCTGCGCGCAATCCTGCATATACTGCATTGTGCCGGCTGTCGAAGGGACCTGCGTGCGGCTCAGGCCGGTGGCTCAGATTGTGGACGAGATTGAGAATCTGGCCAAACAGGGCGTTTACTCGTTCTGGTTCGCCGACAGCGAGTTCAACTGTCCCGATGAGCATGCCGAGGAGATATGCAGGGAGATCATAGCACGCGGCCTGCCTGAAGTCATCTCGTGGAACGCGTACATCGCCCCAAAGCCTTTTTCAAAGGAGCTGGCCGGGCTGATGAAAGAAGCGGGCTGCAGAGCGGCGGTAGACTGCATCGACCACGGTGTTGACGAAATGCTGGAGCGGATTGGCAAGGATTTCCGCGCGGAAGATATCCGCGAGGCCGTAATCGCCGCTAGGGAGGCCGGCCTCAACGTGGGGCACTGCCTCATGCTCGGGGGGCCGGGTGACTCGATGGATGGTATGCTTAAGACGCTCGAGCTTCTTCTCTCTCTGCGCCCGCTCAATGTGGTCTGGGCGGACCCGCCGGGGATGCGCGTCTATCCTAACTCGCCGCTCGCGGACATCGTCGCGCAAGAAGGCTTCGACAAAAAGAACCGCAATCTGTCCGGACATATCAAGGCCAATGAGAACCTTCTGCTCCCCGTGTATTATCTGAGCAGAAAAATGGGCATATTGGCTCCTGGCGTCAAGCTCTGGCGCCGGATCGGACACGCGCGTTTCCGGTGGAAGAACAGAGTCGCCGGATAAGCCATCTCAACCCCCTCCCTCTTTAGGGGAGGGCTGGGGTGGGGTCATTCCGCGGAGCGACGCTGCCGAAGAAGGCAACCGAGGGGGCGCCGGATAACCCATCCTTCGGTAGCACAGCGACAGCGACGCTGCCGAAGGAGGCGTTCCAGCTTAAGTCAATCGCCCGAATCTTTCGTCCTTTCGTGATTGACTCCGCACGTAATCGAGATGCGCCCTGAAGTTGAAGGAGAGAACCGACGTGGCCGACAAAAGCATAGTCCTGGTCAACCCAAACCAGCTCACACCGGGCGTGCCGCCGATAGCTCTGGACTATCTGGCGGCGGCCTGCAAATCGAAGGGAATAACCGCCGATGTTCTCGACCTCTGCTATTCCGCGGATTCTCAGGCGGACATAGAAGCCTTCCTGCGCGATCGCGCCCCGGACCTGATCGGCGTTACCCTCAGAAATCTCGACGACATCCACTGCGGCGATTTTCTACTGCCGAACGTAAAGACCATCGTAGACCGTCTCAAGAAGGCAAGCAATGCGCCGATCGTGCTCGGTGGGAGCGGCTTCTCCATCGCCCCGGAACGGATACTTGACTACTGCGGCGTCGATCTTGGCGTCGCTGGGGAGGGCGAAGAGGCGCTGCCTATGCTGGTCGAAAAGCTGGGGGACGTGTCGGCCTATCCATCGATTCCGGGGCTCGTGTACCGGAATAGCGGCTCGTTCGCGCGCAACCCCGTCGGCCAGGCCGATCCAGCGTCGCTGCCGATAGCCAAGAGGGGGCACATCGACTACGGCCCGTACATCTCCGAAAACCCCTCAACGCCCAAGACTACGGCGGTGCAGGCGAAGCGCGGCTGCGGCCAGAACTGCATCTACTGCATCGTGCCGCGGATAGAAGGGACAACGGTCCGGCTGCGGCCCGTCGAGCACATCGTAGACGAGATAGAGAGCATCGTGGGGCTTGGGATCAAGTCATTCTGGTTCGCCGACAGCGAATTTAACTGCCCGGAGGAACATGCGAAGTCGATCTGCCGTGAGATGATCGCGCGCGGTCTCCCCGAGCGGATAACCTGGATGGCCTATACCTCCCCAAAACCTTTCTCGCGGGAGCTTGCCGAGCTGATGAAGCAGGCCGGCTGCAGTATGCTGTTCAGCACAATCGACCACGGCGCCGATCAAATGCTGGAGCGCTTGAACAAAGATTTCCGGACGGAAGACATCCGCGACGCGGTGAAAGCCGCCAGGGACGCGGGAATGAAATCCTGCTATTCGCTCATGCTCGGCGCGCCTGGGGAAACGTTCGAGACCCTGCAGAAGGCCGCGGAGTTCCTGCTCACGCTGCGCCCGATCAAGATTCCCCTCAAAGACCCGCAGGGGTTCCGTATCTACCCGAACTCTCCGCTGGCCGATATCGTGCGCGAGGAAGGCTTCAGCCGGAAAAACCGAAGTCTGGCGGGCAAGATCGAAGATAACGAAGACCTTCTGCGGCCGGTGTTCTATTTCAGCGGGAAACTCGGTCCGCTCGCCTCAGCCGCGAAACTGTGGAGGCGCATAGCCAAGACGCCCTACCGCTGCGCGCCAAGATGATGGCAGAAGAGAAAGTGCGTTCGAACGAGTCGAAAGAGTCGAAGGAGTCGGACGAGTCAGGCGAGCCGGGGCGCGAACTCCCTCTCCCTGGAAGGGAGAGGGCTGGGGTGAGGGTTGAACTGCGCGCATACAGCCAACCTTCCCGTCTCCCCCCAACACCCGACACCCTATCCCCATCCGCGTTCATCCGCGTTTATCGGTGGTTTCGCCTTCCATATACTTCCGTCTTATCGCAAAACGGCGTAATATACACTTAATGCCGAGCATAGTACTACTCGATGAGCATACCTCCAACCGGATCGCCGCCGGCGAGGTGATAGAGCGTCCCGCGTCCGTCGTGAAGGAGCTGGTGGAGAATGCTCTGGACGCGGGCGCGACGAGGATCGTCGTCGATCTGGAGGACGGCGGCAAGGAGCTGATTCGCGTTACCGACAACGGCGTCGGAATGGCGCGCGACGATTCGGTCCTGTCGCTGCAGCGCCACGCGACCTCCAAGATCAGCTCCGCCGAAGACCTGTTCGAGATTCGCACCCTGGGCTTCAGAGGCGAAGCGCTTCCCAGCGTAGCCTCCGTCTCCTACCTTGAACTTGCCACCAAGAACAGCTCCGAAACCTCCGGCGTTCGTCTCAAGGTCGAGGCTGGGACCATCGTCGACCTCGAAGAAGTCGGGATGCCGGAAGGCACGACCATCAGCGTAAGAAAGCTCTTCTTCAACACGCCGGCAAGGCAGAAGTTCCTCAAAAGCAGTCAGACGGAGCTCGGGCACATAGTCGACCTGTTGGGACGTTTTGCCGTCTCGTACAACGCCGTGAGCTTCAGGCTTACCCACAACGGGCAGGAACTGCTCTCTACCGCTTCGTCGCCGGATTTGCTGAACGCCATAGTCGGCGTGTACGGCCGCGACGTCGCAAGGGACGTGATCGCCGTCGAACACGCGGGGCCGGCGGCGCAGGTGGCGGGATACGTGTCGAGGCCGTCGCTGACCAGGGCGAATCGTTCCGGGCAGGTGTTCTTTGTCAACAGGCGGCTCGTGCGGCATAAGATATTGACCCACGCGCTCGATGAGGGTTACAGGGGCCTCGTCGGCCAGGGCCGCTACCCAATGGCGATAATCCTCATCGATATGCCTCCCGATCTCGTCGACGTTAACGTCCACCCCGCCAAGGCCGAGGTTCGGTTCAGCAGGGACGGCGAGGTCCACAGCGCCGTGATGAAAGCCGTCAGAGGCGCGCTTATGGTCGGCGGCGCGGTCCCGGAGATCACCGAGACCGTCGCCCCAGGGCAGGCTACCGCGCCCGCTCACAGGCCGGCGGTCCCATTGCGCCAGGAAGTCCTGCTGCCGCGGGAGGAAGTGGACATGTCGGCGTTCCGGGCGGCCCTCGCACAGAGAGCCGGTGGCGTCGAGGCAGCGGCCTCCGCCGATCCCTTCGAGTGGACACAGTCCCCGTCGGCTACAATTCCCAGACCAGACCCGCTCCCATCTCCGGCAATCCAGCCCGCGCCGGTCGAGCAGCCCGTCGAGCCCACCCCGGCGCCGATATCGCTGACGTCGCTTCAAGTCGTGGGGCAGGCCCGCAATATGTATATTGTCGCCGAGTGCGACGATGGCATCATCGTAATCGATCAGCACGTGGCGCATGAAAGAGTCTTGTTTGAAAGACTGTCCACCGCGGCCGAAGCCAGGGCCGTGGGCGTGCAGCTTCTGATGATTCCTCTCACGCTGCACTTGGGCCGGCGCGAGGCCCTCGTCGTTCAAGAGAAGATGGAAGAACTGAGGAGCATAGGATTTGAGCTTGAGCCATTTGGCGGAGACTCCTTTGTGGTGCGGGGCGTGCCTTCCAACATCGCGCGGAAGGATTACGCCCAGGCCCTCCGCGACATTATAGACGAGCTCGTGCAGGTCAGCGTCACGCGGCATCTTCTCCCCAAACAGGAGCAGGTGCTTATAACCGCGGCGTGCAAGATGGCAGTAAAGGCCGGCGACCCGATGTCGCATGACGAGATGACCGCCCTTGTCTCTGACCTGCTCAAGACCGGCAACCCGTTCACCTGCCCGCACGGGCGGCCCATAATACTGAGCCTGTCCAACTGGGAACTGGATAAGAAGTTCCACAGGCCCGCGCGCAGAACGGGTTAGGGAATGCAAGCAACGTATGGAAGGAACTGCGAAAGCTATGCTTAACAACGATGATTACGTTTTCAAGGTGCGCGGCAACTACACTCTGGCGTGCTGGGGGGAGGTGTTCAAGTATTCGGTCGATGATTGGAAGACGGTCATCGACGGAATGGCCGAAGACCAGAAAAACACTATCTACTTCTGGCTGAGCGGCCTTTTCCGGTCGGAGAAATATCCGGAATCGTTCTTTTATCCTCAGACACGACTCAAGGACGCGGACGTTCGGGAGCTGATCTACTACTGCCACGGCAAGGGCATCAAGTTCTACCTCGGTTACGGCGTCTTCGCCTGGTTTGGCATGGACAAGGTGGCTGAAGCCCATCCCGATACGCTGGCAAAGGAGAACGGCGGCATGTGCCCGTCGAATGAGCTCGCGAGGAAGATCAACCTCGAGTACGGTATGGAAATGCTGGACCGCTATCCCGGAGTGGACGGCTTCTTCCTGGAGATGAGGGACGAGTACGGCCCGTGTCTTTGCGACACCTGCCAAAAACCGCTCGACGAGCACGGCTCAAAGCAATACGGGCAGTCTGAGCTGACCTGGCTCAAAGAGTTCACGACCGAGCTGTGGAAACGAAAGCCCGAGGCGGAGATATCGGTAACCGTCGGATACCGGGAGAAGGGATCTCATACCAACGACCCGATGTACTACGAAGGCATAAGGGCAATGGACGAGCCGCGGACTTACTGGATGGCCGTCCGCGACAACTACGAACTGCCGGGGGCGGGCGGTAAGCAGTATCCCCTCAGCCACTTTTCAAAGCAGATGCTGCACTGGATCCAGTACTACTCCTGTTCCCCGAAACAGATCGGCGAATGGGCGGCAAGAGCGCACAAGGCCGGCGCAATCGGGGCGTGCCCGGCGTTCGAGCCCGGCTTCAACAGCTACTCTTACTACAGCTATGATGTGCCTTTTCCCGTGAACGTTCTGCCTTACCGCATGACCAGGTTCGCGTTTCAGCAGTTCTGCGGGAACCCCGAACTGAGCTACGACAGGTTCAAAGAGCTGGCCGCATCGGAGTTCTTCGATCCGGGCGTTGACCCGCGGTATGTCGAAGACCTGTTGTACCTGTCGGAGGTGATACAGGCCGCCTGCGGCAGCCGCAAGACCAGGTTGAGCCGCGCGTGGAAGTCCGGCTGGTTCAGGGAGTGCGCCGCCGTGGCGGCCAAAGCAACGGATGGCAAGTCGCTTTCCGAGGACGAGTGGCACGTTGTGGAGGCGGCCGTAACTGAGTTCCGCAAGATGGACCACGATCATTCCGCCAGGCTTGCCGAGATCGAGACGCGACTCATGTTGCTCGAAAGCAAGGGCGGACGCAGCCGCGCGACGGCGGAGATCATGCGAAAGGCGATAATCGACACGCGTTGGGAGCTTATGTTCGGCCCGGAGCACGAAGAGCTGCTGGCCCGCGCCCTCAAGAACGCCAAATGCAATCTACCGGAAACTAAAGGGTGATGCAAGGACTGAGGCAGCGTGCCTGCTTCTGAGAGAATTTCCCCCTCCTCTTAGGAGGGGGGTTAGGGGGAGGTCCTGCGGACGCTCTGTAGCGACGCTCCCCGTGGGCGCCTGTGGGCGTTTATATCGAAACCAGTCGAGGAAAGGCAAGGGGGAAGAGAACGTGTTCGTGATTCTGGTGTTTAGCGTTATCATGTGTGGTTTGTTGGCCGGCGCGGGTCCGGTTGCCGCGAATGACATCAAGCTCATTCCCTATCCCAAGGAGATAACGCGCTCAACCGGCGCCCTTCGGGTGGGCCCGGCGCGGTACGTCACCCCCGCGCCGTCCAGGACCGTGGAGGTGGCCAAGGCGTCTCTATCGAGCTACCTTCCCAGGTCCGGCAGCCCCATCACGGTGCGCCTGGGTTCAGCGGAGGAGGGTTACGACAACAGTTGGCTCACGCCCGACGAAAACAGCTTCCTCAGCAACCCCTCTACCTCGAATGCGGCGAGCGTTCTGAAGATTGCCTCGGACAGTATCACCGTCGTCGGCAAGGGCAAATGGGGGATGCTCTACGGCGCGCAGACGTTGAACCAACTCATACGCGGAACCGACGCAAAACAGGGCATTTGGCGTATGAACGCCAGCCTTCCCTGCCTTACCATCAAGGACTGGCCGGACATGCAGTGGCGCTGCCTTTCGCCCACGATGACCTGGTACTCCGGCTACCTCAAGCTCGAAGGCTTCGACCAGTGCAACTGGACCCTGGACGAGTGGAAGTGGCTGGTGGACTGGTCGCTGCTCCACAAGGTCAATGGTTGGGCTTTGTGTATGTACGGCAATTGGCCTTTTACCCTTCCCGGCTACGAAGAAACGACGCTGGATGTGGACTCGTTCTACTACGATCCCAAGACCGGCAAGAAGACCCCATGGCGTTTCACCCACAAGAACATCAAGAAAGAGTTCCTGCCGGAGCTTATCCGCTACGCGAACGAGCGCGGGGTGAAGATATACGCCTATATCGGCAAGAACACGTTCAACGGCACGTATGGTGTCAAACATCCCGACGCCAATGCGGGCGGCGCCGCCGAGCTGATACCGTTCCACCCCGGAGTCCACGAATACTGGAACGCGTTTCTCAGGCGCATCATCGAGATCGGGTTTGACGGCTTTGTCTTCGAGGATCCCGAGGCGAACCACGTTCCCAACCAGAACGAGATGTGCTACAAGACCTTTTGGGAGCCTTGGGCCGAGAAGTACGGCTTTAAGTCCATCGCTGAAACCAACCAGAGTGACCCGCCGCTCGGCGTGCAGGTCGAATACTACTCCTGGCTCTTCAAGACGTTCGACGACCTGATTCGGAAGAATGCCGATGAACTGCGGCGTCCTGATCCCGAAATCTACTTGATCTCGCACGTCCTGCTGTCGCGAATGGTCGGCGAGAGCAAGACACAGGCTGAACGCGACAAATGGTTCGCGTATATCGACGAGAAGCAAGGTCGCAAGGTATCCTTCATCATACTGGAAGCTGACGAATCCAAGTATGTGAGCTTCCTCGGGCGCGACCGCGTCGCCAGCCTCGGAGGGCGGGGCGGATCGTGCACGTGCGCTATGCGCCGGATCGCCAGCGTAAACAACAATTGGTCCAACGGCCCGTTCGGCGCCGACCTGGCTTACGAGCGCGCCTGCCAGAAACACATCTACGAGGCGGGCGGCTTCGGCGCAATGGCCTACGTCTTCGAGTGGACCAATACCGAGGTCTTCGGGTACCTGGGCTCGCAGTACCTATGGCATAACGCCGGCGTTCCGGGCATCGACAACGACAACCAGACAGGCTTCCTCTACTACGCGTACCCGTCCTATTACGGCGACGAGGTGGGCGAGATGGCCGCCCGGATACTGGACGAAGGGCCGTGCGTCAACGACGCAATGATGCTCGAAGGAGTCTACGGGACCCAGTATCCGTCAACGGGCGCGCCGCTGCATCGTGACTATCAACTCCTGGCGGCCATAGCCGACAAGTCCGTCAAGATGGCCCGAAAGGCCTATAAGGCTTACACTGGCGAAAATCCGAACCTCTTGAAGCCGGTCTACCGTCAGGAAGACTATCGCTGGAACGGCTTCGACCCAATGGCCGACAAGCTCTTCAAGTCCGAGCGGCTGCGGCTCCTTTACGTATCGACCAAGCGATCGCAGGCGATGTGCGAGGCCGTATTGGCCCACCGCATGGCGCAGCGGCTCATTGCCGAGGGCGCCCCCGCGGGCGAAGTGTTGAAGTACCTCAATAAAGCCCTGGAAGCAGCCAAGGAGAGCCAGCGCATTTACTGTCTCAACTACGATGACGACTACGACTGGACCGATGGCCTCTGTTCGAGGGTGGTCGATGAGCTGGAACTGATTCGAAATCGCTTCGCCGCCTCGGTCAGCGGGACCGAGAAGGTCGCCAAATCCTGGACGTTCGACAACCCGGGCGATCCGCGGGGCTGGACGGAATCCCATGACCTGGAAGCTCCGGTCGTCAAGGACGGGGCGTTCTTCGCGCGGGGGACTGGGGTAAACCCGATTATCGTCCAGACCGAGCCTTTATTGGCTGCCGTAAACGCCCGGTCCATTGTCGAGATCGACATTTCATCCGACCGCGACGGTCTACTCCGCCTCTTCTGGGCAACCGCGGCCGACATGGAGAAGCAAGCTAAGGGAGCCTATCCGTACACCGAGGAGCGCGTCCGAAACGCCGAGTTGAAGGGTGGGGGAGAGGCGCGCGTGTACCGGCTTTCTCCCGCCTGGAACGGCGTTCTGGCCAACTTGCGGTTCGACATACCCAAGGATGCGAGCGTTCGGATCAACTCCATCCGCATAGTCGAGTATCCCGAATCGAGCGCGGCCTCCCCGGACGCCTTGAAGAAACCTGTCCCCAGTACCGTCCGCCGGAGCGGCGACCGTCCGCTCTTCATACCCTGGGAGAAACTCTCGGATATCGTACCCAAAGCCCAAGCAGCCAAGAAACCGGGGCTGTATCTGGTTACGGACATCGGCTTCGACCGAAGGCCCGACTTCTTCAGGCTTGGCGTGGTCTTCACCGTCGAGGCTCGGGATGCCGAGGGCAAGTGGAAGCCCGTCTTCCGCCGCGGGCTGGAAAGAAGGACAACGGGTTGGGAACACTGGGATATCCCGCTGGATGGCGTTGCCGCCGGATCGGGAAGCCTCAAGCTGCGATTCACAACAGACTCGTACTCCCGCGCCCAGCGCCGAGGCGCTCCGAGCTGGAAATGGGCGATCTGGGGCCGGCCTCAGTTGGTGGAGGTGACCGCCGACGGCAGGCGCCGGGTCCGATATGACTTCGTGAAGCAAATCGCCGGCGGCAAGATGCTGGTTCGGCTCGACGAGGACGGTCGGGAGCGCCAATTCGACGGCAAGGGCGCTGACTCGACCGGCGCGACATTCGCCTGTATATCACCGGATCCCATCGGGTTGCTCAAGTCCGGCGAAGCAAGGTATTGGCAAATCGTCGACGGCTTCGCGGAGTGGGCCTCGCCGCCCGATCACAAAGGTCAGTACCGATCCTATCTGGGGTCCGTGGATTCGGGTTGGGTCTACGGCGCGGAGAACGGCGAGCTTGCCTGGCGCACTGCTCCCGTCACCGATAAGAAGACGACGGCCGTGGTGTTCGTCGGAGGCACGGGCTACGCCGCCGGGAAGGCCGAGCTTTGGCTCAACGGTGAGAAGCTGTTGTCGTTCGATATGTCGAAGCCGTCCAATCAGAGATGGGAAGAGAACGGCGTGGAGATGCGCTACATCCACGGCGGCGACACCCGCGACAAAACGACGACCTACGGCATCAGCGGCATCTACATCCCCGTGATTCCGGCTTCCAAAGTAACGCCCGGCAGATCACTCGATCTTACAGTCAAAGTCGTCCCCGGGAGCGACTGGTTTATGGTGCACGAGTATCGGAACATTCGGGAAACCGCCCGGCAGGTGATGTGTCCCCTTCCGGAGGAGCCGGCAATAGCCGCCTTCACCCCGCATGTCGATGGCAACTTCGGCGTAACCATTGCGGAGTACGAAGTTGGCCTGTGACATGCCCGGTCGATCTTCGGACAACCCGCGGTCCACGGAAATGCCGTCTGCGCTCATAATCACCAATCCGCGTTAATCGGCGTTCCTCATTGAATTTTCGCCTCCTGAGAGAATACCGTCTTTTGGCACGATTCTTGCACTACCCTACCTAGACACAATACTTCTCCTTTTCTTCTTCCGAATGCTTGTAATATGGGGCGAAAGCCCCGCAGGAAGGCCCCGCTGAAGAGCGGGGTGTTTTTTTGCTCTGATCAGTCCCACCCGTTCGACTCCTCCGACTTTCTCGACACCCGTTCCCAACCCCCAATCCGCGTTAATCGGCGTTCCTCATTGAATTTTCGCCTCCTGAGAGAATACCGTCTTTTGGCACGATTCTTGCACTAACTCTACCTAGACACAATACTTCTCCTTTTCTTCTTCCGAATGCTTGTAATATGGGGCGAAAGCCCCGCAGGAAGGCCCCGCTGAAAAGCGGGGTGTTTTTTTTGCTCTGATCATTCGCACCCGTCCGAGTCCTCCGCCTCCCTCGCCTCTCTCGACTCTCTTATGCTACAATCCACTATCACAGCCCCTGCGGAGGCCAAACCGTGATCCCACTCAGAGACGAGAATCCGACGAGAACAACGCCCGTCATTGTGATCGCGCTCATCATTGCAAACGTTCTGATGTTTCTCATCGACCGGCTCGGCGCGCACGGCCCTGTGGGAGCCTTATACGAGTTCCGAATGGTGCCGCAGAACATAATAAACGAGGTGAGAGGTGTCGGCCCGGTCGCTCCGACGCTTCAACCTGTTTGGCTCACCATATTCACCTCGATGTTCATGCATGCCAACCTGCTGCACATCGGCGGCAATATGCTGTATTTGTGGATCTTCGGCAACAATATCGAGGACCGGGTGGGCCACGTCAAGTTCGTTCTGTTCTACCTCGCCGGGGGTTTCGCCGCGGCGGCTGCTCACATATTGAGCACGGCCGGCAATCCCTTCCTGGCCAAACTGCCCACGGTCGGCGCCAGCGGCGCCGTGGCGGCGGTCCTGGGAGCTTATCTCGTTCTGTTTCCGACCGCCCGTATTATCTGCCTGGTCATTCTCGGGTTTCTGATAACCACGGTCGCCGTGCCGGCCATTGTAGTGCTGTTGATCTGGATTGCGCTGCAGATCGTGAGTGTGAGCGTCGTCGGCGGACCGGGGGCGATGAGCGGCGGCGTCGCTTACTGGGCGCACATAGGCGGGTTTTTCGCTGGGGTGATCATGATCTATCTCCTCGGCGGCAAACGGCTGCTGGGCGGCCGCCGCCGCTACACTGGATATCCGGAGTGGTGATTATGGTTGTTGGTTGTCGGACTCCCTCTACCCCCTCAGCCTCTCCGCCAGGTCCGCAAACGCGCGGCCCAGTATGGCGTCCGTGCGGGCGCAGTATCTGTCGCTGACCTGGCCTTCGCTGGTGTATCGGAAGAGGTCGCCCTCGAACAGGAAGTCGCGCGCGTATTGCGCCTTGCCCATTGCGATATCGAGCCACTTCTGCTCACCGGTCAACTCGTGGAGCCTGACTCCATCGAGGATTCCCTGCGCGCAACACCATGCTTCCGCGGCGCCCCAGTCCTCCCCGCCCTTCATAGTGTACCTCGGCTCCAGTTCAGTGATCGCTTTTGCCTTGTCCAGGCCCCAGGTATCTCCGGTGGCCTCGTAAAGGTTCAAAAGCCCCTGTGTGAACCCCGCAAGGTTCGCGCCGCCTTCCTCGCCTTGCTGATCTTCCCGCGCCTTCGACAGTACCTTGTCCAGCTCGTATGCGAATGAAGCTTTGAGGTAATCTTCCGCCGCCTTGATGAACAGCGGTTCCGGATGCTCTATGTAGGCGTAAGTCAGGAAATCCGCCCCGCCGCCCTGGGCGTAAGGGCAAATGTACTCCGTGTGATGGTTTCCCCTGGAGTCTCTCACCACACACGCGGGCGCCATGCCGTTCTCGTCTCTGGCTTCGTAGCGGGAGTTGGTTAGTTTGACCGCCCAGTCCAGGTACTCCTGAGTTCCTGTCACCTTGTGGAGAAATGCGAAGCAGTATACGTAGTTCATCCCGTGGTTGATGAACCCGACGCCGTCGTTGTGCCCATTGACCCAGTGCGCGTGCCGGTCGAAGTTATAGTTGGCCGGGTCGTGTATGTGATACTCGTGTATCGCCTCTATCTCGCGCTTCACCGCCGCGGGGTTTATCCGCCACATCTCGTCCCAGAGCGTGATCAGTCCTTCAAACTCGTGGCCGTCGTGGCCTCTGTAGTTGAAGTCGTCCGTAAACACGTTGTAGTAGATGTGCTCGCCCCAGCCGAACAGGCCGGTTGTCGGGCTAACGCAGTTCTCCATGAAATACGCCATGCAAGCGTCGGCCGCGTCGGAATAGCTCTTGTCTCCGGTCAGTTTACTCAGCTTATAGAGCATCCTGAAATTGTCGTTATCGTAGTCCATGTTCGAGCACCGGCTCTGAAAGCTCGCGTCGAAGGAGACGCACATTGGGTTTATGTCGCGATGGGGCGGTTTGTGGGTCCTTACGTCGAGCTGATAGCAGAAGAGCGGCGTGTGGATGTCGCCGTAAGTGTCCGTGCCCTCATAGATCAGAGTATCCGCGTGCCGTTTTACCGTGGAAAGTACCTTGTCGTAGTCCATTGTTTAACTCCAACTCACCGTAAAGCGCCGCTTGCCTTCCTCCGCGGCGGCGCACGTTATGTTGACGTGAAGGCCGCCGAATTCCCGCACGGCGCCTTCGAGCAGTCCTTGGTTCAAGGACTCAGGGTAGGGGGTATCGTCCTCGATAAGGAACTTCTTCTCCCCGACCTGCCGCGCCGTAATGCCGCCCAGACCTTGATGGTAACGCGCGTAGAACTCCGGCATAGCTTGGAGACAGGCTTCCGGGCTATCGACGTTGAGATCGCTCAGAACCTCCGATTCGATCCGGCTGACGAGCGGGACGATCTCCCTTCCCAGCCGGCGCATCGAATCGTCTCCAATCAAGTCTCTCAACTGCCTGACCCCGCGCATGGTGACCGCCGCGTCGTACCATTCTCCCTGTTTCTGTCTTGCCCTGTGCGAAGCGAGATACATCGGCACGAGCGCCAATATCTTGCTCGCCTTGTTGATGTACACCGTATAGTCCCCAAGTACCCTCATCGTCCTCCCCTTAGAACCCTATAACCCTAAGAACCTAAGATCCTGCAACCCCAATAATAGCACAAATGCCCCGGCAGAGGATGCCGGAGCATTTGCGCGTAACCGAGGAACAATGGCTGGCCGATCAAATCCGTGCTGCGTCAGCAGCGGAATCTAACTGCATTCTTCCCCAGGATCGGCGCGTTGTCAAGGGTCGATTTTCATCTTCCTAAGAAAGCGCTCGAATTTGGACTGCGGGAACTTGTGCCCCGTTGTTTCGGATTTGAGGGTTGGGCTGCACACTCGCGCGGTTACAGCACAACCTTGCATCCCAGCCCGGAAATCCCGAAACCGGCGCTTCTTATGACGTTTCGCGGAGTGTCGACAAACTGCGGGTTTCGCGAATGATGCAGGCTAATAGGGTGGCTGGGGAGTGACTGCGTTCGGAGGCGCGGCGGGGGTGGTGGGAACCGCGAATCTGCGTTCGACGATCTGCCCGATATTTCCCAGCGGAGGGAGTTTTCGGCCGTTCACCGTCAGGCGGACGCCTCCCGCGTTACCGGCCCGGAACACTACGGCTCTCTCCGCGCGCCAGCTAAGCTGGTGAGGTGGACCAAGCATACCCTCAAAAGCACGCTTTCCGTCAACAGTTACGCGGATCCACGATGTGCTCACTACGTCCACAACGAAGTTAACGCCGTCAGGCGGTTGCGGAGCGGGCGTGGGTTTCGGAGTCGGCGTTGTGACGGGGATGGGCTTCGGGGGCGGAATGGGCGCGGAATCATCGTTGTCGGCGACGACCGGGGCGCGGTCCCGATTCGCGAGGCCCCTTATAGAACGCGCCAAAGGCTTGTACGCCGCCAGGCCGACGACCACCAGTATGATGAGTATGGCGAATGCTCGAACCACTGTGGTGGCGCCGTCGCTGGGTTTCGAAGCCGCGATCGCGGGGGCCTCCCGATGATTTGGCGAGAGATGCAGTTCGTACTGCTCGAGTAGAACCCCGCTGTCCAGCCCGAGGAAGTTCGCATAATCCCGCAGGAAGGCCCGGGTGTAGACTTTGTTGGGGAAAATGTCGAACCGTTCCTCTTCAAGCGCCTCCAGGTTTTGAGGAGTTATCCTCGTGGCGCTGTGCACTTCCGCCAGCGATATGCCCAGATTCTCCCTATGCTGCCTTAGTGTTTGTCCTATTGAGCCCACGTTTCAGTCCGCCGAATCGATTTTTCGGTAGGAGTCGGACGAGTCGGAGGAGTCGAAAGAGTCGGCCCCCACAACCCTTCACAACTACAACCCTTCACCCACAAGTCCCAACCGCTCCATTGCAAGCGTAATGGCTCCGACGACGGCGACGTCGTCTCCCAGCGCGGCCGGCACCACGCCGACTATTTTTGACAGGCCGCTGAGAGCGCGTTTCTCGATGACCCGACGCACGGGCTCAAAGAGCAACTCGCCGGCCCGCGTGACGCCGCCGCCGATGACGACCAGCTCCGGGTTCAGAATGTTGACTACGTTCGCGACTCCTATGCCGAGATAGTTCATCGCCTGGTTCCAGATGTAGGAGCTGAACTCATCTTCCTCGGCCGCTCCACGGCTCACGTGCTCTGACGTGATGAGCATTGGATTGCCGTCCACCCAATGCAGGAGAACCGTCGAAGGCCAATCGAAACACTCTCGTCTGGCGCGTTTGGCGATCGAGCTGCCGGAAGAAAGAGACTCCAGACATCCGCGGTCGCCACAGGTACACGGCGGTCCGTCGGGCAACACGACCTGATGCCCGAACTCACCCGCGTTTCCGTTGCTTCCCCTGTACAGCTTGCGGTCGATCACGATGCCGCCGCCGATCCCGGCGCTCACCGTGAAATAGACGAAATTGTTGACGTTCATCCCTGCGCCGAACATAAGCTCCGCCAGGGTGGCAACGGTCGCGTCGTTATCGATCCAGGCCGGGGCGTTGAACTCTTCGCTGAATATCTTGGCGAGGGCGACATTGTCCCACCCCGGCATATTGGGGCAGGTGAGAACGAGTCCTCTTTCGGCATCCACCGGACCGCCGCAGCAAACGCCGATCCCGTCGATGTCCTCGCTCGACATGTGGTAATCGCTCAACAGGCCCCAAACGGCGGCTTTGACGGAATCGATCACCTGCTCCCGCCCGAGGTTCACGAGAGTGGCGAGCCTCTTCTTGTTGATGAGATTGCCGTTCTCATCGGCCACGCCGACAATCGTCTTGGACCCGCCGATATCTATTCCGACTATGCTCATGCGGTATCACGTGTCTTGTCAAATAAGGTGGTCTCATTCTCTCACATTTGGCTGCCCGCGTCCATAGGCTTGAGAGTGAACAGTGGCCTGGCTCCCATCGCGTTACTTCGGGTAGTGCGAACAGGTGTTCGCACAAATAACCTCAAAACTTAAGCTAAAACACTGGAACCAAATCCCTCCGTCAGTCGTCAATCACTAGTAGTGGTCAACGGCCAGGCGATTCGTGGCGTGACTGGTGAGTGTGGATTGCGGCGATTCATCGCCGCTTTGCCGCCCAGTCATTCCAAGCGACGATTCGCCGGGACAGCGGCTGAGGGACTTCAGGTGGTGTTTCGGGATTTGAGGGTTGGGCTTTACAGTAATGCGGGTACAGCACAACCCTGCATCCCAACCCGGAAATCCCGAAACGGGGCGCTTGCTCACTGGATTCGTAACAGACTGACGACAGAAACCAGGCTATTCGACATTGTTGGTAAAATGAGCGTAAATCGCGCGGAAACGCGCCGAAACATGCGCCGAATGGTTCAGTCTTTATGCGAAACAGCCGCGAACCAGCGCTAAACCGCGCGGAAACAGCAGTAAACCGACAACCGATCAAGGAGCGATGCCGTGACGCTGGAAGACGAATTCGGGGACATCATCAAGAAGGCCCGGAGGGGACTGGGCCAGTCAGCGGATGAGGTTTATCGGGCGACCCGGATCGAACCGGGAACACTTGCCGAGATGGAGTCCTATCGGTACGCGCCGAATGACGACCAGATTCGCGCGCTGGCCGGCGTCCTCGAACTGGACGCCGCGAAACTGACCGAGATCGCCCGCGGCGCCTGGAGTCCCAAACCCGAACCGTGGCTGACGCAAACCGCCGCGGATGTCACCCTCGTGCCGGTGGACGTCGGCGGCTACGTCGAGAACTGCTACATCATCGCCTGTCCCCTGGAACGGCGGGCGCTGATAGTCGATCCCGGCGGCGCGGTAGACATCATAGCGGAGACCATCTCGGATTCCGGATTCCGGGCCGATGCGATCGCAATAACACACGGGCATTCCGACCACACCGCCGGTGTGCCCGGCCTGGTGGAAGCCCTTGGTGTCCCCACTATCATCGGCCATTCCGAAGCCGTCCGTTCGCTGGGCGGCGCCGGCGTTCGCCTCCGCCATGTGCAAGACGAAGACGAATTCGCCGTGGGACAGCTCAACTTCAAGGTCCTGCACACGCCGGGCCATACCACTGCAAGCTGCTGCTACCTCACAGGGTCGATCTGCTGCGTTGGAGACACGCTCTTCGCCGGGTCCGTCGGAGGTACGCAGGGACCGACGGCGTATCAGTCCCTGCTCAAATCGATCAGATCGAAGCTGCTCAGTCTGCCGGCCGCCACGGTTCCACTGCCGGGTCACGGCCCCGCGACCACTGTCGGGGAGCAGTTGAAGCACAATCCCTTCTTCTGAGTTCGGACCACAGGGAATGAACGTGGGCTTCTGCCTTGAACTGGGAGTGTTGAAGAACCGTCATTCCGAGGAGGAACGACGAGGAATCCGCTTTTTCCGAATGCAAGATCGTGCTCAAAAGCAGATTTCTCGCTTCGCTCCTAAGAAAGCGCCCCGTTTCGGGATTTCCGGGTTGGGACCCGAAGCTGTCCGCTATAGCATGCGTATGACGTCCAACCCTCAAATCCCGAAACAACGGGGTGGTTCCTTTCCGAAATAACCCCGCCCGCGGGGTCGGTTGCTCGAAATGACGTTAGCGGCGGCTTTCGGACTTTTTGAACACTCCCAACTGCAAGCCGAAGTATCGGCGATCGGCGGTCATGGCACCTCCATTCCGAGGGCCATTTCCAGATGCGTGACCGCTTGTTCGCAAAACGAACTCATCAGATCCACATGCTCCCTGGTGCTGGCCTCGGAGGCGAACAGCGCCTGGTTTGCCTGGTCCAGGATATCTTCGATGCTCTCTAACGCCTGTTCGCCGTGCATTACCAGCCGCTCGTCGTCGGTAGAGTCGAGCGCTTCCTCAAGAAACGAACGCGCCTGCTCGCCGTATCTTATCGCTTCCTGCACGTGAGACAGCATCTCTTCATTGTCGTCTGACGCAATGGCCTGTTCGATATTGACGGCTGTACGCTGGGTGTTGACCTGTGCTTCTTGTAGAGGGTCATCTTGCATTGACATTGACTATTCCTCCTGTGTCCGCGGTTACTGCGGTTGGACTGATGCGTGGTCGGGGCCGGTTGAAAGGCTTTTACCCTTGTAAAGAGCGTCGATAAACCGGCGGCGCGCGTCCGCCAAAAGGAAAACTCAAGCGCCTTTTAACCGTGGCTCAACGTCCCCAATCCTAAAAACATTTGAACGGCTCAGCCGTAAACTGTATAATCTACATGGCGATGGTTGCGCGCCGGAGGACATCATGCGGAGGGATGGCGAGTTGAAACTGTTTGCAGGGACGGGGAATCCGAAGCTGGCGGAGGATATCGCGGCGTATCTGAAGATGCCGCTCGGGGATCTCAAGATATCCCGCTTCAGTGACGGGGAGACTTACGTGAAGTTCAACGAGAGCGTTAGGGGAGTTGATGCTTTCGTTGTCCAACCGACATCTCCCCCGGTGGACCATAACCTGGTCCAGCTTCTGATTCTGATGGACGCGCTGCGCCGCGCCTCCGCGGACCGTATAACCGCGGTCATCCCTTACTACGGCTACGCTCGACAGGAAAAGAAGGACGCTCCGCGAGAGCCGATTACCGCGAAGTTAATCGCCGACGTTCTTACCACCGCGGGCGCGGACCGTATAATCACTATGGACCTACACGCGGACGCGATCCAGGGCTTCTTCAATATTCCCGTTGACCATCTGACCGCCATCTCGATGATCTCTCAGTACATCAAGGAGAAGAACCTGGAGAATATGGTCATTGTGTCTCCGGACGAAGGCAGGGTCAAGAAAGTGCGCCAGGTCACCGGCCGCCTTCAGGCTCCGCTCGCGGTGGGTTACAAGTTCCACCCGGACCATCACGTATCGGAAGTGACCCATCTGGCGGGCGACGTGAGGGACAAGGTCCCAATCATTATCGAGGATATGATAACGACCGGCGGCAGCGTGTGCGAGTGCGTGGATTCGCTTCTGCAGCACGGCTGCAAGCCGGAGATATACGTGGCGGCGACTCACGGTGTGCTCACCGGCCCGGCGATGGAGAGGCTGTCCCGCCCGGAGATCAAGGAGGTTATCGTCACCGATACAATCGCGCTGCCCGAAGAGAAACGAATACCGAAGCTGAAGTCGCTTTCGGTGGCGCCTCTGTTCGGTGAAGCGATCCGCCGCGTGCACGAGAGGGAGTCGATAACGTCGTTGTTTGATTGAGGAGTCGGGGGAATAGGACGGATAGGACGGATCCGACGGATCGCTGCAACCAGCACAACCGTCAACCAACAACCAACAACTAATAACATGGCTTACGATTTTCACACCCACACATTTTTTAGCGACGGGGAGCTTCTTCCTTCGGAGTTGATCCGCCGCGCTATCGTCAACGGCTATGAAGCGATGGCGATCACGGACCACGCCTCCGCCTCGAATATGGGGCACGTCATCGATGAGGTCCGGCGCGACTGCGAACTCGCCCGCGATAGGTGGGGCTTCATGGTCTTGCCGGGCGTCGAGCTGACGCACTGTCCCGCTTCCGCAATATCTGAACTGGCGGCAAAGGCAAAAGCCGCGGGGGCGGCAATCGTGGTGGTGCACGGCGAAACGGTAGTGGAGCCGGTGGAGCCCGGAACCAACAGGGCAGCGGTCGAGTCGCCGGATGTGGACGTGCTGGCGCACCCGGGGTTTATCACGACCGAGGAAGCGCGAATCGCCGCCGGCGCGGGGATTTTCCTGGAGATTAGCTGCCGCCGAGGTCATTCCCTTACAAATGGACACGTCGCGCGGGTCGCGCGCGAGACAGGCGCGCTTCTGCTCGTGAACACGGACGCGCATTCGCCGTCCGATCTGCTTAACGACACATTCGCCCGCACGGTCGCCCTCGGCGCCGGACTCTCTGACGCGGAGGCCGAAAAGGCCCTGCGACAGAACCCCGCCGCGCTCCTGCAGCGCGTGGCCCGCTGCCGCGCGACAGGGGTTTGAGCATAATGCGCCGTATAAGCGTAAGAACCAGCGACCGAGTACAGATGATCGATATCACGGATCGCGTTCGGACGGCGGTTACCGAGGCCGGTCTGCGCGACGGTATATGCCTGGTGTTCGTCCCGCACACGACCGCGGGCGTGACTATTAACGAGAACGCCGATCCAAGCGTCGTTCGTGATGTGCTCACTGCCCTTTCCGCTCTCGTCCCGGCCTCCGGCTGCTACACGCACTCCGAAGGCAACTCGGACGCCCACATCAAAGCCAGCATGATGGGGTTTTCCGTCGAGCTGATCGTGGAGAACGGCGAACTGCAACTGGGAACCTGGCAGGGCGTCTACTTCTGTGAGTTCGACGGTCCACGAAGCAGACAGGTGTGGGTGCGGACGGTGAACAGTGACCAGTGAACAGTGAGTGGACAGTGATCGGTGAACAGTAAACAGTGAACAGTCCCTCGCACTACGACTGGCGACCAACCACCAACCAACAACCACCAACCCTAACCACTACTTGTATCTGACCCCGAGGTGGCCGAAGTAGTTGTCCCTGACGTCCTCGTCGGTGCGCCGCGACACCCGGCCGTTGAGAAAGAGCACGTTGCGGAAGTTGTTCCTGCGAGACCTTACGAAATGCCACGCGTCGCGGTCCGTCAGGAGCAGAGTGTTTTCCGGAGCTTTCACCTCGGACCATTTCAAGGCCATATCAGCGCCGACCCACTTCGGATGTTTCCATCCAATCGCCTGGTTCATCAAGTAGCTCGTGAAGTGGCCCCACGTGAGGAACGAATCGGGATACGGGGCGGCATCGCCGGCGTCGTCGGGACACCTGAAAGCGCGGCGGCTTTTCACATAGGGCGCGATCTGTTCGGGCCAGGGGCGCTCCCATCCGAAGTACTTTCGGGTTTGGGGCGAGTTGGAGGGGAAAGCTCCCTCGTGGTCCGAGGCGTACATGGCGAAGGCAGCGTGCAATTGGCGCAAATGACTGACGCACGTTGAAGCTTTGCGAAGCTCGACGCGCTCGTCCAGCGTCGATACCACGAGTCCGGCAAGAACGACAATGATGCCGGCGATGAGCATTATCTCGATTGGCGTCAGTATCCGTTCACGTCTTGACATGCGGATTGCGGTTTAGGCCTCGGAGAACAGCGGAGTGCTCAGGTACCGCTCTCCCGTATCAGGAAGAACAACAACAATGAGCTTGCCGCAGTTTTCCTCTCTTTTTGCGAGCTCAACGGCCGCCCATACGGCGGCCCCGGAGGAAATCCCGGCGAGTATCCCTTCTTTGCGCGCCAACTGTCTGGCCATTTCGATCGCGTCTTCAGACCTTACCTGCACGATCTCGTCGATCAGATCAGCGCGCAGAACATCCGGTATGAAGCCGGCGCCGATTCCCTGTATCTTGTGCGGCCCGGGCTGGCCTCCGGAAAGAACAGGAGAGTCCTTCGGCTCGACGGCGACTATGCGCAGCGAGGGTTTGCGCGGCTTCAGCGCTTCACCGACTCCGGTCAACGTTCCGCCGGTGCCGACGCCGCTTACGAAGATGTCCAACCCGCCGTCGGTGTCATCCCAGACCTCTTTCGCGGTGGTCTCCCTGTGAACCTTCGGGTTGGCGGGGTTCCGAAACTGCTGCGGAATAAACGAGTTGGGAGTTTCGGCCGCGATCTCTTCGGCTTTGCGGACCGCTCCCTTCATCCCTTCACTGCCCGGGGTGAGAACGACCTGCGCTCCAAATCCGGCGAGCAGAGTCCGGCGTTCGACGCTCATCGTCTCGGGCATTGTAAGAATGAGGCGGAAACCGAGCGCGGCGGCTACGAAGCCCAGGGCAATGCCCGTGTTGCCGCTCGTAGGCTCTATGATGACACTGTCCTTGTCGATAACTCCTCGCGAAATCGCGTCGCGGATCATGCTGACGCCGATACGATCTTTCACGCTTCCGGCGGGGTTGAAGAACTCCAGTTTCGCCGCGACCGTTGCATAACAGCCTTCCGTCACCTTGTTCAGCCTGACAAGAGGCGTGTTTCCGACGAGTTCCGTGATGTCGTTGGCAATCCCGCTCATTATTGACCTCCGCTGTTGTCAGATGTTCATCATATAGCTTTGCGAACCGCGCATTTGCTCGTGACGATCGACCAGATCTTGAATACTTGTTGAGTCGACCACTTCACTTATTGAAGCCCGAAGTCGTTCCCAGAGATCGACCAGGCCACATGACCCCTGTCGTTCACATCTTTCGAGATCGCTCCGGCTGACGCAGCGAACCGGGACGATGGGACCGCTCAAAGCGCGAAGTATCTCACCGACGAAGATCTGGGACGACGCCCTGGCGAGATCGTACCCGCCGCCGGCCCCGCGAAAGCTTCGGATGACCCCGGCGCGCCGCAGCGTTGCCAGAAGCTGCTCCAGAAACTGCTCGGGAATCTCCTGCCTTCCGGCGATCTCTTTTGCCTGGACAGGCGTATTACCTCTATGGACGGCTATGTCAACCACGGCCCTGATTCCGTAGTCTTCCTTTGCGGTGAAGTTCAAGGGCTGCTCCTCGTTTTAAGGCGACTAAGTCGATTGGATTACTACCAAAATTATATCAGCGTTGCCGGTTTCGTCAAGGCGGCGAGCGATTGTGCCAGTCGGACGGATAGGACGGATAGGACCGATCGGACGGATAAGGCCAATCGGACCTGCCCGACAACCGTCAACCCATTGGGAGCCCGTGCTTGCGCCGGATGAACGCATCGATGCCAAGCGCGGCGGTCTTGCCCGCGCCCATGGCCGTGATGACGGTCGCGGCGCCGGTCACGGCGTCTCCGCCGGAAAACACGCCCGGCACGGAAGTCGCTCCCGTAGCCGCGTCAACTATTATGCCGCCCCAGCTTTCAGTTTGCAATCCCGGCGTGCTCATGCGTATCAGGGGATTCGGCGCCTGGCCTATTGCCACGATGGCGCTGTCGACCTCCATCATAAACTCGGAGCCTTTGATCGGCACGGGCCGCCGCCTGCCGGAAGAGTCAGGCTCGCCGAGCTCCATCCGAATGCACTCCATCGCCGTCAGCCATCCTTTTTCGTTACCGATGAACCGTGTGGGGTTGGTCAGCAAGTGGAGACGCACGCCCTCTTCGATAGCGTTCTCGATCTCCTCCGCTCGGGCGGGCATTTCAGTCCGGGAGCGGCGATAAACGATTGACACTTCCCTCGCCCCGATGCGGAGCGACGTTCTGGCCGCGTCCATAGCGACGTTCCCCGCGCCGATCACGGCGGCCTTGTTGGGAATCCGAACGGGCGTCGCGTACTCGGGGAAACGGTTTGCTTTCATCAGGTTGACCCTGGTCAGGAACTCGTTCGCGGACAGGACACCGTTGAGGTTCTCGCCGGGGATATTCATCATACTGGGGGCGCCCGCGCCGGAGCCGACGAAGACCGCTTCGAAGCCGTTTTGCAGAAGCTGATCGATGGTGATTGTCTTGCCGATGATGACGTTGTTGAGCGCCTGAACGCCAAGGGAACGGACGTAATCGATCTCCCGGTCGAGGATGTCGCGCGGCAGGCGGAACTCCGGGATGCCGTATCTGAGCACGCCGCCCGGCTTGTGCAGGGCCTCAAAGATGGTTACGGAGTACCCCATCTTTGCCAGTTCGCCGGCTACCGTCAGCCCGGCAGGGCCGGAGCCGACGACGGCCACCGCGTACTCGTGAAGCTCGGGATGCCGCGGACGTATCTCAGACGGTGCGGAGCCGTTTCCGTGGCTCGCCTCAAAGTCGGCGACGAATCGCTCGAGTCTGCCTATAGCGATAGGCTCTCCGAGCTTGTTCATCACGCAAACCTGCTCGCACTGTTCTTCCTGAGGGCAGACTCTTCCGCAGATCGCCGGAAGCGAATTGGCGCTTTTGACAAGACTGGCCGCCTCGGCGAAATGCCCTTCGCTGACCATCTTTATGAACCCTGGGATGTCGATGCCGACCGGGCAGCCTTTCACGCAGGGCTGCTGCTTGCACTGCAAGCATCTGCTCGCCTCTTCCAGCGCCTGCTCCTCGTTGTAGCCGAGAGCGACTTCGAGAAAGTTCTCGACGCGTTCCTCGGCGGGCTGATGCGGCATCGGCAGTCTCT
The DNA here is from genome assembly GCA_030649165.1 of Armatimonadota bacterium. GTDB lineage: Bacteria > Armatimonadota > UBA5829 > UBA5829 > JAUSEB01 > JAUSGG01. The sequence goes on from JAUSGG010000259.1 coordinate 26,179, forward strand.
TTTTGATCTCTTTCTTCACTTAGCTACCTCCGCCGCGCGTTCCATTGCCAGTCGCTCCTCTTCGTAATATGCAAGTTTTCTGTTCTTGAGCTCGTCCCAATCGACCTGGTGCGCGTCGAAGTCCGGACCATCGACGCAGGTGAACCTGGTGACTCCGCCAACCGTCACGCGGCATCCTCCGCACATTCCTGTTCCGTCGATCATAATGGGGTCGAGGCTCACAATTGTCTTTACCTTGTATGGCCTGGTGAGGTCAGATATCGCCCGCATCATCGGCATCGGCCCGATTGCAAAGACCGCGCTGACGGGCCGACCGGAATCCAATATGCCGCGAAGGGCGTCCGTGACAAACCCTTTGACGCCGTACGAGCCGTTGTCGGTAGTTATGAGCAGTTCGTCGCTGACGCGGCGCATCTCGTCCTCAAGTATCAGAAGCGATTTGTCACGCGCGCCGAGGATAGTGATGACGTTATTCCCCGCATCCTTCAGCGCCGCGACGATAGGGCGGAGAAAGGCTATTCCCACGCCACCGCCGACACAGGCCACCGTGCCGAAGTTCTCGATCTCTGACGGCGTACCGAGCGGCCCGGCAACATCCGGCACGCAGTCGCCTTCATCGATCAAGCCCAGTTCCTTCGTAGTCCGGCCCACTTCCTGGAAGATGACGGTGATGGTCCCGTTCTGCTTGTCCGCGTCGGAAATGGTCAGCGGAATGCGTTCGGCGCGTTCGTTCGGCCTGACCACCACGAACTGACCGGCCCGGCTCGCGGCCGCGATCAGCGGGGCTTGAATCTCCAGGAGCGTTACGGTCTCGGCCAGCTTTTCCTTTCTCAGGACTTTGTTACACAACGCATCGGGGCCGAACAGCTTAGAGCCGCGGCACAAATGCTCCGGCCCATCGTTGTCAGACGCCGGCGCGAAGACCTTTTGATCTTCCACAACTGCTTCCTCCCGTGTACAAGACTCACCGGGCGTCCTCGGCCGGCGGCTCGCCTGTTGTCTCTTGTTCAATCTTGAAATCACCCGACTCATAGGCGCGCAGCACGTCCAGCGCCCGTTCGCTGTCGGACCTGACTGTAAGCACCTCTCCCCAGTATCCTTCGGCGTTGACCATGACTCCGTCCATCCACGGAATCTGCCGCGACCACACGACCGATTCTATGCCTGCCTGCTCCAGGAGGCTCTTGATCAGATGAGCCATTGGCTCGTTAGCGGCCCGGTATACCGGCACGAGTTCCGAATTCGTTTCGTAAGCGCGCATACGTTACACCTTGCAAGAGTTCAGTTCCAGCAGCCAACGGATAAAGTGGAGACACAGCCTGAACCTCCCCCTAACCCCTAACCCCCTCCTAAGAGGAGGGGGAACTCCCTCTCCCGCCAAGGGAGAGAGGGGGTAGGTGGCGCATGCTCCATTACCTGGATAGGTTCCCGGAAAACTGAACTGTTTCTACACCTCGATCATGGTTGCGGTAGCTTCGGCGACCACGGTCCCATCGGGTTTTCGGATCTCCGCCTTGCACAGGATCGCCCGGCCTTCGGTCGAAACGATCGATCCGGCGACGATCAACGGCATTCCGGTTTCCGCGGGACGTTTGTACCTCATCGACATCTCGGCGGTCACTGCCCTGTATCCGCTGACCCACGCGAGCCTGCCCATTGCTTCATCGGCGACCGTCGCCAGGATTCCGCCGTGGGTGATTCCCATCCACCCCTGGTGTTCGGCGGCGGGAGTGAACTCGGCGACGTATTCCCCGTCCTGGTTCTCAAAGTCGAGCTTCAGGCCGATCGGGTTGCGCTGTCCGCACCCGAAGCACATACCGTTATCGTTCAGATCCAAGTCTTTTACGGCCAAAATCACACTCCCGGTTCAGGACGCACTCGTCGCACCTCGGCTCGCGGGGCCGGCAAATCTCTCTTCCGAGGCGGACCAGGTTCATGTGAAACGAGTAGACTCGCTTGGCAGGCACGATCTCCCGCAACAACTCGTGAGCGGCCTCGGCGCTCGCTGCCGGAGGTATCAGTCCTACTCGCGCGCTTACCCGGTGGACGTGGGTATCGACCGGCATCGCGGGTTTTCCCAGCGAGAAAAGGAGCACGCACGCCGCGGTCTTGGGACCGACACCCTCAAAGCCGGAAAGATACTCCAGAGCCTGTCTCATCGGCAGCGCATCGAGATGGTTCAACTCCAGACGGCCCTGCTGTTCGTGAATCCGCCGGAGTATCTGCTTTATCCTGCCCGCCTTTATCCCGGAAAGCCCGCCTACGTGAATGCTTTGCGCTATCCGCTCTACCGGCGCTTCCATTACCTCTTCCCAGGTTGGAAACGCCGTCCGCAGACTGGCGAAAGCGCGCCGGCAGTTCGCGGAGGTCGTGTTCTGGGACAGTATCGTCAGGACCAGTTCGTCGAGCGGCGGGTTGTGTCTGACCCACTCGGGACGCCCGTACGCCGACTCCAGGAAATCGCAGACGCGCTCTGTATGCTTCATTCTCGATTCTATTATATCAGAGCAGTGTGTCGGCGGGAAGTTGTGGGATGGTTGGTTAGTTATTGTTGGTTGTCGGACGGGTCGGACCTGTCCGACTCCTTCGACTCAGTCTTCGGGCAGATTCATGGAGGAAACAGGCAGGCGGGCGTTGAATGCTGAATATCAGTAAGACAGGTCGTAAGCATTAACCCGCGGAGCGACACGCAGCGGGGAAACGCGCGAGGAGGTGGTGTTTTACAAGCAAACAGGGTATACGGATTCAGATAGAGCGAACTTGAGGGAGTGAGAATGATGAGAACATTCTCACGTTAACGATGGCATCAGTGATGAAAGGAGTGGCAGTCGTGAGTAGATACACAGTGAGTGCGGTCTTAGCGCTGGTGGCGCTGTTGGCATTTGGCGCCGCGGCGTCGGCGGCCCCGTCGGTGTTCGGCACGAGCGGCAACATAATAACTCCCGACGATACTATTCTGGCATCGGGAGCGTTCAACATCGCGTATCACGGCATTTCAACCGATGGCGACAACGCCAATTTCTTCGCGGCCAACGTAGGGCTTCTCCCGAACCTGGAGGTCGGGGCGACCGTGGCAACAGACGGCGACACGGACGTTCTCATCAACGCAAAGTACCGGGTTTTGGCCGAGGCAGCCTCGCGGCCGGCAGTGACGATTGGCGTTATCGACGCGGGCCAGCAGTTAACAGACGATTCCGGCTTCTACATTCTGTTGAGCAAGAGTCTTACCCCGGTCGTCGAGAGCGCGACGGAGAAGACCGTCGGACCAGTGCGCGGGCACCTCGGCTTCGGTAGCGGGGTCGTGCAGACCATTTTCGCGGCTCTGGACTGGACGGTGACGCCGAAGCTCAGTTTGATGCTTGAGGTCATCAGCGATTCGGAGTTACCACAAGATTCGATGTTCAACATCGGAGGCCGGTATGCGATATCGGACGATCTGAGGCTCGACTTGGGCCTTATCGATTTCGACGACTTGACTTATGGGATCAGTTACCAGGCATTAAAGTTCTAGGTTGGTAAGTGATCCGTAACCTCCCGCGGGAACTGACTTCGATGATGTTCGATGAGTTGGTCGTTCAAGGTCGTTCCCGCAGGATAGGAGGTAGGTAATTCGTTGAACGAGGGGAGCGGCTGTGGCCGCTCTCTTTTTTTCGTACGTGGTTGGGCCGATGGAACAGAGCAGGAGTTTTCGGCTTGACCATCGAAAGCTGTTAGTGACAAATCCGCGGCCCGCGCCGCCCAGGTGGGGGTGACCATTGAAAATCCTGCTATTCGCTCTCTTCGTATCCGCGCTCACGGCCGCGACCGCATCCGCCGCGCCGCTGGTCAAAGTATCCGCCGTGCAGATGCGCTCGGTCGCCGACCTCGACAAGAACGTGCAGAAGATATCTCAGTTTCTGGAGAGTCTTGCCGGTCAGGGCGCGCAGATCGCCGTCTTCCCGGAATGCGCGCTGACCGCGTACGACACGGAAGCCATCAAACGCACGGACCCAAACAAGCTGGCGGCGGCCCTGGACGCCGTTGGACAGGCCTGCAGGAAGAGTAACATCGCGGCGGTTATTGGAACCCCGCTTTTCCGCCCTGACGGCAAACTGTGGAACAGCGCGGTTGTGTTCGGTCCTGACGGCAAGGTGATCGAGCGGTACCACAAGGTCCATCTGGCGGAGGATTGGCCCGTGCCGGGCGATCATCTGGCGCTTTTCGATATAGCCGGTGTGAAGGCGACCATCATAATCTGTCACGACGAGCGTTACCCGGAACTCGTGCGGCTGCCCGTGATTGCCGGGGCGAGGCTTGTGTTCTACATATCGTCCGAGTCCGGCGTGACCTCGGAGACGAAGCTGAACCCGTACCGGGCGCAAATCCAGGCGAGGGCGGTCGAGAACTGCGTATGGGTGGTTCATGCGAACACCCCAGCCAACGAAGACGCCGGCGGCTCGCATGGGCAGAGCAGGATAATCAAGCCTGATGGGAACATAGTCCAGGAAGCGTCGATGTTCGGCGAGGAGACAGTGACCGCGACTCTGGATATAGGCAAGGCCGACGGCGCATGGGCGAACAACAGCCTGAACTGCGAGTTTCTCAAGGCGTTCTGGGACGCCGGGCTGAAGGCGCTGCAGCGGAAGTAGGCGCGGGCACGCCGCTCAAGACTCAGAACCCAGCGCTCAGAACTCAGAACTCGTATCGTAAGAGTTCAGAAATGGAGAGAACTTTCACCCTCACCCCATTCGCTTCGCTCAGGGCAGGCTCTAACCCTCTCCCTTAAGGGAGAGGGGATTACGCTCGTCGTCTCCCGAAAGTGAGCAGCGAAGAAATACGTACTCGCCAAGCCTGAACTCTTACCTCGTATTGCTAGCGCCTTATTGCTGTGCTATAATCTTGCCAGCATTTCTACCAGGTGTGACGCCAAAGGAATAAGGAACGATGGCGATTCGGAAAGTTATCAAGCGAGCGGTCGTAGTGTTGATCTGCTTGCTCGGTGTATTGCTGCCGTCTCTCCCCCGAACACAGCATGACGAGTCTCCCCGGTCGTCCGCGTACCTGAAAACCGCGTCGGCGCAGACGACTCCAAAGGCGACGCCCGCGCTGGCGAGGCGGTACAAGAGCCTTACGTCCTTTATCGACCCGGACAGGATGCTGGACACGATCAAGGAATTGTCCACGAAGTATCCCTCCAGAGTGACGGGTTACCCCGGATGCGACGCGGCCTCGCAGTACGTGGAAAAGCAGTTCCGGGAGATCGGCCTCGATGGCGTAAAGACCGAATCGTTTTACGCGACTTCTCCCGTCGATAGGGGCGCATCCGTGACCATCGGCGGACGAAGCTTTCCGCTTTATGGTATGTGGCCGAACCTGGTCCGCACGTCTCAGGTCCCCCCGGAGGGACTGAAGCTCCACGTTGTCGACCTCAAGTCCGGGTGTCTGCTCGACTGCGGCGGACATAAGATAGAGGGCAGCGCGGCGCTCATCGACTTCAACTGCGGCGCCGACTGGCTGAATGCGCCCCGATTGGGGGCGAAAGCCGTTATATATGTCGAGCCGGACACGACGATGCGCGGCGAGGCGGAGAACAAGTTCAGCGCTATCCCGGTCTCCATCCCTCGCTTCTGGATTTCCAAATCCGACGCCGCGGCGCTTCGCTCCGCGCTCAAGACCGGCGGGGAAGACCAGCCGGCGGTTATCAAGTGCCGGATGCCGTGGCAAAGACGTCAGGCCCGGAACATAATTGGTGTCATCCCCGGGACGGACAGAAAGCTCCGGGACCAGATAATTCTTATCGAGGCGTACTACGACGGCACGTCGGTCGTGCCCGCCCTGGCGCCGGGGGCTGAAAGCGCTTGCGGCATAAGCGGAATGCTGGAACTGGCCAGGGCTTTCAAGAAATACCCGCCGAAGCGCACGATCATGTTCGTTGCCACCTCCGGTCATTTCCTGGGGCTCAACGGCATGAGGGCCTACCTCCACAAGCACTTGGAGGAGTTCCAGCAGTACGGCGCCAGAGAGAAGCTGAAAGGTTGGTTGAACCGTAGTTTCTCCAGCGTTTTCCACTTCAAGATGCGGAAGCCTCCGCAGATCATGATGGTCGCCGGTATCGATCTCTCCAGCCGCACTGAAACACTCGGCGTCTTCTATAAGGGCTATTTCTACGACTACCGTGAGGATATTCAGAACAAGTTCTCGGACATTGGCCGGACTTGCGGTGACAACAGCCTGCGAGTCGCCGACGCGCTGAAGTTCAACCAGGCGGACCGTTTCGCGGACGGCATAAACCCGATCGCGGGCAAGACCTGGAGGAACTTCATTCCCGGCAAGATGGCTTTCGATTCCGAGGTCGCGACTCTAGCCGGGATGAAAGGCGTGACGTTCGCCAGCGTGGACGACTCCCGCCCGCTCGTTGACACGCCGCTCGACACTATCGACCACGTGAACATGCGGAACCTGACGAAGCAGGTCGGGCTGCTCGCATGTCTTCTCGATCACTTCGTTCGGGACAGCAACCGTCAGGGCGCGATCGGATCATTGAGAATGCCGATCGCGTCTCCACCGCCCAGTCCAACTCGAATGGGGCTGCAGGGCGGTTTCGCCACTCTGACGGGAAAGATCGTCAGGTTCGATCCGAACAAGAGCTTCATCCCAAATGTCGGTGTTTCCGGCTGCCTGGCGGTTGTCCGCAGCCCGCACAAGTCTTTTATGGGAGTCAGGGCCAACATAGTCGAGGGCTGCGACAAGCTAGGCAAGTTCACCTTCCTGGGAATGGGTCCCCTGACGGCCTTCTCCGGCAAGCATCCGACCCAAATCGGCGCGTACAAGCTGGACCCGAAAACCGGAGAGATCATCTTCGCGCCTGACGAGGGCGCTTACGGAGAGTTCTACCCCACTGTGGTCAACATAACCAGCAGCACGAAGGAAGTGCCGATTGTCGCATTCGAGTGCGTCTCGACCTCCATTTACGATCTGATAGACCCGCAGGGGCTTCGGGCGCTGGCTACGCTGGACGTGTACGACGGAGACAGCAACGGCCGGCCTCGCATGTTCGGCGCGGCCCTCGCCGTGCCCGAGCCGATGAATTCCCGCGTGGAGGACATGGCTGTCGTGTTCTCGGAGAAGAACGCCAGGCTGAAGCTCGTCATGGGCGCGGGGCCGGCGGCGACGCGCCTGGTCTTGCTGAACGCGACGCCCAAGTATCCCACGGGCGTCGGCTATGACGTCGGCAATGGCGGCACTATATCGAGCACGGCCTTCAAGGTGGCGAGCGATCTGTGGATTATGGACGAAAGCCGGCTTGCCAGCCTTAGGAAGTTCAGGATTATCAACGAAGGAATCGACGACCTGCACAAGCGGAGCAAGCGCAGCCTCGATCGGGCCGAAAGTGCGCTGAAAGCGCACGATTATCTCGCTTATGACAGCTATTCTCGCGCGGCCTGGGGCTACGAGTCGCGCGCTTATCCCGACGTGATGAAGACGAAGAGGGACGTGCTGAACGGCGTCCTTTTCTACCTGTTCCTGCTGCTGCCGTTTGCGTATTTCGTGGAGCGCCTGTTCTTCGCGTCACCTCAGCTCAAGTGGCAAATAGTCTGGGTTATGGTATTGTTCATGGCCGTCTTCGGTCTGATAAGCCAGGTCCATCCGGCGTTTGGGCTGGAAATGGACGCACCTATCGTATTCCTCGCGTTCATCATGCTGGCGCTCAGCTTGTTCGTCACGATGCTTGTGGTCGGCAAATTCGAGGAGCAGCTTAAGACGCTCAACAAGACCATCGGCGGCGTGCACAAAGTGGACATCGGCCGGATGAGCGTGGCCGCAGCCGCCTTCTCCCTCGGCATTTCCAACATGCGGAGGCGCAAAGCGCGAACGGTGCTGACGTGCGTCACGCTGGTCCTTCTCACATTCACCGTCCTTTCCTTCACTTCGATTGTATCGGTGATGCGGTTCAACAAGGTCGGCTCGCCCGGCAAGCCCGTGTACAACGGCATAATGATCCGCACTCCGATGTGGGACCCGCAGCAGGATTTGTCGTACCGGCTCGTCAACGACGAGTTCGGGAACGATAGATCGGTCGCCCCTCGGGCGTGGTTCTTCGGAGCGTTTCTCGGCGAGCAATCCTTCCTGACATTGCGCCGGGGAGAGAGCGTCTACAACGCCAAAGCGGCGACCGGGTTGACTGCCGCGGAGTCGAAGGTTACCGGTCCACAGAACACACTTCTGGCGGGCCGCTGGTTTAACGTTAAAGATCGCCTTTCCACCATCATACCCACAGCCATCGCGGACAAGCTGCGCATTTCGGCGGAATGGGACACGGCCCAGGCCCTTGCGCCGCCTCCCGCTCAACCGCCGCCCGTGCCGCCGCCGCCTCCGCTTCTGACTCTTCTTCCGGGCGCCAACGGCAAGCCCGTGCCGACGGCCAAGGAGGGAGAACGCGACTGTTGGAAGCTCCGCCGCGGGGAAAAGGACTTCCGTTTCGCCATCGATGATAAGTGGATGAGCAACGCGGCGCCCGGCAGGGAAGTGACGGTCCAGGTCGAGTATTACGATATGCCGTCCGGTTCGATGTCGGTTGTCTACGACGCGCAGTCGTCGGGGGCGGGTTACGGTTCAGCCGCTCCCGTGCGCTTCGCGGGGAGCAAGACGTGGAAAGTGGCCACCTTCAAGTGTCCCAACGTCTATTTCGGCAACAGGCTGGAAGGGCGGGGGGACTTTCGCGTCGTGGCGGAGGATCCGGCAGCGACCTTCATAACGGCGGCGCGCGTGGTCCAGGATCCGCTGAAGGTCCCGAGCCAGTTGGTCTTCGGAGGCGCGAGCTACGACGTCATCGGCATCGCCGACAGCTCTAAACTGAAACAGTTAAAAGACCTCGACGGCGAGCCGCTGACACCGGTGGACTTCATCCTGATGAACAAACAACAGCAGCAGGGTAAGTCCTCCGGCGACGCGGGCTTCAGGGAGTACACCCACCTGGAGCCGGACGCGACTTTCTTTGTGCCCTACGCCACCCTGATGAACATGGGTGGAGAGATTCGCTCCATCGCGGTCGATTTCGTCACGCCGACGGAAGTCGAAAAAGCGCTGGACAACCTGATGCCCAGGCTCGCGCTGAACATATACGCCGGGCAAGGCGACAAGATATACCGGTACAGCTCCATAGCGGCCACGTCGGGCAAAGGCTTCCAGACGGTGTTCATTCCCGTGCTGATAGCCGCCTTGATCGTCCTCAACACGATGCTGGGATCGGTCTACGAGCGTATTCGGGAGATCGGCATCTTCAGCTCCATCGGGTTGGCGCCCAATCACATCGGGATGCTGTTCCTGGCGGAGTCGATGGTTTACGCCATCATCGGCGCGGTGGCAGGCTACCTGGTCGGCCAGGGCGCGACCAAGCTGCTGACGACATTCCATTGGCTCCCGGATCTGTACCTGAACTTCTCCTCGATGTCGGCGGTGATGTCCACGGTGGTAGTAGTGGGCGTCGTTTTTCTGTCCACTCTATATCCGGCGCGGAAGGCGTCCGAGGTGGCGACTCCTTCAATAGACCGGAGCTGGAAGGTTGCGGAGCCGGTGGGAGACGTTTGGAACATAACGCTGCCGTTCGCCGTTACGGGCGAGCAGGCGAGCGGGGTCAACGGATTCCTTGTGGAGTGGTTCAAGGCGTACGAGGAGTATTCGATCGGCGATTTCGTGACGCAGGACGTGAAACCGGAGCCGGTCGAAGCAGAATATGGAGCCGGTTTCCGGATTACTTGTAAGGCATGGCTCGCGCCGTTCGACCTCGGCGTAAGCCAAGTCGTTGTGTTGAACACGCTGCCGACTGAAATGGAAGACGTCTTCGAGGTGTCGTTGGTCATCACCCGCGAGAGCGGCGACATCTCGAACTGGAAGAGGGTCAACCGCCGATTCCTGAACACGCTGCGGAAGCAGTTCCTGATCTGGCGGACGCTCAGGCACGAGGAACGCGAGCGGTACCAGGAGGCGGAAACAGTTACCGCGTAGTAACCTCCCCCTAACCCCCTCCTAGAAGGAGGGGGGACTTGCTCTCCTGGGAAGGAGGGGGGACTCCCTCTCCTTTTAGGAGAGGGCAGGGGTGAGGTCCGTAACACAGTAACGGCTTAGGAATCAGACGGGGGTTTCGGGACGGGGGCGTCCCGAAACAACGTGACATGGGCTGTGTATGGGTAGTTCCACCCTCACCCTAACCCTCTCCCTCAAGGGAGAGGGGACTCCTCTCCCCTGGGGGAGAAGGTTGGGATGAGGGGGGAGACGCTTGGCCGGTGATCTCCAGCCGGTACTAGGATAGGTGCATTATATGGCTGAAATGGATAGCATCAGCGCCGCGCGATTAGACGCAGAGGAGGCGGCAAAGGACGAGCGGCAGGAAGTCGCATTCGAAGACGGCTTTAGCATGAAGTCGGTCATCGGGGCGATTTTCGTTGGCTTCGTCATGGTTCCGGGCGCTATGTACCTGGGACTTGTGGCGGGTCAGGGCCTCGGCCCGGCCGCGCAGTGGGTCACAATTGTCCTCTTCGCCGAAATCGCCAGGCGGTCGTTTCTTCCGCTGAAGAAACAGGAAATCTTCATCCTGTACTACGTGGCCGGTGGGCTTGGAACCGGCGTGCTTGCCAGCATAGGTGTAGCCGGAGGTCCGTTCGGCAACCTGATATTCTGGCAGTACTTCGTTCAATCGCCTCAAGCTGCGCATATCGCGAAAGAGGTGCCGACCTGGTACGTTCCCGCGAAGGGTTCCGCGGCGCTGACGCATCGCACGTTCATGCATGCAGCCTGGACGACGCCGATCATCCTGCTTGTGATCAACGAAGTGTTGGGCAGGCTGAACGGTCTTGGTCTTGGTTACGCGCTCTTCAGAATCACTTCGGATGTGGAGCGACTTCCGTTCCCGATGGCGCCGGTGGCAGCCTCCGGAGCGACGGCGCTTGCGGAGGCCGGCAGCAAGGAGGAATCCTGGCGGTGGCAGCTTTTCTCGATAGGTAATATGATCGGACTGGTTTTCGGAGTCGTCTACGTCTTCATTCCGATATTCACCGGCCTCATACTCAGCAAGCCGTTGATGTTGATTCCGATTCCGTTCGTCGATCTGATGGCCAACACCGAGCACGTATTGCCGTCGGCTCTTACCGGCATCACCGGCAACATCGGGGCTGTTATGATCGGCTTCGTTCTGCCATTCTGGTCCGTGGTGGGCATGTTCGCCAGCTCCGTGGTGTGTCAGATCGGGCTCAACCCGATACTCTACCATCACGGGTTCTTCCCGACATGGTCTCCCGGCATGAGCACGATCCCAAGCCAGATAGCCACAAGCATCGATTTCTGGATGAGCATTGGGATCGGGACCGGACTCGCGGTTGGGGTCATCGGCCTTATGAGCGTTGCTCGGACCCTGATGGTGACAAGAGGCACGAACAGATCGTTCGCGGCAAGCATTCCGCGCGGCAGAGGGGACTATCCGATAGCCGTTGCCATTGGGATGTGGCTGTTCGCTACGGCTGCGTATATCATCATCTGCAAGCGGCTGGTGCCCGGCTTTCCGATATTGCTGACCATGTTTTACGGGCTGATATGGACCCCGCTCAACTCTTATGTCTCGGCCAGAATGTTCGGGCTAACGGGACAAGGCGTGAGTTTCCCACTGTTCCAGCAGGCGACTATAATGAAGAGCGGATACACCCAGGCAGACATCTGGTTCGCGCCGCTTCCACTGGGCGATCTCGGGATGATGTCGCAGTTTTTCCGCGAGGTGGAACTGACTGGAACGAAGATTACGAGTATAATAAAAGCGGAGATCATGATGTTCTTCATCATCTTGGTCACAAGCTTCGTATTCTGGTCGTTCTTCTGGAAGACGAGTCCTATTCCCGCTCCGCAGTTCCCGTACGCTCAGAAGTTCTGGCCAATGGAAGCGACCATGCGCGGCATCTGGCTGACCGCGAACAAGACTGGGGCCGATAATTTCATCTTGAAGGCGCTGAAGTGTTGGCTGATCGATCACAGGAGCGTGCCACTCGTAGAGATCGGGGCCGGCATCGGGTTCGGATCGTACTTCGTTCTGGCTATTACGCGCGCGCCGATGCTGCTGTTCTATGGACTAATGGGCGGCATAGGGTCCCTGCCGCATGTGACTATTCCGATGTTCGCCGGGGCCATGCTGGGCCGTTACTATTTCGCCAGGCGATTTGGCGCGATGAAGTGGACGATGTACGCGCCCGTGCTGCTGGCCGGATTCTCGTGCGGCATGGGCCTGACAGCCATGAGCGGCGTTGCTCTAGCCTTGATAGCAAAATCAGTATCATATCTGCCGTTTTGAGGAGTTCTGAGGACTGAGTGACCTCACCCCAACCCTCTCCTAAAAGGAGAGGGGGTTAGGGGGCGGTTAAGAGCGGCAGTTAGAACAGGTATAAATGTCTGATAATTGGTCCGTAGTCGGCTGGCAGGGCGTATCGCTTCGAGCGCCGTCCGACTGGAACCTTGTGGCCGTGAGCGGTGAAGAGAATAAGGGCTACTTCCGCGTGGACAGCCCGTCTTCGTCGGCGGTCGAAGTCAGGTGGGAGGCCGCGAAGCAGGCGCCCGACCTGGACGCAAAGGCGGACATTTTTCTCGACGCGCTGGGCAAGACCGCGCGCAAGAAGCGGATCAGCTTTTCCAGCAGAGTCAAATCGAGGAAGCCGACGCCGGCGGAAGAGAAGTACGGCGGCGATTCCGTGGGATTCACGTGGAAGTCCGACCGCAGCGCCTATGGGCGGATGCTTTACTGCGGTTATTGCAAACGGCTTGTCGTCGGGCAGGTCGTCTCTGAACCGAAGCAGGATTTGTCGGGGTTGTCCGCGGCCATCCTGGGCTCGATATGCGAGCATGCGGACCCGGGATGGAATACGTGGGGTTTGTACGATCTGCAGGTTCCGGTCCCGGAGAGTCTGGGGCTGAAGCGGCACAGCCTGATGTCCAGCTTCGTAGAGTTGGAGTTCGCCGGGCGGGGCGAACGGCTCCTGGTTCAGCGCTGGGGCCTGGCGGCGAATACTTTGCTGAAGAAAACGAGCTTCGCGGATTGGCTCGCCAACTCGTATCTGAGGGGAATCGAAGGCTACCGGGTTGTCGCGGCGTCTGTTGAGGACCCGCACGAAGCGCTCGCTTTCGAAGGACGCAGGAGCTTGCTGAAGTTTCTGTTATCGACGATTTCGAGGTTGAGGGGCAAGTCGATGCCCCGGTCCGTGACGGGCCGGGCGTGGTACTGTGAAGACTCGAACCGGATCTATGCCGTGAGGCATTATCATCGTGGAGACAGCGGTCTCGATCCGGTTCTCAGAGATAAGATAAAGTGTCATTAGATGGCTCTCAGAGATAGAGTTGCGAAATATGTTCCCGCGGTCGGCAGGCATTCACCGTTGTCGAGAGAGCAGACGATGGCGATTGCGCCGATCCATAACGCCCAGATTACGTGGAACCGGGTAGAGGGCGGCGAGATATCGCTCAGCATTCCGCGGAGGTCCGACCGGCTGGGGAGGGTGATAGGACGCCTGTTCCGCGTTCCCGACCGGAAGGAGATCCTTCTGGATGAGGTCGGATCGACTGTATGGGAGATGTGCGACGGCAAACACAGCATCGCTAACATAATCGCCGAGATGAGCAACACGTACAAACTAAACAGAAGAGAGGCCGAAGTCTCTGTGACGACTTACATAAAAATACTGGCGGAGCGAAGGCTCGTAGGTCTAGTGCAGCGAGGAGGTAAGTCCCGGCATGGTCGCCGATAGCAAGAGAGGCGTGGGACGGCAGATTCATCTGCCGCTCGGGCGCGCGTTTCTGATAAGTGTCAAGAGCATAAAGATCAGATTCTGGCGGTCCGTAATTACCGCGGCCGGGATATTCCTGGGCATAGCCTTTCTGGTGTCCGTGCTGGCCCAGTTGGCGCTGCAGGCCCCGCCGGTCCCGAAGGAATTCGCATATCCGAACGTGTACGTGCGCGGAATGGTAAAACGTCCACTCGACAAGAGCATGGAGCCTGGCATCACCGCAAAGTCCGTCATCGAGACGGCGGGCGGATATGCGACTAAAGCTGACAAGCGCACTGTGACCGTCGTGAAAAAAGAAGGCGACCGGGTTATTCTGGACTTCGAAAATGCTGCCACCCCGGACACGCGCCTTGCGGCCGGCGATCTGGTTTTCGTGCCCGATTCCGGGGGTCGGCTGAAGCAACTGATCGTGGCCCTCGTCGTGCTGACGGCGGCAATTGTCGGTCTCGTGCTTTGTCAGCGCGTGGCCGACAGGAAGAAGAGGATAGTCTCTACAACCGCCGTAATCGTGCTCGGCATTTTCGCTTTGTCTTTTGGGCTGACGCATTCCGGCTTGACTCCCCCAAAAACGCCCAAAGTCACCGTTGTACAGAGTTATCACACGCGCGGGGAGCTGAAGGTTCCGACCGATCAGCCGGCGGGGGGCGGCGTCACGCTTGAGAAAGCGTTGGCGACGTCCGGCGGATTCGCCGGCAACGCGGACCGCCGGCACGTAATCGTCATCAAACGCAACGCGCCGAAGAAGCAGGTCGATCTGAAGACGGCGCAGGGCGCCGCGCTGGCGCGGACCCTGACGCTGGGGCCGGGTGACCTGGTCTATGTGCCGGACGCGACAGCCAGGAACCGACAGATATGGCTGGTCATCATGTCGCTGGTCGTATGCACGATCGGGATATCCAACTCCATGCTGATGTCGGTGACCGAGCGCTTCAAAGAGATCGGCACCATGAAGTGTCTCGGGGCTCTGGACAAGTTCGTGGTCGAGCTGTTCCTGCTGGAAGCGATGCTGCTCGGCGTGGGCGCTTCCTTTGCCGGCTGGGTGGTCGGCTTTGGCCTTATGGCCCTTTTGGCGGGGGCCACGCAGGGTTGGGGGCTGCTGCTGCAATTGACTATGGTGGAGATACTGCGGATGCTCGGCATAGCGGTTGGAGTAGGCACCGCGCTTACCACTATAGCGACGATTGCGCCTGCCATCCGCGCGGCCCAAATGCCCCCGGCGGCAGCGTTGAGGGTGGAGATTTAGCGAGGTGAAAGAATGACTGCTAATGAATACGTGGTCCGGACAAAGGACGTGGCGAAGGAATTCACGATGGGAGGCACGACGCTTCGGGCGTTGGACGGTGTCAATCTGGACATCTTTCGCGGCGAATACGTCTCCATAATGGGGCCATCCGGCTCCGGCAAATCGACGCTGTTCAACATGATAGGCGGTCTGGACAAGCCGACGGGCGGCAGCGTATTTATCAACGACGTCGACATGGCGCAGTTGGACGCGCAGGAACTCGCCTACTTGAGATGCCGGACCATCGGCTACATATTTCAGACGTTCAACCTGATTCCGGTCATGACGGCTCTGGAGAACGTGACTCTGCCGACAATCTTCGCCGGTATGCCCACCGATGATGGGACAGAACGGGGCATCGAGCTGCTGAAGATGGTTGGACTGGGAGACAGGCTGAACCATAAGCCCTCCGAACTGTCGGGCGGGCAGCAGCAGCGCGTTGCGATTGCCCGTTCCCTGGCCAACAATCCCGCTATAATCCTGGCTGACGAGCCGACCGGCAACCTGGACCTGAAGACGGGCAAGGAGATCATCCTCCTGCTCAAGGAGCTCAACAAGGACCACGGCGTAACTATTATCTCCGCCACGCACGACTTGAAAATGATCGACGTATCCGACCGAATTGTCTGGATACGCGATGGAAAGATCGAGCGTATAGAAGAGAGATCGGAGATCGATCTGCAGGTCGGCGAGCTCGAAGGGGTGGAGAGTTAACCTCTGGCATACGGCATGATATCCACTGTCGCGCCGGATAGTCCGGCTGAGAAGGCCGGAATCCGGAAAGGCGACGAGTTAATAAGCATCAACGATCGGCCTGTCCGGGACGTTATCGACTTCCGGTTTCATTCCTCGGACACGCGTCTGGACATTCGCCTGCGGCGGCGCGGGCGCGAGGTCCAGGTCCTCATCAACAAAGGCTTCGACGATTCCCTCGGCATCGACTTCACGCGCGAACTCTTCGACGGAGTAAGGACCTGCCGCAACCGCTGCGTGTTCTGCTTCGTGGACAACCTTCCGCGTGGAATGCGGCGGTCCCTCTACATCAAGGACGACGACTACCGGCTGTCGTTCTTGCACGGCAACTTCGTCACGCTGTCGAATCTGAGCGATACGGACGTCGATCGCATCATCGAACAGGGGCTGAGTCCGCTTTACGTCTCCGTGCATGCGACCCGACCGGAGCTTCGATCCGACCTGCTCCGGCCCAGGGATTGCCCGGACATACTCCCTCTCCTGCGCAAGCTGGCCGAAGGCCGTATTCGAATGCACGCGCAGATCGTTCTCTGCCCTGGAGTCAACGACGGTGAGCATCTGGATCGGACCATCGACGATCTGGCCGAGCTGTACCCTGCCATTCAGTCGATAGGGGTGGTTCCGGTTGGCCTGACCAAGTATACGAAAGCACAAGAATTGGGCCCGTACTCATACACATCGACGCGAGCGATCCCGCGGAAAGTGGAGGCACGGCAGCGGCGATTTCGGGAAGAGCAGGGGACGAGGCTGGTCTATGCGTCGGATGAGCTGTACCTGTCGGCGGGGCGCCGGCTTCCGGGTGCGGCGGCGTACGAAGGGTATCCACAGTATGAAAACGGCATCGGGATAGCGCGCAGTTTTGTCGATGATATGCGGAGAGTTGCCAAACGACTGCCGGCCGGCGCGCCAGATCCGGTCCACGTGGGCCTGATCACCGGGAAGCTGGCGGAACCGTTCGTCAGGGAGTTGGCGGATACGTTAAACCACGCGCGGAATGTACGGGTTGAAGTTTATCCCGTTGTCAACGACTTCTTCGGCGATACGGTCACGGTGGCGGGCCTTTTGACGGGCCGGGACATAATCCGGCAGTTACAACTCCTGGAGTTGCCGGAAAGGCTGTTCGTTCCGACAACAATGCTGAGGGACGACGCTTTCCTGGACGATATTACGCTCCCCCAGGTTGGCGAACATCTCGGGCGTCAAGTCATTGCCGTGAAGCCGACCCCGGGAGACCTTGCCGCCGCGCTGGGGCTTACCTAGCTACAACTTCCAGTGTATCAACTTGTCGATTGACAGCTTACCGGCGCCGGAGAACACCAGCGACAGGGCAGCCGCGGCCAAAGACAGCGCGTACTCGATGCCGCCCGGCAGGAAGAACCCACCCATTTTCCAGTGCACCATAGTAACGGCGACGATCATGTTTATAAGGATCATCACCGCGGCGAATCTGGTGAAAAGGCCGAGAATCAGCAGGATTCCCCCGCCGAATTCCGCGAAAACCACCAGAACGGCCCAAAAGGTCGCTGGGACGAATCCAAGCGAGCCGACCATTTGGACGACCGCTGAAAAGCCGTGTCCTCCGAACCATCCGAAGAGTTTCTGAGAACCGTGAGCCACAAATATGATTCCGACGACGATTCTCAGCGGCAGCGGCGCCCAACCTGCCAGTTTCTCAAACAGTCTTGCCAGCATGGGCAATCACCTCACTCGTGAGATAATATACCCAGTGGGGGGCATAACCAAGCAAGCGGGCGGGAAGTGGTTGGGAGAACGCAGAACACGTGACGTTAAAGCGTCACGCTGCCCACTGTGAAGCATGCTGAAGCAAGCTGCTATCCTGCGGGAACGGCCTTGGAAAACCGGCGATTCGGATTTGCGCGAAGTCAGTTCCCGCAGGCTGATCGGAAGCTCAACCCGTATAACGTTCCCAATGAAGGACTTCGGAGAGCGATTTCTTCGTCGGCGCCGGCTCCTCCGCGGCATGGCCGATTGCGACGAGACTGATGAGCCCGCGGTTGGAAGGCAGCCCCAGAAGCGCGGCGATTCTCGGTCCATATTGCTTCTTGTCGCCCGCCACCCAGCACGAGCCGAGACCGTGGGCGCGCGCGGCATTCAGGATGTTCTGCGTCGCCGCCGAGCCGTCTTCGAGGTAGTACTTAACGTCCTGGCAGAAAACAGCAATGCAGACCGACGCCTGCGCTATGAACTTGCCGTAGTCGGTAATGTCGGCGATCCGGCTGCGCGTGTTCTCGTCCGTTACAGCGATAAACTGCCACGGCTGTATGTTCATGGCAGAGGCCGCCATCCGGCCGCAGTCGACGATCTCCTCGATGACCTCTCGTGGAACCGCGCCCTCTTTATAAGCGCGTATGCTTCTCCGGGTCTTCATACACTCTACCGCGTCCATGTTTTCGCCTCCCAAATGTGTCTGTCGGTGATGTGGAACGAATGAGTGAAATCGTTCGTCTTAATATGTGAATGCGCCGTAGTGTTGAGGAGCCGATTGCCGGTCGTGAGAGAAGAGCACGGCCTTCTCGCCTCCCGGCTCCTCAACCACCTCAACACTTAACACGTGACGTTAAAGCGTCACGCTGCCTACGGTAAAGCTTGCTGAAGCAAGCTGCAACGTGGTATTGGGCCTAACACCTACACGACTCGCTCTCGGATAACCGCGCTGGCGTAGTCCATCAGCATCACGACGATAGCGATCAGCCAGATCGCGGTCGCGGCCTTCTCCCATTGCAGTCCGTTGATATATGAGTACAGCAGGTTGCCGATGCCGCCTCCTCCCACCAGTCCGATCACCGTCGCCATGCGCACGTTTATGTCCCAGCGGTACATAGTGAACGCGATGAATTGCGGGACGACCTGCGGGACTGCTCCGAACCGGACGACCTGCAGCCAGTTGGCGCCCGTGGACATCACGGCCTCGATAGGCCCATGCTCGACGCTCTCGATGGCTTCGGAATAGAGCTTGCCCAGCGCGCCGATTCCGTGTATGGACAAAGCCAGGGCCCCGGCCAGCGGCCCGATTCCGACGATTATCGCCATCACGACCGCGATGATCAGGGCCTCTATCGAGCGCAGTATGTTGAACGCGGATCTGGTGACGGAGTATAACAGCCAGCCCGCCGGGATTTGCGCCGCCAGGTTCCTCGCCGCCAGGAAACTTAACGGAAAGCTGATTATGAGCGCGACAGCGGTCCCGATGAACGCGAGGAAGACCGTCTCTCGCATCAGCTTCAGGCTCTGGTCGAGTGTGTCGGACATTCGCCACTGCAACAATGGCAAAGGCTTCTTGACCTCGGCCTGCACCCAATAAGATCCCGGCAGTCTGATCGGATTCGCGAACGTGACCCGGAACGCTCCGGAACGGTCGGTGGCAACATCCGCCAGTTTCTTATCGCCTCCCGCTCGCAGGTAGACCGCTCCCTGCGCGCCCGGCGCAAAACCGCGCCCTGCCGCCGTGATGCGGCCTTTGTCCGTGGGGATAAGATTGAGACGCGGTCGGCGCTTCTCGAACGTTTCCGGCCTGCCCGATACTTCCGATTTCGTAACAATAAGATTCGCGTCAGCCGTCTGCAGATCGGAGGTCCTCAGCACGTCGGGCTGCGCCAGCGCGGAAACCAGATTGCGAGCGTTGGCGAGTCCGGAGGGCAAATCGACTTGTCTAATCTGCGTTCCGATCTCGCTCAGCCGCCAGCATAAGGCCAGGTTCAGCAAGGTCAACACGACGATCGGAATCGCCGGCGAGCCGCGGCGTCCTGTCGCGAGTCCCCACGCGTCCGCGATGTTCCAAAGCCAGATGAGTATGAGCCAAAGCGACGCGGCGGGCATACCGGCCATAACCGCTACCCCGATTTGCGCCAGCAACACCGCCAGAATCGCGAGACCGCGCTTATACTGCCCGCAATAGATCTGTCCCAGTCCGGGCGCGATTGACAGGAGAGTGGCAGCGACAGGGGAACGCGCGGGTTCCGGCTTCACGGGAGAAGTCCTCACGTTACCTCGACCTCCTCCGCCCCTTCGCCGTAAATCTCCTTGAACCTTGTGTCATCGATCTCATCCGGCGGGCCGTCGAATACGATTTTTCCGGCCTTGAGAGCGATCACCCGGTCAGCGTACCTGCGCGCCAGGCTCAGGAAATGCAGGCTGCAGACCACGGTGATGCCGTCCTGCTTATTCGCCTGCTCCAAATAGTCGAGGATCGAGTGCGCGGTAGCGGGATCGAGACTGGCGACAGGCTCGTCCGCCAGTATGAGCTTCGGCTTCTGCGTCAGCGCGCGCGCTATTCCGACCCGCTGCTGCTGTCCTCCGGAGAGCGTGTCAGCCCGCTGCTCGGCTTTTTCCGCAATTCCGACTCTCGTGAGATTCAGCATCGCCAGTTCCCGGTCCTTGCTCGGAAACCAGTTTATGAGGCTGAGAAATGTATCGACGTACCCGAGCCGGCCCGCCAGGGTGTTCGTCAATACAGACGATCGCTTCACGAGGTTGAACTGCTGGAAGATCATGCCTACCTGTCCGCGGATCCGACGCAGCTCTTGCCGATTGGCTGAGGTCACGTCTATGCCGTCCAGTGTGATTGTGCCACTGGTGGGCTCGATCAGCCGGTTGATGCAGCGCATCAGCGTGCTCTTGCCCGAACCAGACAGGCCGATAACAGCCAGGAACTGTCCGTCCGGCACGAGGAGGTCGATTCCATCGAGCGCGACCGTTCCGTCCGGGTACACTTTTCTAAGCTGCGCGATATCCAGCGCCATGCGGCTCTCAGCCCTTCTTCACCGCCTCGCTGATGTCGAGCTTCAGCGCCCGCACCGCGTGGCGAACGGAGTCATAGTCGGAGTCTTTCGCGGGAGTGAGGTCATCGATCCCATAGAGGCTCAATACCGTTTTGCGGCCTTCCTCTGACCTGGCCACGGCCAACAACCCTTCCTTGATCTTTAGCGTCACGTCCGGCGGAAGTCCTTTTCGCACGCTCACCGTGTCATTCGGGATGGGGTCCGTCCTGGCGATGACTCTGGTCTTGCTCATCAAATCAGGAAGGGTCCTGAGCATTCTCTCGCGAGCGTCGCTGATAGGACCGCCGTATATCGCGCCTGCGTCCACCTGTTTATTGTAGACCGCGGCAATCACGGCGTCATGGCTCCCCGCGAAGACCGTTTGGCCGAAGAACTTATCCGGGTCATATCCCTTCTTCACCAGCAATATCTTTGGATAGATACAGCCTGACGTCGAGAGTGCGTCAACGTACGCGAACCGTTTTCCCTTCAAGTCGTCCAGAGACTTGATGCCGGAATCGGCGCGGGTGATGATGAGTCCGTTGTAGCTCGCCGAACCGCCCCGAATACTCTTGAGTATCACATCCACGCCGGACTTCTGATTGGCCAACACATAAGCGAACGGCGGAAGCCATCCGACGTCCACCTGGTTCGCGCCCATTGCTTCGACCACGGCAGCGTAGCTCGTCGGCACCGATACTCTTATGGAATACCCAGTCTGCTTCTCGAGCATCTTGCCAAGCTGCTCTCCGCTTACGGCCAGCTTCTGCTGTTCGACCGAAGGCACCACGGCCATCCGTATCGGGTTGCCGGGAGTCCCTATTGCGGACTTCCCGCGCCCGCAGCCGGCGGCGATTACCAACGCCGCGACCAACGCGGCAAGATACGCGAAACGGTTTCTCAACGGCCTCCTCCTTGCCCCGGAAGAACGGGATAGGTGAAAGTTCTTTCCAAGTATACTCCTTTTTCGGAGCGCCGCATTCCTTCCAGCTTTCCACGGCAAGGGCGGGGTGTACAAGAAGAATGGCCCGCTGGGCCGCGGGCCATTAGGCTGGTAAGGAGGAAGGAAAGGATTAACTTCCACTTCTGTAGACGCGCCGCGTTGTTAAAGTGTTCCCCGAAACGTGAAAAAACATGGGGCGGGGATTTCGCATCCTTCGGCAGCGTCGCTTCCGCTCTGCTACCGAAGGATCGGTAATCGCCACCCATCGGCGGGAATGGGACTGATGGGACAAATGGGACGGATAGGACCCGGCAACTGTCAACCGACAACCCTCTGACGGTTATTTATAACAGTTCAGGAATAGGAATTACGTGGCGCTGAATGTTATTTCGAGCGGAGCGCCAGCATAGTCGAGAAATCTGCTTCTGTAAAGTGGCCGGAAAAAGCAGATTCCTCGTTCCTCCTAATGAAGCGCCCCGTTTCGGGATTTCCGGGTTGGGACCCGAAGCTGTCCGCTATAGCATGCGTATGACGCCCAACCCTCAAATCCCGAAACAACGGGGTGGTTCGTTTCCGAAATAACCCCGCCCGCGGGGTCGGTTGCTCGGAATGACGTTGCCCGGCAGGTACTCACCATTCCTGAACTGTTGCCATCTCCGTTGACGACCTATTGGGCCGGCTGTTATACTTCCGTGGAGGTAGACCAGTGCGCATAGACCGTTCGCTCGACCTGTTCGCTCAGGCCAGGAATCTGATACCCGGAGGAGTCAACAGCCCCGTCCGGGCGTTCAAGTCCGTCGGCGGCAATCCGATTTTCATAGAACGCGGAGCGGGAAGCCGCATGTTTGATGTCGATGGCAACTCCTACGTAGACTACGTCTGTTCCTGGGGACCTCTGATCCTTGGGCATGCGCATCCCCGTATTGTGCAAACGCTGAAGACCGCGGCGGAGAAGGGGACCACGTTCGGGGCCTCCACTGAGGCCGAGGTTACGCTTGCTCGCATGATCGTCGAAGCCGTCCCGTCGATTGAGATGGTCCGTCTGGTCAACTCCGGCACGGAAGCCGTGATGAGCGCGATCAGGCTTGCGCGCGGGTTTACCGGCAGGAGCAAGGTAGTAAAGTTTGAAGGCTGCTATCACGGCCACAGCGACAGCCTGCTCGCCAAAGCCGGGTCGGGCATCGCCACGCTTGGGATTCCCGACAGCGCGGGGGTCCCGGAAAACCTGACCGCGGACACCCTGACTCTGCCTTACAACGACATTCACTCCGTGCGGGATTTGCTCTCCGCTCGCGGGTCCGAGGTCGCGTGCGTCATACTGGAGCCGATCGCGGGGAACATGGGCGTAATCGCGCCAAAGCCCGGCTTTCCGCGGGGGCTGCGGGAGCTGACCCAGCGGCACGGGGCGCTGCTGATCTTCGACGAGGTCATCACCGGTTTTCGCGTGTCATACGGCGGCGCGCAGCAGTTGTACGGGGTTAGTCCGGACCTGACCACCCTCGGCAAGATTATCGGTGGTGGGCTGCCGATGGGAGCCTACGGCGGGCGGCGGGAGATTATGGAGCGCGTGGCGCCGGTTGGGCCGGTGTACCAGGCGGGAACGCTCTCCGGTAACCCGTTGGCGGTCGCGGCAGGCATCGAAATGCTGACCCTGC
Source organism: Armatimonadota bacterium (assembly GCA_030649165.1). Taxonomy (GTDB): domain Bacteria; phylum Armatimonadota; class UBA5829; order UBA5829; family JAUSEB01; genus JAUSGG01. Next base: position 49,383 of record JAUSGG010000259.1, read on the forward strand.
TCAAGGAAGATGGCGTATATGCCAAACTGGAGAAGAGCGGCGAGGCTCTTGGGCGAGGACTGTCGAGCGCCGCGGAGAAATGCGGCGTTCCCGCCACACTGAACCGCGTCGGCTCCATGATGACGGCTTTCTTTACAGACACGGAAGTCATCGACTACGCAAGCGCAAAGACGTCAGACGTGTCGATGTATGCACAGTTCTTTACCGGAATGCTCGAAAGAGGGTTCTACTTCGCGCCATCGCAGTTCGAAGCGGCGTTCGTCTCAACCGCGCATTCCGACGCGGATATCGCTGGTACAATAGCCGCGGCGGAGCAAGTCCTGGCAGACATCGGATAAAGTCGAGACACTGTTTGAACCTCCCCCTAACCCCCTCCTGAAAGGAGGGGGGATTTGCTCCCTCTCCTCTTAGGAGAGGGCTGGGGTGAGGTCTTGCTGGGACTGGACTTTATCCGGCGGCTGGGACGAACCACTAACCGCTAACCACGAACTACCAACTACCAACCATCAACCACCAACTACTAACTACATCCTGGTTTAGTACTGCTGAGGCTGGGTATGATCATCACAGATTGTGCACGGGAGGAATTCCTATGTCCCAGATTGCCGACGATGCCAGGCAAGTCCTGGAGATGGCGCTGCAGAACGAGCTGAAGGGTCGAGAGATTCTCGAACAAGCCAAAGAGAACGTCGAAAATCCTCTGGCCAAGGCCACGTTTGACTTTCTGGCACACGAAGAGGACAAGCACATCGCGATCATCAAACAGTTCGCCTCCGGGTTGACCGGTGAGCAAGAGCTGGACATGGCCGAGTTGACGACGCTGACGACGCCGGAAGCGAAACAGCGCATAAGGAGCATTTTTGAACGCTTCCGTGTGGCGTTTGAGGAGGTTTCGGCAACCGACCAGCCGCGCCTGGAAGCATACCGGGTTGCGATGGATATGGAGCGCGCGGGCCACGACTTCTACAAGAGGGCGGCCCTCCAAGCATCCGATGAGAAGTCGAGGCGGCTTTACGAGTTCCTCGCCGGGGAAGAGATCAAGCATTTCGAGCTGATCCAGGACACGCACGATTTTCTGCAGCAGCCGGATGCTCTGTTGGCGGTCGAAGAGCGATGGATGCAGGTTTAGCCTGCTTGGCAGGTTAGTTGCCTACTTCGGCAGCGTCGCCGGCGCTCTGCTACCGAAGGATCGGGAAGTCTATTTGCCGCGCATAACCCCACCCCAGCCCTCCCCTGAATGGGGATGGGGCAGGTTGTCTTATAACCTTCTAACTTTTAACTTCTAATCACTCTACATCTACGTTTCACTTAGGTCCTAGCAAGGGTACATGCAGAACAGATTGACTGCTCGTTTGGAGGCTGGGTCCAGTGAAAAAGTTGCTTGCATATTCCTGTTTGGCCTTTGTTATAGCGCAGTCAGGCGCGTACGCCGCCAACGGCAAGAAGCCGGTTATAACCATCTCGGCCACGGCGACCACAGCCACAGGGGCGGTTCGAGAGTTCTCGACTCCCGCAGGCCGCGTGGCCTGGTCACCGTCGCTGCCCCTGTACCGCGGCGATCTATTGAGATTGACTTTCAACATATCCAGGGTGGAGCCTTCGCGAGTCTCGGTCAAGCTGGACGGTCGCCCTATCGCGGACCTAAAGAGGCGTCCGTGGTCGGTCTTGATCAACACCTCGAACCTTGCGCCGGGCAAACACGTTGCCAAGGGTGACATAAGATTTCCGGGAACGCCTCGAATGTACTCCATCGCGGAATTCCCGTTCCACGTCCACCCTCCGGCCTCGATGGTCAAGGGAATAGTCGAATCGATCGGGCCTGAGCAGGGAAAACCGCCGGTTCCGATGGTGGAGATAAGCCCGCCCAAGCTCGTAGTTCCTCCCGAGTCTCGTGTAGACGAGACTTTTCAGGTTACATTGTGCTCATTGGACCTTGCTGCCGGCGGCGCGCTGCGGCGCGGAGAGCCGGTAGAGGTGAAGGGGCCTGTGGCTTTCTATCTTTCGGGCCCATCGAAGCTCGACCGTTGGGCCTACGTTATTACGAGGGATGGCAGGCAGATTGCGGGGGCCGGGCCGATGCGCCCGACAGTCTACCTGCAGGTAGCGCCTAAGTCCGGGAGCGAACCGGGGCTGCTTCCGGGCAAACTGCTGCTTCGGGCCTGGGGGGTTACAGGCAGCGGGACGTACAGCCGGCCAGTAGAGGCCGAGCTGGTGGTTGAATAAGATTTCCGGAGATAGCGATGAAGAAACTGTGGATTCTCGCAGGTGTCTGCATATTGGCCGCGCCGGCTTACGGCGCGCGGCGCGGCGTGCCGCCCGGGTCGTATCTGAGAAAGCCCGTATCGTCCGTTGAGGAACTCGCGGCCGTAATCAGCAAAGACCGCGTTGTTCAAAGGCAGTTCGCTACGCACTTCGGCGTTCCCTCTGGCCAACTGGCGACCTACATCCGGGACAACGTAGTCATCACGAGGGTCAGCGCCAACACGCCGAAGTCCGTTTACATCATAAGACGTAACGGACAAATGGTGGCGCAGCGGACGACCCTTCGCAAGGGCACGCCCATATTCGCGCTGAAAGACACGGGCGAACCGCTCCTGGTGTTGAAATGCGGCAACCCGGCGCTGAAAAAGCTGCCGCCAAGGGAGAAGGTAAGGGCGGGTCCGCCGCAAGTCTACCAACTTGTCCGTCCGAACGAAGCTCCTCTGCCTCCTCCGGTAGCTATGGCGCCTCCGAGCGAGGTTCCGCCATTACCGCCGCCGACTCTGGTGGCTGCCTCTCCGGCGCCCGCGCCGGTAGCGGCCGCGCCGCCGACTGTTGTGGCCAAAAAGCGCGTCCTGCTGCCGCTGCTTGGTGGATTGTTCGCGTTTCATCGCGGCGAAAAGCCGCCGCCGCCGATACCGGAGCCGGGCGGCGCTGCCGCGGTCACCGCGACAGCTCTTCTGCCGGCCGCCGGCTGGGCCATTAGACGAATTCGCTGCAGGGGCAGGACAAACGAAAGCGCAAACGAAAGCGCGTGACGGCGCCGCCGGGGCAGGGTCCCCTGTCCCGGCTATTTTTGCGGTACGCTTATGGCAGAGATTGCTGCAAGGTCCAAACAAACCCGCGGAAAGACGGTAAGCAAGCCGGTTCGTTTTGCCGCGCCGAGGGGATCATGGCCCACGGTTGTCGCGTGCGGAGTGGCCGCGGCGGCGCTCGTCGCCGCATACTGGCCCGCCCTGTCCTTCTGGTGGACCACGTGGTTTGAGAAGGACAGCTTCTATTCCCACGGGCCGTTCGTGCCCGTAGCGTCCGCGTTTATCATCTGGGCAAATCACAAGAGGCTGCGCGGACTGACACCAAGTCCGTCAAAATGGGGCTATGCGCTGATGGTTGCCGCCATGTTCTGCGGATGGCTGGCCTGGATGGGGGCGAGCGCGAGCGTGATGGGCTTCACACTGCCCGTTTTCCTGTTCGGATGTGTTGTGGCGACGCTTGGGTTTCCGGCCGCGCGCTTGATGGCTTTTCCGCTGTTCCTCCTGTGGTTTGCCGCGCCGCCGCCTGAGTCGTTGCTGACCGGATTGAGTCTGAGAGTCCAGCTATTGTCGATCCGTGCCGCAGCGGCGGGTCTCGACTTCTTGGGGATAGGCGCGGCGAGCAGAGGAACGTTCATTGACACTCCGGCGTTGACTCTCGAAGTCGGCAGCGCGTGCAGCGGCTACAGGTTAGTCGTGTCGATGCTGGCCATAGCCGCGTTCTTCGCATACGTCCGACGCGGACCCGGATGGAGCAAACCCTCTCTCGTGGCCTTCGCTCTGCCTCTGAGTCTGGCGGCGAATTCAGTCCGAATAGTCACTATTGCGATCGTGGGGCAGTTCTGGGGCGCGCCGGGTGTTACCGCCGCGCATAATCTGACCGGTTATATGATGCTGGTGACGACCGCGGGGCTGCTGCTCCTGTTTGCGAGGATGGTGGGATGCGCTCGTTACAAAGAAATACCTTTGGCGTAGCGGCGGTTTCGGTCGTATTCGCGGTTCTTACGTTCTTCGTGAGGCCGGCGATGATATTCGGCCGCGTAGTCGAGAAGTTCGATGACGTGCCCCGCGCAATAGGGGAGTGGATCGGCCGGGACGCCGACAGTCGTCAATCCGCCCGCCTTTTGCCCAACTCCGCCGTCTTAGTCCGCGACTACTACAACGGCAGCGGCAGGCAGGCGAACCTGCTGATAGTATACGGTCTCGACATCGCGGACATCCACGATCCTCAGTACTGTTTCGAGGGAGAAGGCTGGAAGGTCATTGCCGGCCAAACAGTAAAGCTGCAGCCGGCCTCCGGCCCCGCCCATCCCGCCAGGATGACCCTGCTCCAACGATCTGGAGGCGGCTACACAGTCGGCATACATTGGTACGCGAGTCCTAATGGGTCCAAAGACACTTTGGCGGCACAAAGACTCGACATCTGGAAAAACGCGCTGCTGTCGCGGAGAGTCCATCCCTCGGCTCTAGTCAGGATATTGGTCCCCGTGACAGAAGGCCAGAACACGGCGGAGTTGGACGCGCTGTCGCTCGCGTTCTATCTCGACGAGCCGGTAGTGCGAATGGTCTCGCGGTCGGCGAACGCGGCCCCGGCTGATATGGCCGACGGACGTTAGAATGACCTACCTATCGAGGGGAAACAGTCTCTCGTACTCCTCCAGAGTCCAACCCTGAGGCAGCAGCATGTTCCTGTGCGGTCCGCTTTCCCTGCGGGAGAGTCGCTTGACGACAAATGGGGCCGTATAGACGTACTCTTCGGCATGGGGCACGCCCGCTGCCCCGCCGACTGTAATGCTCATCGCGTTGATAATCGCATCGGCGGCCTCTTCGGTTGCCAGCATGCTCCCTTCCAGACAGCGCAGAGCCTGCCTTTTCTGGTCGATGACCTCAGTTATCTCAACGTAGTAGTTGGCCGGGGTGATATAAGGAGTGACCCTGTACATTGCGGTATTGTGTCGGGCCGGCCAAAGCAGTACGGTGTTCACGTGCCATCCGGGCTTCGTGGAGTCGGCTCCCCACTCATTCGCGTATTTCACCGCGCGCATCACTGCTGTCCCGGTCGTGGCGTGGTCCGGCTGGTCAGAAAACGCGGTGTCTACCGGATGGTGGGTTATCACGATATCAGGGCGGAAGTCGCGGATGATGTCTGTGATCTTCTGGATCTCCTCGTTGTTCCCGACGAAGATCTGGTCTTTGAAATCCAACTGCAGCAGATCAGCGCCCAATATCTTACATGCTTTTCTGATCTCATCCAGTTTCCTCGTCTTGACCTCTTCGAGTGGACGGTATCCCTCCTCCTTGGTGGGAGCCAGGAAGGGATTGCAATGCCTGGCGCCGTATGTCACCGGAACGACCAGAACGCGGTCCTTGTTTCGCGCGTGGACCGCGATCGTGCCCGCTGAGTTCCACACGCAATCCGCCGGATGTGCGCCGAAAACGGCAATACGAAGTTGGTCTTCACGCGACATATCAGATGCTCTCCCCTATTTGCTCTCGCGGCGCCGGCGACTTGCGCCTTGAAACCGTTGTTCGAATACACGTTAACCGCGTGTCGGACAGCAACCTTCTTTCCGGTATTGAAACTCACGCCTCTCCTGCGAGATGACAACCTGCTCCGCACAGTGAAGCAGCAAGCGTGAGGTAGAAGAACAGGGAGACTGGCGGCGCGTATTCGACGCGTGATGATCGGGCTCGTTTCGGAGTAAACAGGGACAGAGCCAATAACCTCCCGATACTAACCACCAGCCATTCGGTTCCACTTGACTGCAACCCCATCAGTTCCCTACAATTAACAAAGCTGAAGTGGCTGCGGACGGCTATCCCTCACCGACCCGCCGCTTCTTCTCCGGAGGCAAATTGTTCGCACGACGCGAAGCCTTGGCCTCTCGGGGACCAGGAAACGGAGGTTGGAAATGGAAAGGTGTTTGCAGCAGGTCGCGCAGGCCATCGACGACCTGGGCGAAAGGCCCAACGTCGTCAGTCTCTCTCCCGAACAGATCAGAAGCCAGGCCGAGGCTTTCGGCCTCCCCACGAGGTTCGGAAACTACAACTTCACCTCTACAATCAAGAACCGCAGCGCGGGCCTCACCGTTTACGTCGGCGGACCCGGTGTTGCCCAGTCGAAACTGACTCAGAAGCGTAAAGAAATCCTGCAGAATCTCCCGGAGACTCTGCGCCTCGCTGACGAGTATTTCCGCAAAGCGCCTCTCGTTCGTGTTGACGCGACGATGGGTGAGAACTCGTCTTTCACGCCCCACTGCACTCTGTACGTGTCCACGTATCGTAAGGAGAGCGTGCGGCTGTCGCACATGGTGGGGCAGACGCTCTTTCCCAAGGCCGATACTCCCGGGCCCCACTTCAACATCGTCTATGTGCCGGAGTGGCAGGAGAAAGACCGGCAAATCCTGGTATTCCCGGAAATCGGCGTAACGTACGTCCTTGGCTCAGACTACTACGGCGAGGCGAAGAAGGGTTTCCTGCGTATGGCGATGTGGCACGCCAAGCAGCAGGGGATGCTGGGCCTGCATGCGGGGACCAAGATAATTCACGCGAGGAACAGGGACGGCAGAGTGCGCCGGTTGGGGATGATCATCTTTGGCCTTACCGCGACCGGCAAGACCACTCATGCCTGCCATAACCACAACCTGACGTTAGACGACGAGGGAGTGGAGATAGTCCAGGACGACGTGGTCTTCTGGCGCAGGGACGGCTCAGCGCTCGGGACGGAAAGGGGTTTCTACATCAAGACCGAGGGACTGGACCCCAATATTCAGCCGCTGCTCTATTCGGCTGCGACCAAACGTGACGCGATCCTCGAAAACGTTATGGTCGACTACTTGGGGAACGTGTTTTTCGACGATGAAACTCTGACCGCGAACGGCCGGGGCATTATTCAGCGGGCCGATCTGGGCGCGTGCGCGAGCGAAGGCGTAAACCTGCCTCCGGTCGATGATCTCGATGGTTTGATCATGGCGTTCATCGTGCGTCGGAATACTGTCGTGCCGATTGCGTCCAGACTCACCCCCGAACAGGCAGCCGCGGCGTTCATGCTCGGCGAGTCCATAGAAAGCTCCGGCGGCGATCCCCGCCGCGCCGGCGAATCCGTCAGAGAAGTCGGCACTAACCCGTTCATCATAGGCGACGAGTCTCAGGAAGGCAACATATTCTACGAGTTCGTGAAATCGCATCCGGAGAAGATTCAGTGCTTCATGCTGAACACCGGGGGCGTTGGCGAGATCGTGCAGAGGAACCTGGATGGGTCCAAGGTGATCAAGCAGAAGGTCACCAGAGTCCAGATTCCCGAAATGGCCTCTATAATCCGAGCGATCGCCCGGGAGACGGTCGAATGGGAAGATCACCCGTTCTGGGAGGTGCAAATCCCGAAGTCGATAGACGGAGCCGACGTGAACAGGTTTGGCCTATCGAAGTTCTACAGTATTGAACAGGCGGAAGGCTTGATCGGAGACCTTCGGTTGGAACGGACGGAGTATATCGAGAGGTTCGAGGCGCTCGACCCGCGGATTCGCAGGGCTGTGGAGTTGTAAGAAGGAGTCGAAGGAGTCGAAGGAGTCTGGGGAGTCGGGGGAGTCGAAGGAGCCGGGGGAGTCGGAGGAGTCGGAGGAGGCGGGACCTGTCCCGCCGGTCTGACAACTGACAACCGTCAACCGTGAACCGACAACAGGCCCCTTGGTAACAGTTCAGGAATGGTGAATACCTGCCGGGCAACGTCATTCCGAGGAACGAGGAATCTGCTTTTTCCGGCTGCTTTACAGAAGCAGATTTCTCGACTACGCCGGCGCTCCGCTCCTAAGAAAGCGCCCGGTTTCGGGATTTCCGGGTTGGGACCCGAAGCTGTCCGGTATAGCATGCGTGTGACGCCCAACCCTCAAATCCCGAAACACCGGGGTGGTTCCCTTCCGAAATAACCACGCCTGCGTGGTCGGTTGCTCGAAATGACATTCAGCGCCACGTACTTCCTATTCCTGAACTGTTACGCCCCTTGAGTTTTGAAGCGACTGCACTATAATAAGAGTAGTGACGCTTAAATGGCTAAGCTGGACTACTACGAATGCCTTGGGATATCGCAGGAAGCCACCCATGCGGAGGTAAAACGAGCCTACCGTCGAATGGTCAAGGCTAACCACCCGGACTCGAATCCCGACGATCCCGAAGCCGCTGAGAGACTCAAAGAGATTGTCGCAGCCTACGAGTTACTGGGGGACGCTCGACGGCGCGCCAGATATGACCGCATCAACAGCCTGTTCGGGCCGCGCATCCGCACCAGAGAAGAGGTAATCGAGGAGAAATCTTTCGAGTGGACCCACCGCCCCTACAGCGGACGTGTGCGACTGAACTCAGTGCTGCTCCGGCGCGACCAGGCGAGAAAAGCGGTGATTGCGTCCCTTCTGCTTCTGTTCATGACCTGCGCTCTGATCCTTTTCGCGTTGGCAAGCGACGGTTTTACTCGCAATCCGTTCCGGTATATCCCAAGATGGCGGGTGAACAGCCTGCCTCTACGACGCATGGGGCTGGAGATAGTCAGTGTTGTGCGCGTACGCGAGGAGATCGAGCAGCAAGGAGCATGGCAGCGGTATGAACCGGAAACGCTTACCTCAACCCGTTTCTCTTCTTGTGACCCCTAGAACGTTCCGAAGCCCGAGAATGTCGAACAATCTGCCTACCGTGTCGCTGCAACCGGTGATGGATATCTCGCCACCGGCATCGGCTATGCGGCGGTAAGCTTTCACGATGACTTTCAGGCCTTCGCTGTCGAGGAAAGTAACGTCGCTGAAGTCGAGTGCCAGTCTGACGTTGGCCTCGGCCAACTCTCTCCGCAGGATGGCGTCCAACTTTGAGAAATTGGCGAAATCGAGCTCACCGGAAACCTTTACGGCCAGGAGTCGCTCGCGGCGGCTCACGTGTACTTCGAAAGGAACTTCGTCCATGAAGCACCACCTTATATAGGTTTCGGCCAGATCTCGCAGCATCCCTACTACTGAGCTACCCTATCAGGAACGGCAGCTATATGTCAATAGTCACTGAACAGGTCCCGACATAACGAATCGTTCTTACCCTCTCCGAACCGATGATAACCGGGGATCGGGCGCTTCCCATACTCAAGGTGGCCAAGACACTCAGGATTTAACCACGGAAACACGAAAACTTAGGAAAGCACGAAACGGATGTGCGCCCCACGAACCCCGCCGGCGGAGGTCCAGAGAACCTCCTACATCACTCACGCTGCGTCTAATGCGTAAACCCTGTCGGGGTGCGCGTCAAGATTGTGGTTATGGGGGCGGAACATTCAGGCCGGCACACGAAGATATGCAATCGTGTCTTACCATTATCCTGACGCACACCCGCCCTGTCGGTAAGGGTCGGTAAGGGTTGCAGTAACAGTTCAGAAATGGAGAGAACTTTCACCCTCACCCTAACCCTCTCCCTCAAGGGAGAGGGGATTACGCTCGTCGTCTCCCGAAAGTGAGCAGCGAAGAGATACCACTCACCAAGCCTGAACTCTTACGGTAAGAGTTCAGGAATGGGTAGAATTGTATCACCCTCACCCTAACCCTCTCCCGTCAAGGGAGAGGGGATTACGCTCGTCTTCTTCCGAGGACGGAGGAATAACGACCGACAGTCTACCAAATCGTGAACAGTTACCTCTTACAGGGCCTACGCACGCAAATTTCTTCTGTGACGGACGCATACTCGTTATGACAACGGGCGACGACGCCTTGACATGCGTTACAGCGGTGCGCCTCTCTTCCACCAGGGCAGACGCCCGCATCGATGTGCCGGCCGAGGTCA
>JAUSGG010000260.1 GCA_030649165.1 Armatimonadota bacterium
AAAGGAACAGCTCGGCGAGCCGGAAACGGATCCAGGATCGGCGCAACTAGGATAGCTTGACAGACATTAAGGGGACATTTTCGCTCTGCAATAGAGGGGACATAATCGCTCGGCAATAACATTGGAAGAATAACAGTTCAGGAATAGGAAGTACGTGGCGCTGAATGTCATTTCGAGCAACCGACCCCGCAGGCGTGGTTATTTCGGAAAGGAACCACCCCGTTGTTTCGGGATTTGAGGGTTGGGCGTCATACGCATGCTATAGCGGACAGCTTCGGGTCCCAACCCGGAAATCCCGAAACGGGGCGCTTCATTAGGAGCGGAGCGCCAGCGGAGTCGAGAAATCTGCTTTTGAGTACGCGCAACCGGGAAAAGCAGATTCCTCGTTCCTCGGAATGACGTTGCCCGGCAGGTACTCACCATTACCCCGTTGTTTCGGGATTTGAGGGTTGGGCGCCATACGTATGCTATAGCGGACAACTTCGGGTCCCAACCCGGAAATCCCGAAACGGGGCGCTTCCTTAGGAGCGGAGCGCCAGCGAAGTCGAGAAATCTGCTTTTGACCGTGACGCAACCGGAAAAAGCAGATTCCTCCACTTCGGTCGGAATGACATTCCCGCGAAACTGAACTCACTCCCGCCGGCATATTTTCTTGACCCACTTCTCCACCGCCAACTATAATGCGTTTAGCGATGACCGCGGAACGGACTATGTTGATTCTCCTCTTGATTCTTCTCGCACTCTGCGCTGTCTCGGCAAACGCCCAACAATCGCCGAACGGCTGGTGTAAGGTCGGCGGATTCCGATGCGTCGACTTGAAACCCTTGAAGAACGACGCCGCATACAATCTCTATGAGATCGGGTATTTCGCCTACGCCGGATTCGACATGAACATCTGGAAACGGCATGGCGTTCCGTTCCTCTATCAGCCGGACGCGGGCAACATTCGAGTCGCGGGGCGGGATTGGACTCCGTCAGTCCGGCAGGCGGTCTCCTCCGCGCCGGCCGGCGGGGTCGCGCGCGCGGACCGGCAACAACCCGGTAACGGGGCGATCGATTATGCTAACGACGGCAGCGACACCAGCTATTGGTACGCCGGAGAGAACAGTCCATCGGGCAGGCTCTGGATCGACTTTGGCCGGCCCCGCCGTGTTGACAGCGTCCGGTTTCTCGGTTGGAAGGAACCTCGACACGCCCCGAAAGACTATTCCATTGGGCTCATATTTTCCAACGGCGACCGCCGGGAGATCGCCCACGTGGCTGACGAGAACCGCATGGGCAAGTGGATCAGCTTCCCTGTCGAAAAGACGATCGCGACGGGCGTCTATCTGGACGTGCGAACCACTATCGACGGCGCGCACGGCCCCGTGATATACGAGCTTCAGGCCCACGGTGAACCGATCGAGGGGGAAAAGTGGCCGTCGGAGGTCACTATCCCCTTGGGAGGCGCAAGGGCCGAGGAGGTCTTCTGTCTGGGACACGTCGGCGACGGTTTTGATACGTCGCCTGATGTCGAAACTCCTGTCGGCGAATACGTCGTGTTGTACAAGAACGGCGCGAGAGAGAGCATCCCGCTGATTGCCGGAAGGAATGTCGCGGATTGCCGTTACGGCCGCCAGTTCGTGCCGGATGCCGAGTTCGCGTTCGGATTCAGAGATGTGGCTGAGGACCAGGAGCTTCACTATCATCTCGGCGAGGACCTTCCGGTCAGGCCGAGAAAGCAGCTTCTCATGTTCGGCTATCGACTGAAGCATCCACGCGAGCCAATCGAGAGCCTGACGTTTTGCTGCGTCTATCCAAAGGCAGCCCTGGTCCTCGCCGGGCTTACTCTCCGGCAGTCCGGCCCGCGGCTGAACGCGCTGGCCTACAATGGTAAGGTCGTCAAGCCTTACCCCAGTGGCGCGCCGAAGGCCGGTCCTTCGCCCGTCGCTTCGATGCTGGACAAGAAGCGCATCCTATCCCTCGACGGACGCTGGCGGTATTCGACCGACCCGGCCAACCGCGGCATTCGCCAGGCGTTCTTCGCCGAAGACTATGACGCTTCGAGCTGGAAGACCATGCCCGTGCCCTCGCAGTGGTACGTGCAGGGATTGGACTACCACGGAGTCGTCTGGTTCAGACGCGAGTTCGACGTTCCCGCCGGCTTCCCAGGCAGCGTACTGGAGCTTCATTTCAGGGGCGTAGACTACGACGCCCGTGTATGGGTGAATGGGAAGTACGCAGGCCGCCACACGGGCGCCTTTTCCGCGTTCAAGCTGGACGGGACCGCGCTGATCAGGAAAGGCGAAAGGAACATCATAGTCGTCCGGGTAGACAGCCCGGTCGATCCCGGCTACGCGCCGGAGAAGACCATCATCAAAGGCAACAGCCAGGACGATATTGCGATGCCTTACAACGAAGAGGGGTGCACGGGCGGCATATTCCGTCCGGTTACGCTCACAGGCCGCGGCGACGTAGGCATCGAAAACGTCTGGACGACAAGCGCGGTGAGCAAAGATCTGAAGCGCGCGAACGTTGCCGTGCGGTTCGAACTCAACCCGGCGGTCGAAGCCGGCGGCAAAGCGCTTGCCGTCTGCAGTCTGCTGCCGCCTTGCGTCAAAGGCGACCGAGCGCTCGCTTCCTCTTGGGCGCCCGCCGCGGCCAAAGAGGTCGAACTGTCGGGCCGAACCGCGGTTGAAATCCATCTGGAACTCGACGATCCCGCGCTCTGGCATCCGTGGGAGCAGGGCGAGCCCAACCTTTACACGCTCAAGGTCGAGGTCCGGCGCGGCGAGGAGATTCTCGACACACATTTCTCCCGCGTCGGTGTCCGCGAGATCGGCTTCGACGAAAGCCGGCATTGCGTCTACGTTAATCATCGGCGCGTCTTCATAAAGGGTATGCTGAACGACGATATCCACTGGATGTCGATGATGGATCGCACCGGATACCGGCAGCGGATTCAGCTTCAGAAAGACGCAAATCTCAATCTGGTCCGAATGGTAGGCCATCAATCCTCACCCGACATGTACGAACTCTGCGACGAGATGGGGATGATGATCTGGCAGGAGATGCCGCTTCAGTGGGGCTACTCCGATTCGCAGCCCGTCCGCGACGACGTCCTGAGCATCGTGCGCGATACGGTCATTCAGACGCGCGGCCACGCTTCGGTCATAGGCTGGTCGGCATGGAACGAAGGCGGACAGGCCAAGTTCAGCGACAGGATAACCTCGGTCATCCGCGACCTCGACGGCACGCGGCCTATGACCCGCGCCTGCGGAGGCGGTGACTTCGATATCCACATCTACCCCAATATAACCCCGCCCCAGATGTCCCGCCGCAGTTTCTTCTGGACCGGCCTGAAACTCGGCTTTGTCAGCGAAGTCGGCGCATACGGGCTGTCAACGGTCGATGAAATGGAGGAAATGGCCGGCGGCATTCCACTCAAGTTCGGTTTTGCCGACTACTTCTGGGAGACTTGGACCTCGTATCGCTATTCCGATGGGCCTGTGTTCTGGGACTGCCCATCGAACGGTTGGTCAACGGCCAGAGTTCGGGACTATATCCTCGATAAGATCGAGCCGAGCGAGCGGTGGCTCCGCCAGTTTATGAAGTTCATGTTCGAAAACATGCGCGCGCAGCGGTTCGATCCCACGACCGCGGCAATTCACTGCCGATTCGACGATCCCATGCCCACGGCATTCCTCGGCATCGTCAACTTCAACGGCAGACCGCGCAAAGCCTACTACAGCGTCCAGAAAGCGTGCCGGCAGGTCCTGCCGATCCTCTTCTTCGATTTCCGTGGAGCGGAGGACGTTCGTGTTATCAACGATTACTGGGACCGCGGTTGGACCGACTGCGTACTGAAATGCCGGATTACCGACCGCGGCGGCAAGATCGTGGTTGAGATTTCAAGACGCTTCGATCTGCCGCCGGATTCGACCGTCGAGGTCTTCAAAGGCGCGGAACTGGGCGACATCTTTCACATCCCCGGCGGCTTTCTGGCCGAACTGGCGCTGAAGGACGCGTCCGGCAAGGTCATCTCGAAGAACCATTACGACCTGACTGCCGATGAGATCGAAGCCTTTGTCACGTCGGTCTATCCCGTTCCGCCGGTTGGGCCCATCGACTCGGTCGTTCTGAGAACAGCCGATGCGGCGCGCAAGCCCGCGCCGACGCCGGACTTGAAGGGGGACGGAACCTATAGCGAAACGCTTTTGCGATTGGGCGGCGAGGGCGGCGGCTCTAAGGCCGAGTTTCAGGTCGATCTTCCGCGGGACAGCACGTATCTGATCCGCGTCGCCTGCGACTCAGGCCGCGCGCTGCGGCAATACACCTGCCTGGTCGACGGCAAGCCGGCGAAACTCGAGAATTGCCCTTATACCGACATGGAGCTTGGAATGACCCGCCAGCCCTACTCCGCCCATAACCTGTCGTGGCGTCCCGGCTGGACGGCAAGCCTGACTCAGGGCCGGCACGTTCTCAAGATCGAGTGGACGGGCGGCGCTCCCGCCGCGCCGATCATCATCGACGCGGTCTGCCTCCAGAGCTGCGCGGACCCGAACACAAGGGGTTACAAGAAGAGTCCTTTGTAACCAACCGGCATAAAACGAAGCAAAGAAAGAGGCCGAAGATATGAGAACCCTTCTTCTCAGTTCATTCCCGCGCCGCGGCGTCGCTCGTTTCGGCGCCGCATGTCTCATGACCGCGCTGCTCGCCGGCTCGGTCCTTGCGTCCCCGATCGGCGTCCATCCGTCCAAACGCTACCTCACAGACGCATCCGGCAAGCCGGTCTTCTTCATCGGCTACTACTGCTGGGCGTCCGTCGCTCCCGGCTATTACAACGACTCGCCGCAGCGTTACTCGGATATGATCGTCAAAGGCGCGCCCTACGGCATCAACTACCTCCGCTTCAGCCTTGGCATCAACGCTCTCGGCGGCGAGGGGACGAACTATTGGGAGCGCGATCCAACGCCGATCGCCTTCCAATACGTCAACGGCAAGGTCGATCTCGACAAATGGAACCCGGTCTTCTGGTCAGGGCTGAGATACCATGCCGAACTGGCGCGGCGGAATGGGGTCATGCTGCACGTCTGCCTGTTCGACGGTGTGGATTATCGAGGCGGGACCGAAAAGCACCGCTGGATCAACTCGTTCTGGAACGTCAAGGACCAGGTCAAGGACTACTACGGCGACCTCGACGTGAACCAGGACGGCAACGCGGACGAGAACGGCGAGTTCTACCGCGCGAACGATTTCCGCAACAACACCGGCGTCGGGCGCTATCAGCGCAAGCTCATCGACAAAGCGCTTGCCGTGACCGAGGGCTACGACAACGTCTTCTTCGAGATCGGCAATGAGCTGCTCGGCTCCCGGGCCGACTGGAACGCCGCCGTCATCGACTACGTCAAGCGCAACAGCGGAAAGATTATCACCCAGAGCGGAGGCCGGCTCGCGTACAACGCCGACGGTTGGTGCGAGCACAACCCGAACAGTCCCGCGGACGTAAAGAAAACGCTCGACGGCCTGGTCGGGAGAGGCTGCCTCTTCTGGCTGGACCCCGACGGCTCCGATCTGATGGAAGCTTCCCCCGACGACTTGCGCCGATGCGTATGGTACTCGTTCACCGGCGGGGCTGCCGGCTGGGGCGGCTTCGGCGACGATTACTGGGAACGGGCTTTCAGCCTCGACACGGTCACTTACCACCGCAACCTCGCGAAGTTCATCAAGGAATCCGGGGTCAAGTTCTGGGAGATGACCCCGCAGCACGGCCTGGTGAGCAACAACAAGGTCAACTCCTGCCTGGCCAAGACCAGCGTTGAATACGTGGTTTACGTTCTGAACGACGAGACCGTAAGAGTGGACCTGCGGGATGTCACCGATTCCGCCACCTATCGCCTTTACGACCCGAAGACCGGCGTCTGGGCCGAGCCCCAGACCGTGCGCGGCGGGGCCGTGCAAACGTTCACCAAGCCACCGGGAGCTGACGACTGGGTGATACATGTCCGCGCGGTCGATCTGAGAGGAGGCGCCGGCGGATTACGCCCGAGCAATCGCGTCGCATACGGTCTGGAGAGTCTCCGTTCTCGATACGATGATAGGCGGCAGCCCACGGTAGAGACATTTGCGGTGATGGGTATTGGGTGTCGGGTGATGGAGCCCAAGGCTCGCCGCTGACTGTTTGCTGCCGCGCACTCACTTTCCGCATGGTTTTGCGCTGTTTCGCGGCGGTTTCGATTGGAAAGTCGTCGGTTACAGTGCGGTTTACGCCGATTTCCGCCATTCTTCGGTCAGTTTTAACAGCTTTGTCGAATACCGATAAGCGCCGCCTCTCACCGCGCCTCGCCGGAGTTTCTATCATCCTATCAGGCCTATAGGTGTATGAGGTGATGATAGAAACAACGCTGAGGAGAAGCGTTCCGCTCGAAGTGGGCTTCGCCGGGTGGTAATGGCGGAGCGGCAGTCCGGGATTGGGTGTGGGGTGGGGAAGGCAGTTCGGCAGCCACAGTGGGCACTACTGCGACCGCTGGCGATAGGACTCCAGATCGTCCGCCGATATCAAGTCTGGCGGGACGAGACGATAGTGCTTCTCAGCTTCCACCGCGAACCCGTCGTCGCTTTGCTCGAAGGCGAACAGCGCGATCAGATCATCCCCCATGAACTGTGCTGCGATAGGACGACAGATGAGGTGGGGAAATTTGGCTTGGCAGAGGTAGAAGTCTTGGATTATCTGAACGATGCTAAGCTTGTCCTTGCCTCCCTTTGCCTGAACAGGGAATACATAGTGTGTCCCTCTCCTCTCCACGCCAACGTATACCTCATCCGTCTCCACTTGCCCCATGTCCGGCACCGTTGTCCGCAGATGATTCTGTAGGGAATAGCAGGTCACGCCTGTAAAGATATCGATCAAGCGGTTGTAGCGCAGCTTGGCCAAGAGAGCCTGCTCATCGGAAAGAGCATATTTCTCTATCACACCGGGGGTGGCGTCGGGCACCTTCGTCTCACTGATCAGTGGGGATGGCACTATTCTGGCGCGGGCGGTCGGTACGAATGAGTAGCGGCCCGGGCCTGCCGGCATTATGATCCATTCCATTCCCTTTGGCGCACACGAGCTAATGGACTCTGGAAGTTCGTTCCGGTAACGGAAGCTGTACACTACATCGCCGGCGTTCTTCGGCGGTGCGATGCCCAAATCGTGACAGACTTCGAAGATGCTTTGCCGTTCAAACGTCACCTTCTTGGCCCCCGGGGTGCAGTGGCGTCTGAATACCTCTTCCATGATCTGGTTGTACCGGTTCTTAGTGCTCGTGCTCTCCACTCAGCTCTCCTCGTCCGACCTATCCCCGCTCCAACGTAGCACAACAACCTCTTCTCGAAGCATTTGCCTGGTCGCGGTCGCCAACCGAGTACGGAAAAGATCAACTGCGACCACCTCGTAGCCTAAAGACTGGGCGATGTCCGCCAGTAGCTGTCCCGTTCGAATCATCACCTGCAGGTAGGACGCCTGATCACCCACCACGTAAGCCAACTGAGCTCCGGGCTTCAACACGGCGCGCAGATCAGCCAAGTGTCTCGCCATGCCCCCGAAGTACAGTCTAGTAACTCTCGCATACCGCCGTTCAAATCCCGACGTCTTGCCCATTGCGATCCGACGAGATTCTATCTCTTCGGCAATGTCTTGTATCTCACGATGGGTGGCTACCCACTGTTCATCGTCGTCCTCTTTGTACACCCCCCGGGTATTGGAGCGGACCAACCTTCTCTTGAGGGCCCGTAGTTGGTCTTTGCTGTGAATGAAGCCCAGCAGGACGGATTCGAGGCGAGTTGTTCGAGTGTAATCTTTCTCGTTCGGGTAGGGAGGAGAAGTGATAACAGCGTCTACGCTAGCCGGTTCCAACGCCTTCGCCACGTCGCGGGCGTCCGCGCAGTGAACGGTTGAGCGGACACCTGCTGCCTCTTGCCACGCCCGTAAGTCTCTCGCTATCCTAAGAACCTCAAGAAACCATTCTTCGACGACGCCGACATCGGACTTGGGCTTGCCCACCCCCACCTCGGGACCGAAATGCAGGTTTCCAATCTTTCGCACCAGTGCGTTGGCCAGAGCGAGCCGCTCGTGATCGTGGAATCTGTCGTCGATCTCGCGATTCAAGCAATCGAGCAGAATGAGTGTCTTGTGCAGAGGCAGAGGGCTGATTGAGTTGCTGAGCAGCAGCTTCATCTGCTCCGGATCGAGGGTGCGCAGGTCGGGACGGTCGCACACGAGTTCGAGATCGGCCCTGTGTCTTGGAGCGCTATAGCGAATCTCAGTCAGCGCTATGTCGCCCACCTTCCGCGCATGGCTGACCAGTTCGGAGGGGTTGGCGCTCCAATTCACCTTGACTCTGCTCGCGAAGCACGGTAGGGGATTGGCTTCCAGACCGATACTCTCGACGCCCAGCTTCTTGCATTCCACCAACGTTGTGCCAGTGCCGCAGAACGGGTCTAAGACAGTACAGCCATCCCCGATTCCGAAGCGTTTCAGGTAATCGCGCACGAAGTGGGGAGGATACGAGAGAACAAACCTGTACCAGTCATGCACAGGCCTGTCCTTATCACGCAACTTGTTTGCTTCTCCGTTGCGTTTTCTTGTGGTCGCATCAGGTAATGCCGCCGGCGTAGAGATAGCGATCGCTTCAGTCAGTGGCGATTCAAGTGCTGGCTGCGTCATGATTCTCCCTGGAAAGGCCCTGCCGCCGGGTCGTGGAATTCGCACCAGAGCCAGACAGACATATCTTACCAGTCCACCTTTCGCAATGCAAGACGTAATCCGGTCATTCCTGCTCACCCGTGCCACCTTCGGCTGGGCGCACACACAGTGCTACATAGAGGTTGGCAACTGACAACAACGGCCCATGGCTGCGTGTCGAAGAATTCCACATTCCACAGCCCCACCCCGGGCCGGAGCATTAGCCCCGGCGTAAACAACCGCGATGGGTCTAAGCATCAAGCATCACGCCTATATAGGGTATGATGCTTGATGTTAACTGAGACGCTCAAGCGAAAACCCTCCGCCCGCCCGGCGGACACAGAAGAAACCTGGCAACGACGGCCATGCATCAGTTTGTCACTTTGTAACACACATACATGCACGCCAAAGTGACAAAGCTCTACAATCGGCGCGGCCATCGTCCAAAGTCGCCGCCATCCACAGCCGAAATCCCGAGCATCACGCCAGGCAAGTTGTTGCCAAACTACAGCGCTACATAGAGGTTGGCAACTGGCAACAACGGCCCGTGGCCGCGTGCCGAAGAATTCCACATTCCACACGCGCCCTATATAGATGGTGTGGATGTGGAATCAACTCATTGCCCAATTGCCAAGCTATATATCAAAGAACGTTGGCAACAACCCCAGCCGCTTACGGCTGGGCGGACTTTACCGGTCCCGGCCTGTACAGACCCGGCGTTTGACGAACGCCGTAGAATACAAGAAACCCACCAGAACCATCACGCCGGCAGACGCTATGAACCCGCCCTGGTATCCCCACTTCCCGGCAACAAGACCGAACCCCATGTATATGGGAACGGAGGCCACTTCTCCGGCGAAGTTTCGCACGGAAGACACCGTCGCGCGCGAGCTTACCTCTATCGCGTGCCGCAGCCGCGCGTCTATGATCACGTCGGTGATCGTGAGAATGGTGTCAGAGTCACAACATGATGTTGCTTATGCCTCTAGCAATACAGCGATGAGGCATTGTACGCAGCTTGGCTGCGTCTGGCAAATGCCGTACTCCTGGACAATTCGGCCGCGGTTCTATATATTTGTTCAGGTTGTTAGATCCAGCCTCCCGCCCGGGGCACAATCGTCAACCATCAACCGATACAGGAGGACTTATGAAAAAGACCACGCTGGGCATCATAATCGGCACGCGCGGGTTTTTCCCTACCCACCTCTGCGACAGCGGGCGCAAGGAGATACTGAAGGCGCTGGCTGATGAGGGGATAGAGGCCGTCGTCCTGGGCACGGAAGAGACGCCGTTCGGCTCCGTGGAGACTCTTCAAGACGCCGAAAAGTGCGCGGCGCTGTTCAAGAAGCACACTGATAAGATCGACGGCATCCTGGTGACCCTGCCCAACTTTGGTGACGAGCGCGGCGTTGCGAACACCATCCGGTGGTCCGGTCTTAACGTGCCCGTGCTGGTCCATGCATTTGCTGATACGGCACACCGAATGACGGTCGAACACCGGCGCGACAGTTTCTGCGGCAAGATGTCGGTCTGCAATAACCTCGCGCAGTACGGCGTACCGTTCTCGCTTACCACTCTCCACTGCGTCGATCCGGCTAACGACAGGTTCCGCGAGGACCTGCGCAAGTTCGCGGCAACGTGCCGTGTGGTGCGAGGTCTGGACGGAGTCCGCCTTGGCATGCTCGGCGCCAGGCCGGCGGCGTTCAATACGGTGCGGTTCAGCGAGAAGCTGCTGGAAGAGTCGAAGATCAGTGTTGAGACGCTGGATTTGTTCGAGGCATTTGGCCGCACCGATCGGCTCAAGGATGACGACGCTCGGGTAAAGGCAAAACTGGAGGAGATCACATCATACGTGCCGACGGCGGGTGTTCCCCCGGCGGCGTTGACGAAAATGGCGAAGTTCGGGGTGGTCGTTCAGGACTGGATGCGGGAGAGCCGGCTGTCGGCGACCGCGATCCAGTGCTGGACCGCGATGGAGGAGTTCTTCGGCATAGTCCCGTGCGCGGTAATGAGCATGATGACGAACGTGCTGCAGCCCAGCGCGTGCGAGACCGACATCACCGGCGTCATCGGTATGCTGGCGCTCCAGCTCGCATCGGGCGCGCCGAGCGCGCTGGTCGATTGGAACAACAACTACGGGAGCGATCCGGACAAGGCCGTGGTCTTCCACTGCAGCAACTTGCCCAAGTCGCTTTTTGAGACGGCCAAGATGGACTACCAGGCGATCATCGCCGGGACGGTCGGCGCCGAGAACGCCTACGGGACTGTGGTCGGACGCCTGAGGCCCGGCCCGTTCACCTACTGCCGGGTCTCGACCGACGACAGCCTCGGTATGGTCCGCGCCTACGTTGGCGAGGGCAAGCTGACGAACGACCCGCTCGACACGTTCGGCGGATACGGCGTCGTGGACGTGCCCGACTTGCAGGGACTGCTGCGCCACATATGCGAGAATGGCTACGAACACCACGTGGCGATCAACGTGTCGCTGGTAGCCGACGCGATTGCCGAAGCGCTGGGCAACTATATGGGATGGGACGTCTACCAGCACGAAGGCTGATCTTCCGCTTTAACCGCGGATGAACGCAGATAAACGCGGATGGGAAATAGATCGGACGGGAGAACAAGGTCCGGCCGAAGGGCTGGACGGAAATGTGGTTCTAACACTTGACATCACCCCAGCCCTCTCCTGTGAGGAGAGGGAGTCGGTTAACCTCAGCTTCGGGAATAAATTCTCAAACCGCGGGGTGGGGTTTTCCCGATGTGACCCGCCCTGGGGAACTCAATACTCAACAGTAAACGTCGCGCCGGCCCGCGTTGACTTGGCCCCGAAGGACGCGCGACCTATTCGCTGCCAGGGGATCCATTTTGCGATGGACTTGTCGATCGCGGCCTGGCCAACAGCGCGTGTTTCCTGCGACGCATGATCATTGAGGTATTCCTGGAACGTCGAGATCGCGTTCGGGTCGCAGTGCAGCTTAATGTCTCCCGGCGTAACAGTTCAGAAATGGAGAGAACTTTCACCCTCACCCTCACCCTCTCCCTCAAGGGAGAGGGGATTACGCTCGTCGTCTCCCGAAAGTGAGCAGCGAAGAGATACTTACTCGCCAAGCCTGAACTCTTACCCAAGACCTTACCCAAGACCTTGACAAACGCCTGCCCGGTGTGCTAAGAATTAAAGTGTGGGACGCTTGGCGGATTCCGCCGAAACCTCGGCGTCTCGAGCCATATAAGACCGGACGCTTGCCGGCAGCCCCGAATTGTATTTCACAACAGCAATCGCCTCTTGCTTCCCCTGCCGGAAAAGCGGCTCCGACGAATCGTGCGCGCACGACAAGGAAGGTGTCAGGAGAATGGGAAAGGCGCAGTTACTCCTCTACGCGGCGCTCCTCGTATTTATGGGCGCGCCGGTTGTTGGCGTTACACTGGGAATCTCCGCCGACGGCAGGTTCTTCACTATTGACGGTGTCCCCAAGTATCTCAACGGCATAAGCTACTACTCAGGAACGTCCATCAGCACTCCAAGCTGGGTCACGCAGGACCTGGACGATATGGTTGCCAGGGACATGAACTGGATTCGCGTGTGGACCTTCTGGGGAGGCTGCTCGAATGGTGCGGTGACAGATCTCAGCGGCAACGTAAGAGAACCGTATATGTCGAGGCTCAAGACCATCATCACCGAGGCGAACAGTCGAGGCATGATAGTGGATGTGACCATGTCCCGTGACAGCGGCGCAAGCACGATGAGCCAGTACATAGCGTGCGCCCAAACCATAGCCACGCATCTGCTGCCCTACAGGAATGTCTATATCGATGTCGGCAACGAGCGGCATGTCGGAGACTCGAGATACATAAGCTACACCGATGTGGCGTCTATCATAAGCGCCATAAAGGCCATCGACCCCAACAGGATCTGCACTGCGTCCGGTACGCCCACCAGCCAAGGCGATCTGAACAACTATATCACCAGCGGCTGCCAGTTCATCTCTCCCCACCTCTGCCGCGAGTCGGGCTGCGCCGCGCAGACCTTCGGCACAGTGAGGACCTGCGTCACCTGGATGACCAACCTGGGCACGAGAATTCCTGTCCATTTGCAGGAGCCGTTCAGAAGAAGCTACGGCTCTTATGATCCGGTTCAAGAGGACTACTACCGCGACAACAGCGGCGGGAAGGCCGCGGAAGCAGCCGGTTGGTGTCTGCACAACGGATCGGGGGGTGGCCTGCAGAGGTCCTTCTGCATGTCGGATACTTACGGAAGGCTCTTCGCCCAGTTGGACAGCGTTGAGCAGGATGTGGCCAACAATATCAGCGACGCCATTGGCGGAACGAGTTGGACCATCAGAAGGTATCAGGCCGAGTATTCCGAGCAGGTGGCTCACGCGATCGGGAGAAAAGAAGGACTGTTCTGGTCGGCCAATGTCACGCAGGACGTCGCTGGGTTCCTCACCTACGGCCCCTATCTTAACGGCATACCCGCGGGAATCTACCGCGCGGCGTGGCGGTTGATGATAGACAACAATACGGCCAACAACGATCCGGTAGCCACGCTCGACGTTTACTCGGGCGGCGTGATCATCGCTCAGAGGATCATCCGCCGTCAGGAGTTTGCGGCCGCCAACGCCTGGCAGGCGTTCAACGTGGACTATACCAGCGTGGGACAGCAGAATCTCGAATTCCGCACTTACTGGAACGACAACAGTTATCTGAAAGTCGACCACATAACGCTGAGCCCAGACCCTCCCCCCGATTCGGTCTCCGGTTTCACCTCAATTCCCGCCGAAGGTCAGATCACTCTGACGTGGACAAATCCGATGACCCCCGGGTTCACCGGCACGGTTGTCCGTTATAAGACGGCGGGATACCCGTCGTCGGAGTCTGACGGAACGTTTCTCTGCGACAGGCCGGGAGCCCCGAGCAGTTCCGACAGCTATGTGCACGCAGGGTTGACCGAGCCTGCCTATTTCTACGCGGCGTTCGCTCACGATGCGTCAGGACGTTATTCGCCCGGCGCGTTCACTTCCGCCAGTCCACGCGCCCCGGCGGACTGGATCAGTGAGAGCTTCGACAGCTACGCGGACGGCGATCTGGGCGGCAAGGGAGACTGGGCCACATCCGGCGCAGGCAGCGCGCAGGTTGAGTCATCTTTCGCAAAAGGCGGCGCGGGCAAGGCCGTGATTATGGACTGTATAGCGTCGGGCGCGTCGATTGCAAACCAGATTCTGTGTTCGGAGAAGACCAGCGGTTACTATTACCTTACCCTCGACGTTGCGCAAAACGCGGCGGGGACAACGGGAGCGGCCTTCGCCTCGGTAAGCGTTTTCGGTTCCAGCTCGCCCGCGGAAATCGCAAAGCTGCATATCCAGAAGGGCCGGCTGATGGTGGAGTACGGCTCGGGAAGCTACGCCGTTTTGACGACCACCGCGGCGAACAACATCTGGTACGCCGTCAAGATAGGGTTCAACATAGACACCAGGAAAATAGACCTCTGGCTCGATGGGAACCCCAAGGGGACAAATTACTCCTGGAAAGGCTCGGGGACGAACATCTCCAAGATCGTGATCGCAAGCGACAGGAACACGAACTTGACCACCCAGCAGGCGTTTCTCGACAACATCATTTTCGACTTCAAACCGGGACAGGTAGCGACCGTCTTTGACGGCGGCGGTTGGACTCCGAGTCTGTCGAAGCTGCGCTTCTATTTCGATCCGGTTGCCGGCGCCGGTGAGTATCACTATTCGATCGGCACAACGCCTGGCGGGACGCAAACCAGGGACTGGACAAGCTGCGGTCTCTCCACCGACCACACCGCCTCCGGAATTGCGCTTACGGAGAATCAAATGTATTACGTAAGCGTGCAGGCGGGCACCGGGCACGGGATTTGGGGCGCGACCAGAACGAGCGATGGCATAAAGGTGGCGCCGGGCATGGCCACCATATTGGCCGCAAAGGCCCTTCCCAACGGAACGTCTTCCGACGTGAAGGCGCTGAGAGGCAAACTGGTCTCCGCCGCATTCAGCGGCAGTTTCTACATTCAGGAACCGGCGAGCCCGATTGGGCTCAAGGTGGTCTCATCGGCAAGTGTGGCTTCCGGCGATGAGGTCGATGTGGCCGGAGTTATGGGCGGCGCCGCGTCGGAACGGTTCATCGATTGCACGGGAAATGGTGTGATAAAGACGACACCAGGGCCGGGCGGTCCGGACACAGTGGTCTTGAGCGCGGCTTCGGTCGGGGGAACGGAACTCAACTCCTACTCTCCCGGGGTGGTCGGAGGAATAGGCCCGAATAACATCGGTCTGTTCGCGACCGTGTTCGGCATCGTGACCCAGAGGCAGACGACCGCGCCAATGTACTTCTACGTGGACGACGGAAGCGGACGGCGAGACGGGACTACGACCGGCGGCAGCGAAAACGTTGGAGTGAGGGTCATCTCGGACCCCGCGGGGTTTGCCGAAGGAAGTTATGTGGCCGTCAAGGGAGCCGTCTCCTGCTTCGATTCATCAGGTCCAAGGCCGCAAATACTGCCGTCGCGGATAGACGTTCTGCAGGGACCGTAGCGATCTCAGCGTTGGCTCGTTACTCATCGCTCGAAGCTTCCCGCGTCTACACCTTCATCACCTCTATCTCGTACCCGTCCGGATCGTCGATGAAGTAGAAGCGCTCGCCAACCGGACCGTCCTCGGGCCAGAACTCTATCCCCGCCGGCTCCCATCCGCGGCGAAACTCGTGCAGATCCTCGACCGAGAACGCAAGATGGAAGATGTCCTCGGGAAACTCGAACTCGACGCCGGGAGTGCAGCACAGCTCTATCAGGGTTTCGTTGCCCGGTAGTTCAAGGAAGCAGAGCTGATTTCCCGCCGGCGATGTGCTTCTGCGCTGCTCTTTGAAGCCGAAAACCTCGCTGTAGAACTTGACGGAG
Organism: Armatimonadota bacterium; assembly: GCA_030649165.1. GTDB lineage: Bacteria > Armatimonadota > UBA5829 > UBA5829 > JAUSEB01 > JAUSGG01. Next base: position 15,618 of record JAUSGG010000260.1, read on the forward strand.
CGGTCGATGTCGCGCACGCGAATGCGCACGTGCAGGAACTTGGGTCGAAAGCCGGCCATTGCGGTGTCTCCTTGGTTGGTGTTGTTCGATTATACCCGATTTCATGGATCAGACCGATCGGTCTGATCCGACTGGTAGCAGTTCAGGAATGGTGATTACCTGCCGGGCAACGTCATTCCGAGGAACGAGGAATCTGCTTTTTCCGGAGGCACGGTGCGAGAGAAGCAGATTTCTCGACTGCGCTGGCGCTCCGCTCCTAAGGAAGCGCCCCGTTTCGGGATTTCCGGGTTGGGACCTGAAGTTGTCCGCTATCCCGGATTATTCGCGATGACCTCTGCGTGCAAACAGAATGCGAAACGGAAACCCCTCACCCCATCCCTCTCCCGCTCAGGGGAGAGGGGGCTAACTGGGGCTAATAAGATAGGTTATCTCGTAAGACAAAGGTAATCCCCT
>JAUSGG010000174.1 GCA_030649165.1 Armatimonadota bacterium
GGGGATTACCTTTGTCTTACGAGATAACGTATCTTGTTAGCCCCAGTTAGCCCCCTCTCCCCCGAGCGGGAGAGGGATGGGGTGAGGGGTTTCGGTTTCGCACTCTGTTTGCGCACAGATATCGTCGCGAATAATCCGGGCCAAGGTTCTCAGTCCTCAATTCAGCGGCAGTTTGACGGGTTGCTTGCGCTTCGCGGATTCGTAGGCCGCGAGGACGACTTCAACCGCGGCGAGTCCGTCTTCGCCGGTGATCTCGACGGGCGTGTCGTTGGCTACGGAGTCTACGAAACTCTTTATAAGCCCCGCGTCGATGCTTCCGCCCCAGTATTCGTAGGTGTGGCTTCCTGTCTTGTCGGAATAGAGGTTCATCGCGGAGCTGAAGCAGTCCACGCCGACTACGCCGTTTGTGCCGACGACCTCCAGCGTCACGTCGCCCCAGAACGGAAAGCTCTTGGGGCGGGACCAGCTTGGGTCGATCGAGCCGAAGACTCCGCTGCTGAAACCAAGGGTGAGTGAGGCCATATCGTCGTAGTCCTTACCGAAGATCAGGTTATCGATCTCGGCGTAGACCTCGGTGATCTCCGCTCCGGTGATCCAGCGCATCACGTCGGCGACGTGGACCGTGTGGTCCATCACCGCCCCTCCACCGGCCAGGGTCATGTCGGTGAACCATCCGTCCGGGTTTTTGCCCCGGTTCGTGCCGCTGACGGCGAGGATGTCGCCCAACTGGCCTGTCATAACCATGCCCTTGACGTCGATCATAGGAGGAGCATAACGCACCGGGAATGCGGTCATCAGCTTGACGCCTTTGGCCCGGCAAGTGTCGATCATGGCGAGGCCGTCTTCCAAAGTCGTGGACAAAGGCTTCTCACAGAGCACGTGTTTGCCGGCCGACGCCGCGAGTTCGACGAGCCTCCGATGTTTGGAGTTTTCTGAGCACACTATCACGGCGTCGATGCCGGCGCCGAGCAAATCCTCGTAGCTCCCGAAGGACCGCGTGTCGAACCTGGCGGCCATCTGCTTTCCGCGAGCAGGGTCTTCATCCGCAATGCCCGCAAGTCTGGCCTCGGGCATATCGTTCACGCACACCGCGTAGCTGGATGCGTGCATGTGCGCAAAACTCATCATACCGATATTAACAATTGTCTCACTCATAATGTCGCCTCCTCTACGCGAGCGTTACGGGCTTTCCTGTCTCAACGGACTCAAGCGCGGCCACACCGATCTCGACGGCCTTGAGGGCGTCGTACGGAGTGATGCTCAACGGCTCGCCGGTTTTCAGACAATTGGCGAAATGCTCGAGCTCCAGATAATACGGATCAACGGTGACCGAACTGGCGGGCACCTGTACACCTACCTTGACCTTGACGGCTTCTTTCAGATCGACGTTCAGCGAAGGCGTAGTCCGCGAGTCATGCGTCAGCAGCCCGGCGTCTCCCGCGATGTCGAACATGGTCCTGAAAGCGCCGTACCTCGCCCACGTCGCCTCCGTATGCGAAATCACGCCACTCTTGAAGCGCAGCGTCACAAGGCCGTAGTCTATGTGGTCAAGACCGGCTTTGTACAGGCCCTTCGCGTAGACGCGTTCCACGTCACCGAAGCACCAGCGCAGCCAGTCGAAGTCGTGAATCGTCGTATCGAGTATCACGCCGCCGCTCCACTCGTAGTTGGCGAACCAATCGTTCCACGCGATGGGGTGGCGGCCGCCCCTGCTCGTCCGCACGATGGTCGGCTTTCCAACGACGCCCTGATCGATCATCTCCTTGCCGCGCCTGAACTCCTGGAAATAACGCAGCACGTGGGCGATGAACAGCCTGACGCCGGCTTCTTCGCAGGCGTCGATCATCGCGCGGCAGTCCGACAGGGTGCGCGCCATCGGCTTTTCGCAGCAGACGTGTTTACCCGCGGCCGCTGCCTTCAGAGTAAGCTCTTTGTGCCAGGGCGTTGGCACGCAGATGTCAACAGCGTCAAGCTCCACGCCGTTCAGCATCTCTTCCAGACTGCCGAACGACTTGCAGCCTCCCCGTTGTTTGGCGCGTTCCGCCGCAACTTCCGGCCGTATATCGGCAACCGCCACTAATTCGACGTTCGGCATCGCGTACCACTGCGCCGAATGGTGCGATCCCATTCCGCCGATGCCAACGACTCCGATTCGTAACATTGATCAGGCCCCTCTCTTTAAGAGTTGAAAGTTGAAGGTTGGACCTCTCCCCAGCCCTCTCCTAGAAGGAGAGGGAGTTCCCCCTTCTCTTAGGAATCATGCATGTCCCTTCGGGACATCACTATAGAGGAAAACAGCCGTAGCCGGCTATTTTCGAAGGAGGGGGTTGGGGGGAGGTTCTCAACCATTCCCCTTGAATATGCGTTTCAGCGACTCCCCGGCATGCTTGATGCCAAGTTCCGGCAGGGTCTTGTAACCGCCGATCTCCGCGGTTACCACGTCGTCGTAGCCGATAGCGCGAAAAGCGTCACGGACCGCAATCCAGTTGACTTCCCCCTCAAGAATGTTGACGAAGCCCGTGATGTTGCCCACAGCGCGGGAGAAATCCTTCACGTGGGCCTTCTTTATGCGACTCCCGAGAATCTTGATCCACTGCTCCGGATAGCCGGATACCAGAACGTTGCCTACGTCGAAGTACGCGCCGATGTACTCGCTGCCGATCTCATCGATAAACCTCGCCATCTCAAGTGGACTGAGGAGCAGCTTATTCCAGACGTTCTCGACTCCTATGTAGACGCCCGCCTCTTCCGCGTCTTTGGCAAATTCCCGCAGGGCAGCTTTAGCCCGATCGTAAGCGACATCGTATGCCACTTCATCCGTAACGCTTCCCGGAACTACAAGAATTGTGTCGGCCCCGGCCCACTGCGCCACTTGCAGCATTTTCCGGACGACTTGTTTGGCCTTGTCCACGACCGACGGGTCATTGCTCGTCAATGGATACGCCCAGAACATACCGGTGGAGATGCTCCGCAGCTCCAGGCTCATATTATGCGCGCCGTCCGCGAGGGCCTTGACCTCCGCCTCCGACGACCCCATATTCAGATAGCCCTCTTCGGCAAGGTTCAGCTCGACGCAGTCAAACCCGCCGCTCTTGGCCACCCTGAAGCCCTGGGGTATTGAAAGGTTCGCCGGGAAAGTCCAAGCGTTGATTCCGATCTTCACTGTCTTGTTCCTCCATTCCTTTTGGGCAACCAGAAGTCGTTATCCTTCAGGTCGAGGTCTTCTATCAACGGCGTCAGCAGATGAAGCTGCCCCACGGACGCCAGGTTATGGGCGTCGGAGCCTACGGCGAACTTGACGCCGGCGTCTTTGCACAGCCTGTAAAAGCGTTTGAAAAAGTCGAGATGATCGGGCGTGATGGAGCGGCGGCTGATCTCCACCGCGGTTCCGTTGGCCGCCGCCAATTCTACGGCCGCACGAATATCTTTCTCTTTGAGCGTATAGATCGACGCGACGTCGTACGATCCCGGCATTACGTACAATGGATGAGCTATGACATCGGCATAATCCAGGCCGGCGGCGTAGTTGAACATCTCCAGGAAATGTCTCCCCACGACCTCCGGCTGGTCCGAAGATGGGAGGTCCACCATCTTCTTGTAATCGTTGTGGAAGTGGTTCGCCGACAGCATTATGTAATCCAGAGTGTCGATCATCTCTTGCGTGACGGCTGTCCTCCCGACGGAGAGCACGTCGGCCTCGCAGCCGAAGAAGACCTCGATATCCCCGTCCCCCAACGGGCATTCGGCGCGCGCGTGTTTCAGGATATCGGTGTTTGTGAAGCCGAAGACGTGGTCGGTCAAGCCGATCCGCATGACGCCGCGTTCTTTGGCGACACGCAGGATGCTCGCGGGAAGCATGTCCGGCTGCGCGCACGGTGAAAAGCGCGTGTGGACGTGAAAATCGCATTGTAGGTAGATGTCGTTGATTCTGTTACCCCCACATGCTCGTTTCGGGATTTCCGCTTCGCTCAAATCCCAAACACCGAGAACTCCTAACTTCTAGCTTGTAGTCACCCTTCATATCCGTACAGCTTCATCCCGATCTCGCTGTCGAACAGCAGCGGGTACCCGTTGGGACGTTTCGGAAACTTGAACGGGTTCGTGTACCGATTCGCGGCAAGAGTGGCTCCACCCTCCTGGACCAGCGTAAGCAGCACGGTGCAATCCTGTCCCGACTCAAGGGGCCACTCGGCCTTCAGGAAGTAGGCAACCTGAATGGCGCTGTCGGGCGGCACGTCCAGCCTGACACTTCCGGACGTGATGAGCCGCCCATCAGAAGCTAGAACCGACCAGGAAACCTCGCACTTCGAGAACGACTCCTGCAAATCGTTGACAACCCAGATTCCCCGCGCCGTCTCCCGGTGCTCCAGCGATACTATGACTGGCGCGAACGCCTCGGCGAGCGCGTAGTAGCCACCTTTTGCGACCCTGTAATAATCGAGCGCTCCGAGTCCGATCTGCGGAAACATGTCCGTCAGCATAAAATGAACGCACCCGCCGCAGGGGTTATATTTCTGCCTGCGATAGTTCTCGGTGACGAACTTGATCAAGCGATACTGATAATCCCAAATTTCCGGTATGTGACGGAACACGTTCGCCGCGGCCCTGGCGACCTTTGGATGGGCTTTCAGAGTCTCGCGGGCCGCGGGGGCCGTGCAGCCGTACTCAGTGTTGAGCTTGTCTTTGTGTTCGAGGAACATCCAGTAGTCGCCCGCGCTAAGCGACCCTTGGTAGTAGTGGGAGTCGCCGCTCTTCTCCCAATCATTCTCCACCAGTCCGGAAACGATAAACGCCGGGCGCGTGGGATCGACCGCGCGCGCAAGCTCATACAGCGCGGGCGCGGGGTGTTCCTTATGCTGGTTGGCATTCGACGGCAGACTCTCGTTGTAGCACATCCAGAACGCCACCGAAGGGTGCGGGCGCAGCATTTCGATCATCTCTCGGAAAACGGGGAGGATGCGCCGCTCGAACTCCACGGTATCCTCGTGCAGCCAGTTGAGCCCCGAGTCCTGCATCACAAGGACCCCGGCTCGATCACAAACGTCGTAGAACTCCGGCTTGGCGATATGAACGTGAGCGCGCAGCAGGTTGCAGTGCGCCGCTTTTGCCAGATCGACGTCCCGCTGATAAGCTTTCTCGTTCATTTCGCTGAGGTAACAGGTGGGAATGAGCGTGCTTCCCTTAATGAAGAGCGGCTCGCCGTTGAGCAGGAAAGTGAACTCCAAGGGAGTGCGTACCAGTTCCACGGTCCGAACACCAAACGTCCCCGAACCCTCCGCCAGGACCTTCCCATCTGCCGTAACTTGCACGTCCGCCCGGTACAGGTCGGGTCTTCCCCGCTCCCAAACCGTCCATAGCTTAGGGCGCTGCAACTTGAATTCGCGGCTGATCTCACCAGGACCGGCCGCCAAATCGACCGTAAACTCGTCCTGAAGCGTTTCCTCTTCGAACGTCTCACCGCGGATAGCCACCCGGACGAGGGCGTTTCTTGCTTCAGCCCGACTCTCCACCGGACACCGAAATCTGATGGAGGCCGATTCCCGGCTCAGTTCAGTCGTATCGGCGAAAGGCCGGCCCAACCGGACTCCGCGGTGAGCGCGAAGGATCACCGGCTGCCAGATACCGATCGGGTTTACGTCCGGGGGAATGAGGCCGTCCGCGTGCTCGTACATTCCTTTCATGCAGGTCCTTATGCACATGCCGATGCCGTCGTAAGGAAGGCCGAAAGGAGCGCTGACGCGCACAGCCAGAACGTTGTCCCGGGGCCGAACGACGGACTCGACGGGAAACGAGAACAGGCCGAAGTCGCCCTCGTGCGCGCCGATATATTCGCCGTTCAGCCAGACCTCGGCGTAGTAGTCCACCGCGGAAAAGTCGAGGTCGAGGGACGAATTGGCGAACTCATCTGGAAGATCGAAGTGCAGCCTGTAAAGCCAGGCCGTGGAGTTCATCTCCCTCAGGCCATCGCCCCACCACTTGTCGTCGCCGGGCCGCAACTCCAATTGAAGGTGTTGAAGCGCGGACAGCCACCGCCAATGAGAATCGTCAAAGCCGGCGTCCGTCGCCCAACCCTGGGGCGCGGCTTCGGGCTCCTGGCAGATGAGCCAGCCGGAGGCAAGGTCGAGGGAGTTTTCCATCATAAGAACAACGTGTAAGGACTCTCGAGTATTTGCTTTAGACGCGCCAGGTATTCGGCAGCCGGCGCTCCGTCCACGGCACGGTGGTCAAACGACAGGCAGAGGTTCATCATGGATCTCACCCGGACCCGGCCGTCCACGACAACGGGTTTCTCGACTATCCGGCAAACGCCGAGTATTGCGACCTGCGGGGGGTTGATAATCGGATTGAACGAGTCCACCCCATAAGCGCCGAGGTTCGTGACCGTGAAGGTGCCATCCTTATACTCATCGGGCGCAAGGCCACCCGACCTGGCCTTTTGCGCGAGCCGCTTGACCTCCACCGAGATCTCCGGAATGCTCTTGGAGCGAACGTCCCTCAGCACGGGGACTATGAGCCCTTCATCGAGGGCCACGGCGATCCCGATATCGATCCGGTCGTGGATGGTGATCTGGTCGCTCTCCAACGTAGCGTTGACAATGGGATGATCGTCTATCGCCTTCGCGACGGCCTTGACTATCAGATCGGTGAAGGAAATCTTGACGCCGCAGCTCTTCTCTACTTCGGGAAGCATCTGCCGGCGGAGGTTGGCGCACTCCGTCATATCGACTTCGGAGACGAGAGTCACGTGAGGGGCGTTCCGAGCGCTGAGAGACACATTGTCGGCGACGGCTTTTCGCATACCCGCAAGGGGAATCACTCGCCCGATGGACGGCCTCGGCGGCCTCGTGACGCTGCGAAGCACGTCGTCACGGGTAATCCTGCCGCCGACGCCGGTAGCAACGACGTCGGAAAGAGTGACTCCGATATCCGCGGCGACTTTGCCGGCGAGGGGTGTCATGCGCGGCCTTTCCGGCGCCTGAGCGCTTGCCACGTAGGCCAGGACGTCCTTCTCGACTATGCGCCCGCCCGGGCCGGTCCCTTTGCCCGCCAAAGCGGCGATATCGACATTATGCTCCGAAGCGACGTTTCGGGCGCGCGGCGAGCTGAAGACCCGTTCTTCCGCGGTCGGCGCAGGCTCGACTGGAGCGCCGGTGACGGCAGGAACGGGTTCTTCCTTCGGAGGCGCGGCGGCTTCCGCTTCGGCAGGCGCGGCGCTCTCCAACAGCAGACCATCGATGGGCTCCTCGGCGGTCCCGATGATCGCAATGGGCTCCTTGATGGGAACGATGGCTTCCTCCGGAGCGAGTATCTTCCGCAGCACGCCGGATACGGGGGCCTCGACCTCCATATTCGCCTTGTCCGTCATAACCTCAAGCAGGGGCTCGCCCTTGTTGACAGACTCGCCTTCCTGCTTGAGCCACTTCGTTATGGTCCCCTCCTCCATCGTCTGGCCGAGGAGAGGCATGACCATTTTTAGCGCCATCGCAGATTACACTCGCTTTCTATTGTTCCGAGTCGGACTGATCAGACTGATCGGACGGATAGGACGCGCCCGGGTTAGCCAACAATCAACCGCATTACTTCCATAAGTATACATAATTCAGTGAGCCGCGGGCCATCAGATAGGGCGGCATAGTTGGAATTTCCAAGCGCAGCGGGCGGTTGTTGAGATAGCCGATCGTCGCGCCGAATTGAGTGGACGGTATAAAGACATAGCGTTTGCGTTCCGTCCCTTGAAGTTGGTTCTTGGATCGCTGCCAGGATTTGTAAACCGCCTGGGTGGAATCGCCGCCCGAGAGATTCACCGCATGACTGACGCCCATCAACCTCCAGAACTCTCTCAGTTGCCGCGCGCTCCACCCGCCTGTCTGCCGCTGCCCCATCCAACTCTGGCGCCGGCTGTCGGCCTCGCCGTCGGGGTCGCGCACTATCAACACGTACAGCCGCCTCTTGCCGTCCCAGCCGATAGAAGTGCGGGAGGTCTTCACCAGGTCGGTCGGGCCGGCTCCCGCGGGTCTGCCGCCGGAGATGAGCGCGTTGACGCCGCAGATGCCGTAATCCTGATCTCCGGGCAAGTCGGGCGCTGCGCGAGCCAATCGTATAGACACGGCGGCCCGCCGCCCGTTCTTAAGCGCCAGTGTCCAGCGCGGAGGCGAAACCTTGTAGCGCATTTTTCCGGCGTAGATCATGGGAGCATTATGGCTGGCGCACCAAGCCTTTTCCGGTCCGGAGTCGAATCCGCTTCCGTTGAACACGACCAGAGGTCCTTCGGAGCCCCTCGATCCGATGTCGCGCCTAATGCGGCCCAGGGAGCGCATTGCGTTGAGGCCGAAGTACGAATAGTTCCGATTGTCGCATGGCGTCTTGTCGCAAATGTCGTGGTCATAGATCCCAGCGCGCACGTCGGAGGTGAGGTCGAACAGGAACAGATCGAACTGGGTCCCGTCCCACGTGGAGACGGCCCGCAGACGTTTTCCTCCGACAACATCCGAGGATTCCTGCCATTTCACCTCACGAAAATAGCCGGCGAGCGTATCGGGCGAGTTGCCGGCCGAACTGAAGGTCCATTGATACCGACCCAATCGCAAATTCAGAAAGGTCAGGCCGCCGCACACCAACAGCGCAAGGACGAAAGCGCTCATCAACAGCGGGACGCTCGAAGGGCGTTCGGCGCCGATCCTGCGTGGGCGCAGCGTAAAGCCGGAGCCGAAAAAGCCCCCGACCACCCCGACCAGCAGCAGGAACAGCCACGAAAGGATTTGGTTTCCAACCCCGAAGATGCCGAGGCTGAGCGCTTCGGGCAATCTGAACCGTGACGAGGCGAAAAGCCAAACGCCCCAGTAGAAAAACACGGCAGCCAAAGCGACCATGCCGCCGTGCCACCACCGGCCGCTTCTCCTTGCGGCGAATGCCGACCCCGCAAATGCGCTCGCTATCGAGATAACCAGTCCCGCGTGGTTTGGGACTGACACGGGAAACTGCAGGCCGGCCGAAATCGCGGACCAGACGAAACTCAAGAATGCGCCAAAGAAGATCACCACAAATAAGCCAAAGGCAACTTGCATACGCCCTCCCTCAAATGAGGATAGCCGGAAGCCCATCTCCACCCGAAAAACAGCGCCGCGTTTCGCGCTTCAGGCTCAGACGTAAGAATACAACGCTTGGGGGGTTTTTGGCAAGGGGGTTGATGGTTGATGGTGTCACTTGTTAGTTGTTCGTTGTTAGTTAACGTCCGATCCATCCCATCAGTCCTATCGGTCCCATTTTCTGCCGTCCTATCACAGCGCCGATCCCTCATCCCGCTGCGCTGGGTTGCGAGCAAGAAAAAAGTTTTTCTTGGCAGGAGGAGTTCTCACCCCGGCTGGGGAAGGTGGTAAATGTCCGCTTGATTGTGGTGGCAAGTTGAGGGCTGCCACTCGACATGCGGAAGCGGGCGCTGGGGGTAAGGCGTAAAGTCCAACATCCCGGAGCGCGCATCCGGAAGTCGATGCCGGCGTCACGCGGGGGTCCATTTTGGGCCTTCGAGCTATACCACGAGCCTGGTTTTTTGTAACAGACGGCGGACGTGAGCCCGGCTGTATTGGAACGTTCGGGGCAACTTCGAGTTCCGGTAGCCTGGCTCTTTTAGCGTACGCGGTTGTCGGCTGACTGTTTGCGGTTCACTGCTCACTGATCCCATGACCGAACAAATCGAGATAACAGTCACCCCAGAGGACGCGGACGTCCGGCTCGATGTATTCGTGGCCTCGCGAGCGCCCGGCCTCTCGCGCGCTCAAGCTCAGCGTTTGATAGAAGACGGCAACGTGCTCGTCGGAGGCGCGCCGCATAAGGCCAACTACAGACTGCGACCCGGGGAACAGATCACCGTGCTGATTCCGCCCCCGCGGCCCACTGACCTGCGGCCTGAGGACATCCCCCTCGAGATCGTCTACCAGGACGCCGATTTGCTGGTCATCAACAAGCCGAAGGGAATGACCACGCATCCCGCGCCGGGATCGCCCACAGGGACACTGGTGAACGCCGTTCTGGCGCAGTGCAAGGACCTGTCCGGCGTCGGCGGGGAGCTGCGCCCGGGGATAGTTCACCGCCTGGACAAGAACACCTCCGGGCTGATCGTCGTGGCAAAGAACGACCAAGCCCATTTGAGCCTGCAGAAGCAGATAAGCGAGCGCACGGCTATCAGGGAATACCTGGCGCTGGTATGGGGCGATGTTACGTTCCGGAGCGCCGTGGTGGACGCGGCAATCGGCCGCCACCCCGTCCACCGCCAGCGCATGGCGGTAGTCCAGGAGACGCATCCCGGCGCGCATCGAGGAAGACCCGCCGTTACCGAATTCCATACACTGGAGATTCTCAACGGCATGTCGCTGCTCGAAGCGCGGCTCCTCACCGGCAGAACGCATCAGGTGCGCGTGCACTGTTCGTTTATGGGTCATCCGGTAGTCGGCGATCCCGTTTACGATTCCCCCCGACATCCCCTTCCCCAACACCTGAGCAAGATGCGGCAATTGGAACTGCAAGAGCTCATCGAGAACCTGAAAGGCCAGGCCCTCCACGCCGCGCGGCTTTCCTTTCGACATCCCAGGACGGACGAGGAGATGCGCTTCGAGGCGCCGATGCAGCGGGGTATGATGGAGTTGGTGGAGTGGATGCGGGGGCATGGGGAAGTGAACGGTGAACGGTAAACAGTGAGCGGAGAGCGGAGAAACCATGGACAGTGGGCGGGAGATAGTGAGCCGCCGGCAATGAATGGGGGGCGTGTTGGGGAATATGATCGATGGATACAGAAACCTTAAGGTATGGCAGGCGGGGATGGAGATGTGCGTTCTGATTTATGAAATTACCAGAGATTTCCCGAAGTCCGAGGCATTTTGCCTTGTGCCTCAAATGAGGAGGGCGGCAGCGAGCGTGCCGGGCAATATTGCGGAGGGCTATGCTCGCGATCGCAAAGCGGAATTCATCAGGTTTCTGCAAATCGCCAAAGGATCGTTGAGCGAACTGGGAACGTATGTGGATCTGAGCGGGCGTCTCGGGTATTTGGACGCCACAACGGCAACGCCTGTATCGCAGAAGATCAACGCGCTGGGCGGAATGCTATATAACCTGATCGCTTCCGTAAAACAGAAACAAATGTCCGAGTGTGAAACACTGGTCACGTAGTCGTTGGCCGTTCACTGTTCACCGCTCACCGTTCACCGGTCACTAGCCCGGATTATTCAGCATGTGCGTGTTTTGCCTACACTCCGCGATCACGTCATCCTGAGCGCCAGCGAAGGATCTCGTATCACGAAAATACCACGTGAGGTTTGAACAGGCCCCACCTGGCGCAGTAGCAAAACAAGA
>JAUSGG010000175.1 GCA_030649165.1 Armatimonadota bacterium
CCCCTCACCCCAACCCTCTCCCGCCCAGGGGGAGAGGGGGACTTGGCGGATGCGCCACGTTAAGTGAACTGTGGTGGGGCTAGTGAGACACTACGGGGAAACCCAGCCACGGATTAGGCTGAAGCCGGAGGGATGTGTTGCTCATTCTTCTACTCCACGGATTTGAGGGTTGGGGCTTCACACTCCTGCGGTTACAGCACAACCTCGCATCCCAACCCGGAAATCCCGAAACCGGGCATAGGCTCTATCCAATCTATTACATTCCCGTCCCCAATATCGTATACACCGGGTACAGAATCTGCCTTACGTTTCCCAAATCCACGAGCGGATCGCTCGCTCTGACCGCGTGCTCGTAAGAAACTATGCCCTCGACCATCATATAGTCACCCACGCTCGGCGGGATGAACAGAGGATCGGCGGCGTCGTTCAGACAACGGATTCCCGGAATCGGAACGTCGTCGATCAACTCCCTGCCGTCCGCCGCGCCGGAGCCGTCATCGATGTAGAAGATGTAGGCGCCGGCAGTCCCCCAGTTGGGATCGAAGCCCGACAGTAGACATTTGCCGAAGAACCCGACCATCATGCCGGTCGTGTCGGCGCCGCCGCCCAGGTTCTGGTCGATGCACGGACCCATCAGGGCCTTCTGAGCCATCGCCACTGGCGAGAATGAAGCCGTCCCCTCTATGGTCGCGGACGGGTTCACTATCACCCGGCCTCCGGCCTGCTCGACCATAACGCCGCTGACAGTGGTGATCCGCGCTCCAACAGCGACCGCTCCGCCCTGCGCGTCCGAGGTCAGTATCTTGACGCCGGCCAGGCTCTTGCCTCCGGCAGCTATGTCCTGAGCGTAGTAGCCGTCCTGAACCGTCACTTCGGTTGGCGGATCGCCCTGCATCTCTTCGTGAGTCAGGACTTTGGTGATAATCGCCGGACCGGTGACGCTGACCGCGCGAGACTCGATCCCCGGCAGCTTGGCCGCGCCGATGCTCGGGTAAGAGCCGGCCCCATTGCCAAACGGGTCCCACTCCCCGGGGGCGTAGTCGCCGCCGCCGTTGACAGCGCCCCAGTCATACTGGAAAGTCCCCGTGATGTTCGTGCTTCCCTGACCGAGCGCGATGAAGTCCTGTGCGCCCCAGCCCGCCCTGTAACCGGCGTCGACCTCTATGACGCTTCCGGTCATGGTTCCCGTCGAAGTCGCCCTGACTGTCGGGTCCTCGTTCACGTAAAGCTTCCATACGGTCGAGCTGTAGTCGCCGGGGATCGAGTTGTGTCCGGTAAGGCGGATTATGCGTATCGCTGTCGTGGCAGGCCAATCATACCTCAGCGGATAGTTGCCGTCGCCGGTCGTGCCGGTCGAATCGAGAGAGCAGACGCCGACGTGGCTGTTCCGCATCTTGATCGCGCAGAAGCGGAACTCACCCGTTGGATCGCGGTCGCCCACGAGCGCGCTTGCGTGCCGCCAGTTCATGCCGCCGGAGGTGTCGCCGCCGCCCTGATCGACAGACGCGGCCATCACCACCGTCACGCCCTTGTCGAGGTCGATGCTTGCTATCTTGTGCTGCCTGAGCAGTCTTCCGGACAGCCCTCCAGCGTCGGTTACGACCATTATCCTGTCGCCACATGCCGGCGCGCTCAGCGCCGCCGTGCACGTTCCCTCGTCGAAACCGCCGAGCGGGTAGCCAAAACCGTCATTCGGAGCCGCCTGGTTTGTGGTCAGAATGCCCGGTTCGTTCATGTGGCGAACGTCCACGCATTCGCCCGCGCGGTCGATGGTGAGCGGATATCCGAAGCTCCAGCCACCCCAGCCGGCCAGGCTGCCCAGTTTCACGTAGACATAATAGTCGCCGGCGGCCAGAGGGCCGATCGGGTATGCGAAGGCGGGCGAGTAGACATCCCCCGAGTCGAATGCGGGATCGGGCGCCGTCTCCGGGTCCACGTTCGTCGTGTAGACCCTTATCCGCAGCAAATCGTGCGAACAGCCGGTGAACGTGATTAGCGGCCTTCCGCCCACGTGAGGGCCGGCAGGCCCCGTTACTTCCGGAGGACCCAGACACTCTCCCCATACCACTACGAACGGCTCTGTTCCGACGCGGGACCAAGGTCCCCAGCCGCCGTTGTACTTCTCCCGCACGAACGCCCAGAGAAATATGTCAAACGGAAGCGCGGGGCAAGTGTAGCTGGTGGAGCTGCCTGCCACCTCGCCGCTGTCGTAAGCGGGATAAGGATCTTCCGGATCGTCGGCGAAGCACACTCTCACCTGATGCGCCGATACCGCCGCGGGATCGATGTACGGACCGTACAGCGGCGGTGGAAACTGACCGGGAAAGGCAACGTTGGGGTCTTGGCGAACCCAGGTAATATCCGGCGTTTCGTCCAGGAGGAGTCCGACCGGGCCTGTCACCAAGGGATCTCGGCGCGGGGCGGAGCCAATGCTTACGTCGTCTATAAGGACTATCATCTCGGGACTGGCCGGCCGCTGATACTGCCACAGTTCCATACAGCGTACTTTGGCAGCGCTGCCGTTACCCGTATGCGTTCCGACTGCCACGCAATCGCCGTCGAGGTAGTAGTCCGCCAAAAGAGCGCCGAAACCCGACTGCCGGGTGTCAGCAACTATCTCGCAGTGATGCCACACGTTGGGTGTGTAGACGACTTCCTCAATCGGAGTAGTCCAGACGCCGCCCGCGGTGTTGAGGAACTGCAGCTTATTGTCGCTGCCTCGGACCATTCCAAACGCATCATCGTTCGGCCCTTGCCAATCTCTGAACGTCACAACCCAGAAATAGTCGCCGACGCCGGTCAGACTCTTGAACCAGAACGACAGCCTGGCCACGTTGATCCCGTCCTGGATGTCGCCGAAACTGGTCTTCATCGACCTCTCGGGGTCGAATATCACGCGCGATTCCAGAGTGTTGCCGTATACGTTCTTTATCAGGGCCGCTTTGGACCCGCTGTGGGTGTCGCCGCTAACCACGTCGATCTGGTCGACGTTATTCTGCGGGGCCGTGTAGTACCGCCAGCCGCCGTCCCTCTCGCCCAGGACATAGTGATCGACTCCGACCGCTTGCAGTTGGCCCGCCGAATAGCTCTCGAAGTCGTCGAATACGAAGTCGTCGCTCATCGTCACTTCGACTTGCGCGGCAGTGGACGAGTAGTTGTTCGACGCATCGTGCGCCCAGACCCTGTAAAAGTACTTTCGCCCGAGACGCCACCTGTAGTCGTGGTTATCCATTACGGGATGGTTCCGCCGGCTGTTTTCCGGCGCGGGGACCTCATACGTCATGCCGTTGTTCGGGTCCGCCGGCCAACCGTCACCGTTGATGACGATCCTGCAGCCGGTGAAACTGGGGTCTGTTGGGTTGGTCCACTGAAGAAGGCACTGGCCGCCGACGAGGGGAGTCGCCGTCAAGTTAGTCACAGGCCCCGGCGCCTGAGCTAAAACAGACGCGGCAAGTGTCGCGATCGACAAAACCGAGATAACTGAAGTGCGGCCCAACATGATGATCGGTCCTTTGCGAGCTAAGGCCCGGCGCGTTGAGGGAGCCGTGTGATCCCCGGCCCAACCGGCTTAAGCTTATGATAGCCAGCGAGCGCGCGCAGGTCAACGTTTACCAGGCAGAACCGGGAAAAACTGGTAATAGCGCTGGTTTTGGTCAGTTTCAATGCAAAACCGCGCGGAAACCGCATGGTTTCCGCGCGGACAGCGCGAGTTTTGGTACGTTTTCACAACTTTTTCCTATGATTCTAACGACTTCTTCGCCGACCGGCGGCGTGTCGGTTGACGGCAGACGCCGGATAACGTCGTTGTGTAGTTCAGGAATGTTGATTACCTGCCGGGCAACGTCATTCCTCGACTCCGCTAGCCCGGATTATTCAGCATGTGCGTGTTTTGCCTACACTCCGCGATCACGTCATCCTGAGCGCCAGCGAAGGATCTCGTATCACGAAAATACCACGTGAGGTTTGAACAGGCCCCACCTGGCGCAGTAGCAAAACAAGA
>JAUSGG010000265.1 GCA_030649165.1 Armatimonadota bacterium
GGATTTCCGGGTTGGGATGCGAGGTTGTGCTGTAACCGCGGGAGTGTGAAGCCCAACCCTCAAATCCCGAAACACCGGGCACGTTCGTTTCCGAAATAACCCCGCCCGCGGGGTCGGTTGCTCGAAATGACGATGCCGGGAAGACTGAACTGTTTCTCCGCCGCCATCCGCGTTGACGGATTTTGGGGCGGCGGGTTAGAATAAGAAGCGGCCGATCTCGATTCGGTCCGAGTCCGGGCCGAATCCTTATATACGAACCCCCTGAAGGAGCAAGAGTAATGGCAAAAGCAAGCGTAGCCTCCCCTGAAAGCGACAAGATCACATCTCTCGGCGAAACCAGGGCAACCTTACTAGATTATCTGCGAACGATGTGCGAAATCCGCAATTTCGAGGACAAGGTCTACAGCCTGCTTCGGGAAGGCGCCATCAAAGGAGCGTCGCATCTTTACGCGGGTCAGGAAGCCGTGGCGGTCGGGGCGATCGCTGTCCTCGAAGACAGAGACGTAATCGCAAGCACCCACAGGGGACACGGTCACTGTGGGGCGATGGGGCGGAAACATGCGCGCACGGAGCAGGAGCGACAGGACCACTGGAACAAGATGATGGCCGAGCTGATGGGCAAGCAGACCGGCTACTGCAAGGGCAGGGGCGGTTCGATGCACATCGCCGATGTCGAGAAGGGGAACCTCGGCTCGACCGGTATTGTCGGCGGCAATATCCCGATCGGGACCGGCGCGGCGCTCGCTGAAAAGCTCAAAGGGGAAGGCGCAATAGTCCTGTGCTTCTTCGGAGACGGCGCAACGAATACGGGTTCCTTCCACGAGTCGCTCAATATGGGCTCGACGCTGCTGTGCGGCCTGCCAATCGTCTACATTTGCGAAAATAACCTTTACGGAATGTCCGTTCCGTTCCACAACCGGTCGGTCGATTGCGCCGGCCAGGCGTCCAATATAGAGGATATCGCCGACCGCGCCTCGTCCTACGGAATGGCGGGCGAGGTCGTGGACGGCATGGACGTGCTCGCGGTAAAAGAAGCCGTCATGAGGGCGGCGGCGAAGGCGCGCGATGAATCGGTTCCGACTCTCATCGAATGCAAGACTTACCGCTGGTATGGACACTCCTCCAGCGACCAGCGCGTCTACCGCACCCGCGACGAGGAGAAGGACTGGCAGGAGCGCTGCCCGATTAGCGTCCTTCGCAAGAAGCTGCTGAACGAGGGAATCGCCACCGAGGAAGAGCTTGACGCGGTCGCGAAGATGGCCGAGCAGACGATAGAGACCGCCACGCAGTTCGCGATGGAGAGCCCATTTCCCGACGTTGCCGACCTGTATAACGACATATACGTTCCGGTGGACAAGGCGAAGCTGCGGATCGATACGGCCGCGGAAGCCGGTATTCGAGCCAAAGTACGGCCCATCGAGGATGAGGTCCGCGCGATGGCCCGCGAGGCGTCGGGAGGGAATCCGAAGGCCGCGTTGCCGAAGCTAAAGGCCGATGCCGCCAAATCCGTTCAGGACAAGCACCGCATCCCGGTCATCAGCTACGGGCAGGCCATAGTCGACGCCCACCGCGAAGAGATGAAGCGCGACGAGAGCGTCGTGATCCTGGGCGAGGACGTCGGTATCTATGGCGGCGCGTACGCCGCAACCCGCGGCCTTCTGGACGAGTTCGGCACGAAGCGCGTGATGGACACGGCGATCTCCGAAGCCGCCATCGCTGGCGCGGCCGGCGGCGCGGCAATGCGCGGTCTGCGGCCTGTTGCCGAGATTATGTATATCGACTTCGCCACCATATCCTCCGACCAGATCATCCACAACGTCGCCTATAACAGATATATGTTCGGCGGCAAGACCAAGGTGCCGTGCGTGATTCGGACCGAGGGCGGGGTAGGGCGCTGCATCGCCGCCCACCACTCCGAGAGCCTCGAAGCCTGGTTTATGCACATTCCCGGCCTATACGTCGTCATGCCGTCCACACCTTACGACGCCAAGGGGCTGCTGAAGGCCTCGATCCGCGACGACAACCCGGTCATCTTCATCGAGCACAAGGTCCTCTACTCCGGCGTAATGGGACCGGTCCCAACGGAAGACTACATCATCCCGCTCGGCGTAGCCGACATCAAGCGCCCCGGGACCGACGTGACCATCATCGCCTACTGCCGGATGCTCCACTTCGCCCTCGACGCGGCGATCGAGCTGGAGAAGCTGGGCATCAGCGCGGAGGTCGTAGACCCACGCACGCTTCAGCCGCTGGACGTTGAAACGCTCGCTAACTCGATCCGCAAGACCGGCAGGGTCATCACCGTCTCCGAAGGCTACCCGCGCTGCGGAGTCGGACCGGAGATCGTGCGCCAGGCGTGCGAGCACAAGTTTGAGAACGGCTATACCGGTTTCGACTACCTCGACGCCCAGCCGATCTACCTCTCCGGCAAAGACTGCCCGATACCGATGAGCGAACCGCTCGAGGACGCAGTTGTGCCGACGCGGCAGGATATAGTCGACGCGGCCAGATGGTTGACGGGGGATTAGCAGTCATCTCTGGAACCAGAGCGTTAGGTTCAGAAGCCTATCACTGGCCATAAGAGGCAAATCCGTGAAACCAGACAAGGGTCAGGCCAAACAGGAGATACTTGCCCGCACTCCTCGCGACACTCATTCTCATCCTGGTCACCGTGGTTCCTTGGCCCATCGGAACAGCTATTCCGCAAGATGATTAGAAAAGACAATGGCGGAACGCGATCAGCGCGCCCGTGTGATCGTACTGGGTGTCGCTGGTATATGGGGTTTTCGTAGTTTGCGGAACGGCAGGCAGGCAAGAACATCAGATTCCTCTTTTCCCAGAAGCTCTTCCTGGACCTCTTGACAGGTAGACGAGTAGTGTATACCATATGGACAGGCTCCTCGTAGTACCGGGAACTGCTGAAGCGTGTTACCAGTGATACCAGGGCTTTTTCCGTTTGGCAAACTTACGGCCACGTAGCCAAAGGGGAGAAGGAGCGCCAACCAGGGATTTTGTCTCCTCCTGGGTTTCCAACCATTTCCAGCCGTCGGGTCGTTCACTCAAGCACCGGGTAAGGAGGATGTGTTGCAATGAGTAGGTTCTGCCATGCGTTGGTAAGAGTGTCGTCGTGCCTGACACTCTGCTGTCTGGTCGTAAGCTGCGCGGGCGCCAAGTCATCTTTCGACTGGGGAAAAGTCAAGAAAGTCAGCTTGTATGCATTCCTGGACACACCGGTGCCTGACGACTCCAATTACCGCATTTACCTCTCTAAGGAAGTCGGGGAAGTATATTCGCACCAGCTTAGTGATGTCGTAAGAAAGTGCTTGCAGGAAAAGGGATATGAGGTAGACTGCCGCGGAGATTATTCGGTAACTGACGGGCATGGGCTCTTCAACCCATTTGTCCCCGTGCATAGCCCTCATTACGTTTACGGCAACCCGAGTGGCAGCAAGAATTACGCAAGAAACATTGCTCCCCTAGTGGCCTCAGCCCCACCGGCGACTGATGCCCAGGCAATCCTGGTCATAGGCTACAGATTCAGTAATAATGGGCGTCGTGGTACCGTTTCCGTAAGTGCTGAAAAGGATACCGTGGCTTCGTTCGAGATCATGTATTTTGTCACGGATCCAGCCGGGGGCAAAATCGTCCTGCGCCGTGACCCCGAACTTGGGCACTGTCGGAAGTTC
Source organism: Armatimonadota bacterium (assembly GCA_030649165.1). Classification (GTDB taxonomy): domain Bacteria; phylum Armatimonadota; class UBA5829; order UBA5829; family JAUSEB01; genus JAUSGG01. The sequence goes on from JAUSGG010000265.1 coordinate 3,687, forward strand.
AAGTCATTTGGCCCATCGACCGTCCGCCCGGAGGATAGGTATAATCAGTGGCGGACGGCCACAGCGCCGGCTTACTTCACGGACACCATCGAATCGTTTTTTCGCGACGCGGCCAAGGAGACGTTCCGCTTCATCCCCAAGGCGCCCGGCGCTCAAAAACCCCCGCCGAAGCAACACCGAGAGCCTTAACATCTGGGATAAAGGGGATAAAGGGGACGCATCCCTTTTCTGGTACTTCCGTATAAAGGGGACGCATCCCTTTTCTGGTACTTCCGGACCTCGTTCCCGAAACCAGCCAACCCAGCATCCCAACAACCCATCTCTCCCGCTGTCCACCTTTCGCGCCCTTCGCCCTCTTTCGTGTCCTTCGTGTTTCAACCACCGCCAGCCCACAAACGACGGAACTCCTCGCCCCGCCGCCGTGCCCACCGGCCCGCCAATATACAATATTCAATATTAAATATGCAATCTCGAATCCCCATCCGGTTCATCTGTGTTAATCGGTGTTTATCTGTGGATTTCCCTAAACCAGACCTCCCGCCCGACGCCCGGCTTCGCGCCCCTCCGCGTCTTTCGTGTTTCAGCCCCCGCCGCACGCCGCTTATCATTAGCCTCAAAGTCCCACCGTTTGTGGTAGAATACCTTAGCAAACAATAGGAGCAGCGAATGAGATCCCCCATTCGAGTCTACGTCGATACGTCCGTGTTCGGCGGAGTGTTCGACGAGGAATTCCGGGACATAAGCGCGAGGTTCTTCGAAGCCGTGAGGACCGGCAGATTCGTCCTGGTGTCTTCTGGGCTTGTGGAGGACGAGTTGGCCCCTTCGCCAGCGCGTGTTCAGGACTTTTTTGAGGAGATCTCTGCAACTGGCGAGGTGGTCGATCTGTCAGACGAAGCCCTGGCGCTGCGCGATTCCTATGTGAGCTCAGGCGTGGTCTCGGCGCAGTACGTTGCGGACGCTTTGCACGTTGCTCTAGCGACCACTACGAACTGCAATATGATCGTTAGTTGGAACTTCAAGCACATCGTGAACTATCGGAGGGTGCAGCAGTATAATGCGGTGAACATACTCAATGGCTACGGAAGCATATTGATCTGTTCACCGCCGGAGGTTGTGGAGAATGAAGACTAAGACATACGATTGCGTTGCAATGAAGCATATCGGCGGCCAGCAGGTCTACGAGACGGTCAAAGGGATGACCCGAGAAGAGGAATTGGCCTACTGGAAAAAAAGGACGGAGGAGTTACGCGCCCGCCTCAAAGCTCGTCGGTCCAAACGCCCCGCTGCGTGATCCTGCCCAAGTAGCCACCCACTCGCCGATGGAGGTTGCCGCACGTGAAGAAGACTAAGAAATTCGACTGCGTTGAAATGATGCACCGCGGCGCGGAGCGCGTGAGACGAGAAACCGCCGGCATGACTATCGAGGAAGAAGTCGAATATTGGCGGCGCAAAACGGAGGAGCTGCGTGAGCGGCAAAGACAGGCGCGGGAAGCCCAAGAGTCATCCTGAGGTCCACGAAGCGCGGACATTTCGCCCCGTGGGGTCCATTAAGCACATCAAAGGCGTTTCGATCCT
>JAUSGG010000179.1 GCA_030649165.1 Armatimonadota bacterium
GGCTGCCGGAGGCTGCGAAGCGCCCGGAGCGTATGGGGATGCCGATGGCGGGCGACGATGCGAACGCCATCGCGGTGGCGTCGCGCCTGGTGCGCGAGATCGGCTACGAGCCGGTCCCGATCGGACCGCTCGCCAAGGGCAGGTACCTGATCCCTGGAACACCGCTAGCGGGTGAGCAAACGCCGGAGCGCATTCGGCAGATCGCGGCCACCCTCAAGTGAGCCGGTCCCGAGCGCAGAGAAACGGCAAAGTGTAGCTGCGTTTCGCTGAACGAAGTCGGGACCGAATTTCCGCTTTCGGCCAGCTACGGATACTCAAGGCCGTTGGCGCGGATGTCCGCTCTTCGGCCTGAGCGGGCGTTGGCCAACTGCCCAAGAGGTGATCATGGCGGCCGGTTGGAATGTCTGCTTACGAAATCGCTGGATTTCCGCACCCGACCCGAAGGAGACACTGGGCGTTCCAGTAAGCGGACGTTCAGCGGCGACAGAAGGCGAGCCAATCCGGGCGCGAAGTCTGAGGGGCCCTCCGGCGCGCCGCAATCCCGTGCTTAAAGCCGCACCGAAGCGCGCGCAATGCATCTTATGTTAATTTCGCTCCGCTACGCACCCCCAGTGGGGGCGATCGGAGCGAGTTTAATGGTAATCGCGCTGGGAAAAGCGCGGGAAGGGAGGAACTAAGATGAGTTAGTGAAACTCTTCAAAGGAATCTAGCTGGTGCAAGTCCAGCCCGGTCAAAGCCGTAGCGGGCAGGCCGGTAGCGAGTGTTGCCATTCGCCGGGTGACTGGCGGGTGCGAAGCGTACACAGCGAGAAAGCAGGCCGTGAGGATTCAGCTCCGAAATCGAACAACATTGCGATGCCGACGCCGTTTACCAGGTGGAAGGCAGCATCCGGTGGACCGTCAGCGCGAGGTTGGCCGGGGTCGCCGGAGTCTCTAGCCCGGGGCATGTTTTCAAGGGGATTCTCCGCGAACCCAGGAGAGCTCCCTACCTCTCCCGAATATGGGCTTGGTTACGCCCAACCCAAAGGAACCAGGTCCCCGGGGAACGAGGGTTGCCCTGAGGGAAGCGAACAAACCCTCGACGAGGAGAAACCTGTTGCCAAGGGAGACCGGAGGTGGCAGCTATGGGTAGGCGAGCAGTCTTACGAGTTCATAGTACCGACGAAGGTGGAGAACCGCAGGGCTCCCGCGAGGGGCGGCCACGGCATCCACTGGAGGGAAGGGACGAACAGGTAGACGTATCGACGCGGTAACACATACACGAGGCGCGGAACTCGGGAAGGTATGTCAAATGGAACTTAGTCGAATAACCGAACTGGCCAAGGAAGATCCAGGACGTAAATTCTTCTCGATCGCTCACTGGCTTACGGTGGAAGCGCTGTACGAGGCGTTCTATAGTCTGCGAAAGCACGCAGCCGCAGGAGTGGATGAAGTCACGTTTGAGGAATACGAGAAGCACGCCATAGGGAGCATCCGAACGCTCCACGAGAGGCTAAAGGGCAATAGCTACCGAGCGCAACCGCTGCGCAGAATCTACATTCCGAAAGAAGACGGGCGAAAGAGACCGATCTCGATCCCCGCTCTGGAGGACAAGATCGTGCAGAAGGCGACGGTGACACTGCTCAACGCCATCTACGAGCAGGACTTTCTCGCGTGCTCCTACGGTTTCCGAGCGGGACGTAGTCCACACCAAGGGCTGAACGAAGTCGGACGTGTCATTTGTCGCGAGCCGACGGCGTGCGTGCTGGAGTTGGACATCAGCTCGTACTTTGACTCGATCGTGAGAGAGCAACTCATGGAGATGATCGAGAGGCGGATAAGCGATGCCAGCATTCTCAGGTTGATTCGGAAGTGGATAAACATAGGTGTCATCGACGAAGGAAGACTGCTCGTGAGCGAAACGGGGACGGGGCAAGGGCAGATCATCAGCCCGTTGCTCGCCAACGTGTACCTTCACTATGTTCTCGATGTGTGGTTGGAGAGCGAGGTGAAGCCGCGCTTGAAGGGTAAAGTCTTCGAAATCCGATATGCCGACGATGCCGTGCTCTGCTTCCAGTACCGCGAGGATGCGGAGAAGGTGATGCGAGTGCTACCCAAGAGGTTCGCGAAGTACGGGCTGACACTCCACCCGGAAAAGACCCGTCTCGTAGAGTTTGGGCGCTACGCCCTGGCGAAGGCGGAACGGGCGGGGACTAAACCCGCAACCTTCGATTTCCTCGGCTTCACGCATCAGTGCGCGCGCAGCCGGCGAGGGAAGTTCACGGTACACGTGAAATCGATGAAGAAGCGCCTGAAGCGGGCCTTCAAGGCCATTGCCGAATGGTGCCAGACGCATCGGCACGACCCCGTGGCACAACAGCAACAAGCCCTCAACGCGAAACTTCGAGGCCATTACCAGTACTACGGGCGAGCGACGAACTACCGCAGTCTCAGGCAGTTCTATCAAGGCGTCCGGCGGCTCTGGAAAAAGTGGCTCAATCGCAGGACGCGGGGAAAGACCCTCTCTTGGGATGTGTACGCGCAGCTTCTTCGTCGCCATCCGCTGCTGCGTCCCCGGATTGCCCATCCCTGGGCCAGAATGGCGAGTCTTACTTGAGGAACCCGCTGCGGGAAATCTGCACGGTGGGGTCTGTGAGGGGTGAGGGGGGAAACCTCCTCGCCTACTCGGAAACCCAGCAGCACATGCAGCTGCGACAGCGTGATGATGATCGCCGCCGCATTCTGGAATCCCGCCATCACCGGCGTGGGAATGAATTTTACCAGGCGAGCGAGGCGTGCCAGGCCGAATACAAACTGGAACGCGCCCGCCATGGCGAGCAGCAGGAACACCGCGGAGGTGACGGCGAGCGGATCGTCGTTGGGCAGCCAGCGCGCCCCGACCAGCAGGTCGGCGCACACCGCCGCGATCATGAACGACACCAGGCTGCGCGGCGAATAGATCGCGACGCCGCGGGCGCCGGCGAGCACCGCCACCAGGCCGAGAAAAGCCGCC
>JAUSGG010000010.1 GCA_030649165.1 Armatimonadota bacterium
TCCTATTCCTGAACTGTTACAGACGAGAACCGCCCACCATACTACGCGCTGTGTTTCATTATGAAGCTGGGGTATTGAGGCTTAACGTGCGAGCACATCGGAGGGAGTCAGGGGAGTGATATCTTGGTAACGGGCGAAATCGCCGACATTCAGGGTGATCAGATGGCCGACGCCGTGGGCTTGCATGAGGGCGGCAATGTGGGCGTCGTGAGCTTGTTTGCCCGTAACACCATGGGTTTGGATCAGCTTGCGCCAACGCGCGATGATGTCGTGTGGCTCCGGGAGACAGGGAAACGACGCCTCAATGTCTGTGAGGGTCTGCCTCGCTTCGGCGGCGCTGAAGCCGAGACCGTTCACGTCGACCGGGCGAGTGGCTACGACATAAGACTCGATGATCACTTGCGGGCAGACAAGGATGACGTTCGACGGCGCCGCCAGTTTGCTTATGGCTTCTGCGCAGGCGGCATGTTCCAGTGCCCTGCTGTCGCTCCATCTGAGGAGCACGTTGGAGTCCAAGAGAAACCTCACAGGCCGCGATCCTCGTACATATTCTCACGGCGAAGGGCCTCCAGTGGGATGCCCACGGGTTTGGCGCGAGCAACGATCCTCCGTATGGCCGCCTTAGCCTTTTCCGGATCCCACGCCAACTCTTCGGGCGTCTGCTTAAGCTCGAAGTCAAGCGGCTCATTGACCGGAACGTCTACCGGCTGGTCCGGAACGAAGACTTTGCCATCGAAATGCATACGGATAACGACTGACATGGCTAATCACCTCCGAAGTTATTATACCGCGAGCCGAGGTATCAATCAGTCCGCGCCGGAGAGTCGGCTGTTCCACTTGTCGCGCTCCTCACGGACCCATTTGACGCTGTCGGCCATATCCTCGCGGGCGGCCCACATTCCGAAGAACGGCATAGAGGTAATGTCGAACCCTTCGGCTTTGGAAGGTTTCGCGGCGTCCCCAGCGGACGGCAGCAGGCGCACTTCTACCTCCATCGGCTGGTCGGGCGGCAGGTCGACCAGCGCGTCAGGGACAATTGTTTTACCATCGAAATGCGCTCTTATTATCAGGGACATCAGGGACACCTCCGCTGATATTATACCATACGGCGCCGAGTTCAGACAGGCAGACGAAAGTAACAGTTCAGGAATGGTGAGTACCTGCCGGGCAACGTCATTCCGAGGAACGAGGAATCTGCTTTTTCCGGCCACTTAACAGAAGCAGATTTCTCGACTACGCCGGCGCTCCGCTCGAAATGACATTCAGCGCCACGTAATTCCTATTCCTGAACTGTTACAGACGAGAACCGCCCGCCGTACTACGCGCTGTGCTTCATCATGAAGCTGGGGTATTGAGGAGAAGCTATGGCATTGTCCGCCCGATACATGCGAATCTCGATATTTGTTTTCCTGCTTGCAATAACTCCGCTGCCGGGGCGCGCCACCATCTTCTACGCGCCTTGGAACAGCGGCGTGTCCTGGCAGTGTACGCAAGGCAATAACGGTAGCTTCTCTCACAACACTGGCAACCTCAGGTATGCCTGGGACTTCTCGCGCTCAGGCGCGGACGGAGATCCAGTGCGCGCCGCCGCGCCGGGAACGGTCGTCTTGAAAGAGGATAGCTATACCGGTTCAACGTATCCCGATGGTCCTGTGGTTTTCGGGAACTACATCGTGATAAACCATGGGGACGGAACGTACACACGTTACGCGCACCTCAAGTACGGGTCGCTCGGTGGCGTCTGGGTGGGCAAGCAGGTAGGGCAGGGAGAGCAAATCGCCGAATGCGGAATGACGGGTTACGCGAGCGGCCCTCACATTCATTTTCAGGTGCAGAACTCATCCACTGGCCCCAGCGTCCCTGCAAGCTTTCAGGATATCGGACTTCCGGTCACCGGTGGTTGGTACACGTCGCAGAACAACGCATGCACCGCCCCCGGTGTCCCCAACCTCACCCAACCCAACGAGTGGCAGTCATTCTCCCTTGGCTCGAATCCGAACCTCCACGCCGACAACACTAGCGGCACAACTCCACAGACAACCTGCTTCTGGCTTGACGACTGGATTGCTGTCGGCTACTGACAGAACGCGATAGGGAGGCACCATGAAAGTACACCAGACCATTCTTCTTTTCGGACTGTCGGTATTTGGCTTGTCTGCGCCAGCGGTTGCCACTGCGTCTCTGGGTGATTTCACACCCGGCACGGGCGCAGAGCTTAGAACCTCCACAAACTACCTCCTCGCCGACACCCTCGCCCAATTCGTCGTCGGCGAATCAACAGCCCCTGACAACACCTACTCCTGCGGGCGCATCGAGCACGGCGTCCGGCATTCGGACATCCATATCCCCACTATCAACGAGATCAAGTCCCAGCCAACCTATTCGCACGTAGACGCTTATGCCAAGATCGTCACCGCCGGGACCGACCAACTCTACCGTACCTTCTATATCGGAGAATCGGACCGCCTGAGCGGGCTGCGCGTAAACATGGGCGGCAACCCATTGATTGTATCGGCGGGGGACATGGTGGACGTGTCCGGCGTCATCAAAGGCAGCGGCGTTGACTGTTACATAGATTACCCCGAGGTTACGGTGCGCTTCCCAAGTGTTGCCCAGTTGGCGGCTTTCTTCATGGCCAACCGCGGCCTGGGCGGCGAAGGGACCGACGTGTTGACGGGCGGCGCGCGCAACGTGAACCTGCTGGTCCAAACCTCCGGCATAGTCACTTACGTAGACACTGCGACCCCAATCAAGTTCTTCTACGTCGATGACGGCTCCGGCCTCTCCGACGGCCTCGTCTTCGGCGGGCAGACGACGAAAGGCATCCGCGTCTCGATCACGAGCCTCGCGACAGGCAACACTATCCTCCCGCCGGCTATCGGCCAGTACGTCAGCGTAACCGGCATCTGCGCTCCGCAAACCGTGGCCGGCGGCAAGGTCCTGGCCCAGATTCGGCCGAGAGACCAAGGTGACGTGGTGGTCTTGGCGCTACCTTGAGTTTCCGAGGCGCTGATAACCTCTCCCCAACCCTCTCCTAAAAGGAGAGGGAGCAAATTCCCCCTCCTCTTAGGAGGGGGTTAGGGGGAGGTTGCTATCCTCAGTTCTCTGTCCTCCCCGCCCGCTCAACGTACGCCCGGAGAAACGGCAGAACCTGGTCTGCTTTCAGCCGAAGTAATTCGCCGGTATCGCTTTCGACCGCGACCCACACCCGATCTTCCGGTTGACTCAACGCCTGTCGCATGATCGACGGAGGAAGCGGCGGGAGCATGAACGTCCGGCCCTCGCACTCGCAAAGGGGATCCTCCGAGGACGTTGCAAGCGGCGCGGCGCTCACGGGATCGTACGGCATGAAACCCAGCTTGCTGACAGTCTCGCGGGTCTCCTTGTTCTCCCGACCCCACATCAGTTGTATCTTCTTCAGGCAAACAGGAGACCTGCCCGCGTTCCACAGGTCGAGCCGGATTGCGCCGTTCGGCGAGTCTTTCGCCGCCGTCCAACTGAGCCTCGCGCTCAGCCGGGGTCTGGACTCCTCCAATCGCCGTCGGCGGTGCAGGACCAGCGATATAACGGCAAGCAAAATACCGACCAGGCCGACTGAGACAGAGACGATATCGAGAACTGTGATGTCAGGCATATCAGGCTCCAGGGTTATAGGTTTATAGGTTTATAGGGATTAGGTTTTCGGCCTCGCTTCCAACTCCTCCAACTCTTGCGACTCCCCCTTAAAAACCTACAAACATACAAACTTACAAACCTTCCTGTCAATCCGCCGTTGGATCGAACCGCTCGAACAACCGTCCCGAGATCGCCAGCGCGCCCCAGGACAGAGCTGTGTTTATAGCAATCAGCGACAGCGCAATAATCGCCAGGTTGACTCGAAAGACTGCAAGGACCGCGCAGATCACCGCCGAAGGTCCGATCACCAGCGCAAGGACGATCATCGTGATCCACGTCGGTATCAACAACTGCCACTTGTCTCGGGCGTCCGGGTAAAGCAGAACGGGTACGCTGGATGCGGCGATACACACGAAGCCGATGGTGAGCGATCCCAGCGTCGCGATGCCGAGGAAGTAGTGGTCGGCGCCCGGTATGAAGACGAGAACCGACAACGCGCCGACTATCGTGAGAACGGCAACCAGGAGCCATTGGCTGAAAACCTGCGCGGCGACCACGCTGAAACCCGACGCCGGTATCGCTTTGATGATGTCCACCTGGCGGAATTCCGAGCGCAGCTCCTGCTGGGACGCGGAACTGACAATCCAGACGACGTATACCATCGCAAACGGCGAAAACCGCTGAATCTCAGGTTCCCGGGCGAAGTAACCCACCGCGGCCGCGAGCAGGGGAGGCAGCAGAAACAGGATCGCCAGAGTCGATCTTGACGCGCGAGTCCGCGTGACCAGGTTCTTCCATATCAGGGCGGACGCGCCTCTGCCGAATGGAGGCACGGGCGATCTCGAATAGCTGGCGTTTCGCCTGCGTTTCATGGCCTCTATTCGCAGCGCCGCCAGATTGCCGCCCGCGGCCTTGAGTCTAGCCATTCGTCCACTGATCCCCAGCGACGGCTCGTAGAAGTTCTCGGGCCGGGCGAGCAGGACCAGCGCCGAAGCGATCGCGAGCAAGCCCAGCGCCGCCACCAGCAGAACCGCGCCTGCGGTTTGGCCGGTCAGCGGACCGACTATCAGGTTCGCGCACCAGCTCACCGGAGCGAGTATGACCCTTGCCGCGCCCGCGTAAACGGAGGCCACCAGGCTCGCCAGAGCGTCGCCGCTCTGCCGGTAATGATAGATCCCGGCCAGAACCGTCGCCGCGACCAGCGCCAGGATCGCTGTCCGAACGACTGCCCCGGCCGCGCTGAACCGGCTCGCGGTGTACGTCGTGGCTATGTTCAACGTGTGGGAGACGTTAGTCGCCAGAATCAGCAGGAATACGGTTCCCAGCCAGCAATACAGCGCGGCGGGGAAAACCGGCCCGCCGGCCATGCCGAAAAAGGGCGGTATGACGAACAGAAAAACGAAACCCGCGTACATAGCGTATTTGCTGTAGTCGCCCAGCAGTTTGAATATCAACACGACCCGCCGGTTCACAGGGCTTGGAAATACGAAGTCTATATGGGAAGCGGAGAAGATCAGGAGCCCCTCCGACAATGCGTTGTATAACGTGTAGACGACAACGAGAGCGAGAAGCGCGAAGACGCCCGACCATAGGGCTTCCGCCTGGAGCCCTTCAAGGTATTCCTTGTGTCCGTAACTGCCGTAGCGCGGAACTCCCATCACGGCAATCGCGAGGTTCATCAGCAGCGACGGCAGGACGAATACGGCGAGCAATATCGCCGGAATCAGCCGTTTTGGGGATCGCGCAATATGCTTGATGCTGTTGACGAACAACCTAAGCTGAAGGTACGCCAGGGCCCTCATCGGCCGTATCTACCTCCGTAAGCGTGAGGAACACGTCCTCCAGTGTGGCGTCCTCGCCCATTTTCGCTCGCTCCTGCAGGTCATCCAGATCGCCCTCGGCGATCTTCCGCCCCTGTCGCAGGATAACGATCCGGTCGCATAGCCGCTCAGCGGTGTCGAGCATGTGCGTGCCGATGAGTATCGCGCAGCCATTTGCCCTGGCTTCGACGATCATGTCTTTCAGCTCGCGTACCCCTTTTGGATCGATCCCGATCAACGGCTCATCGAACAGCAGGACTTTGGCGTCGTGCATAAAAGCGCAGATGATCGCCAACTTCTGCTTCATCCCTTTGGAGAGGCTGAGCACGAGATCATTGCGGCGATCGTGCAGCTCAAACCGACGAAGCAGCTCTTCGTGCCTGCTATCGAAGATCGGCTCGGTATCGTATGCCATAGCCGCGAAGCGGAGGTGCTCGACCACGGTCAGCATCTCATAGGGGTTCGGGACCTCCGGCACGAATGCGAGCCGCCGTTTGACATCCTGCTCTCTCTTGCGTAGCGACAGCCCGTCCACAAGAATCTCGCCGTGCGTCGCCTGGACGATCCCGGTAACGCATCTCATGATGGTGGTCTTTCCGGCGCCGTTTGGGCCAAGGAGGCCCACGATCTCTCCGTCGGCCACGGAAATGCTGACTTCATCGACCGCGAGGGTTGTCTTGTAGTATTTGGTCAGATTCTGAATGTCCAGGGCCACGCTTCACCTTAGGGTTGTAGGTTTATAGGGTTATAAGGGTAACGGTTCAGCAATGGTCGGTACGACTCTCCTCGCTGCTCACCCTTGGGAAATCACGAGCGTAATCCCCTCTCCCTTGAGGGAGAGGGTTAGGGTGAGGGTGAAAGCTCTCCATTCCTGAACTCCTACTTATAAGGGCTCAGGGGCTACGGCTCTGATGAGTCTGGCCCACAAAAGGTCCTTCAACGAGGCTGTCCTTTCATTGCCCACCCAAGTCTGCTACACCCCCAAGCTCCTTAAATCCTCCTGCCGCGCAGTTCCGGGGCTCCTAAGACCCTAAAACCCTATGACCCTACAAACCTACAAACCTAAACATGCCGGCTTTCTTCGGGGACCGGGACGGGCTCTCCGACTGGGACCGCGTCCCACAACGACCTGAACTTGTTCTTGCTCATGACCAGGTAGTCGTCGTCTTCGGAGAATACCTCGATGGTGACCGTGCCGTCGTAACCCGCGTTCTTGAGCACCGCTACTACCCAACGCCAGTTGATGTTCCCGACGCCGAGCGGCAGGTGGAGGTCGTCGTCCCCGCCCTTATTGTCGGACACATGTACGTGCTCCAGCCGATCGATGAAGCTGGCTATCAGTTCTTCCGTGCGATTGTACGGATTGGCAAGATTAGCGTGCCCGACGTCGAGATGAAAGTAGAGGTTTGGAACGGCGTCGAACACCGGCTTCAGCTCCATCACCCTGTTGTAATGCCTGGGCGGGTTCTCCAGCATCAGCTTCATCCGGAACTTATCGGTGATCTCGACCAGCCGGCTCAGCGACGCAATGTTTTGGTCCCGTATCCAATCCTCGTCCACGAGCGGCACGTTCGTATGAGGATGTACGTTCATCTTCTCTACGCCCAGCTCGTGGAACACCCTGGCGCAGAGTTCCATTTCGCGCAGAGCGGTTTCCCTAAGCGATACGAACGTGGAAGCCAGCGGCAGATACCATGCCGTGTGACCGATGACTCCCATGCCGTGCCGGTCCAAAGCCTTTCTTATTGCCTTGACGTCTATCTTAGCCGCATAGGCGGCGTGTGGTTCCATCGCCAGATCGAGAAAATCAAAACCCAGGGCGGCGAAAGTCTCGATCTCCCGCACGGGGTCGATCATAGGATTGTTCATAGCCCCGAGACGCATACGTCCTCTTTTCTTGTATGGACCCACGGGTCGAGTAGCTCCTCTCTGGAAACCAGGCCCGGCTCGGGGTGATATTGCTCGCGCCGCCGCCGCAGCTCGCGCCGGATGTGTTCGGGCACAAGGTCCATCTTGGGCGGAAGCTCCCAATCGAAAACGTCTATCAGCCCGGCCAGCAGAAGCCAATGCTCTCCGACCATGCGCAGCAAGTGGTCCCATTGCACGGGCCGCACGTCATTTTGTATCAATCTGATTATGTCCGGCCAATCGCAGCGGTGGCGGTTCAGCGTGAACAGCTTCGAATAGATGAGCTCCTCCAGCGGCGCAAAAGCAACGGGATAGCCAAGGAACTCCCCGCGTTCGGCCTCATCGATCCACTCCTGGCCTATGACGGTTATGCGATTTGCGAACTTCCAGATCACGTCCACCATTATGTCCCGTTTGCGCCCGTGGAAGATCCATTCGTTGTCCCCCGCCGCCATTTCGCCGTAGTTGGCGAATCCGGCGCCAAGCAGCGCGTCGATTGCAGGCTGCACGTTCTCAGGGGTAACAAACACATCCATGTCCCGCGTGTCGCGCCACAGGTCGGTATAAAAGTGGACGGCAAAGGCGCCGCCGATTACGAACGGAACGCCGGAATCAATCAGTACTTCCAGCGCCTCGGAATAGACGGCCTTATTGTTTGGATCTATGCAGTGGTCCCTGGACATCGCAGTTCCTCAACCATTCGATTCTGTCATTCATACAGTTACCCCCGCTCGTTGGCCGAGCAAACGTCTGAGCCGGGAAGTTCCCCCTCCTCATAGGAGGGGGTTAGGGGGAGGTTGAGGCTGTGTCTCGACTTTAACCAATGCCTGCTAAGCGTCCGGCTCGGACACGGCGAATATCGTCCCGGCCGGGCCAACATCGGGACGCCAGCCGTCCGCGGGGATTACGACGTGATGCGCCGCGAGGTAGTCACGCACGACCACGAGCCGCTTCTGGTCGGAACATGGCGCGCCGATCGCCTTGGCAATCGGCCCCTCGAACCCGACCGCCTTTCCGTTATCGAGGTGAATATCGGCAGCCCACACGAACCGGCCGTCGATCTTGAGCCTGATGAATCCGCTCGCCTTCCGCCCCGCCAGTATACGGCCGACCTCCCGCCTGAACGGTTCCAACGACATCTTCAGTCCCGGGCAGGACTTGGGCGCGAAATCGCGGTGGAAGAATATGTTTTCGTCGGATATTTCGAACCGCTCGCAAATCGCCGCGGCGGCCTGGTGTCCGGTCGCGAGTCCGTTGGCCGCCGGGTCCTCGGTATCGAAATCGGCGGCGAAAGCCAATCCCACGCTTCGGGAGTTCTGCCCCTTGCAGTGCGCCCCCGCCTGCTCGATAGGTCGCGCGAGCCAGATTGTGCTGTCCGGCCCCATGACCACGTGATAGCCGATGTCCTCCCAGCCCTTTTCCTCTACGTGAAAATGGCGCACCTGCTCCAACGTCCGGAGTCCCTTCCACTGCGCCGCTGTTGGCCTGTAGAAATGATGCACGACAATGCGGTCGATCGTCCGCGTCGGCTTGAGCTGCTTGAGGCGCTCCTTCAGCTCGGCAATGCTTACCTTGAGACCAATCATCTTGCGCTCCTCCCTTTTATAGCTGTCAGCTATCAGATGTCAGCAATCGGCGCGCGCCGCCCAACACTAAGTACTGGCAACTACCGACTAACCCGATTTATTCACGGAACGCTTGTTTTGCGGACGCCCCGCGGATGTCATCCTGAGCTTGCGAAGGATCTTCTCCCGGATAGCTGCAACGTCCAACTGCGAAGCCGAACCTGGCGCTTATGCGATAGAAGATTCTTCACTG
>JAUSGG010000017.1 GCA_030649165.1 Armatimonadota bacterium
CTGGAATTGAAACGTGAGCATGAATTGTTAGGGTCCCAGCCGAGTCTAATCTTCTAATCGAACCAAGCTGGAATTGAAACTTTGCGGGTCGGGACCGAGAAGAATACGGAGGGCCTTCTAATCGAACCAAGCTGGAATTGAAACGCCGAGTCTAATCATATGGTCAAACTCTCTAAACCATTCTAATCGAACCAAGCTTGAATTGAAACTATTCAGCGGGCAAGGATAGCGGAGCGGAAGCCTCCTTCTAATCGAACCAAGCTGGAATTGAAACCAGGAGGGATGAGGCGGTATATGATCTCCATACGGTCTTCTAATCGAACCAAGCTGGAATTGAAACCGTGTTGGGTTGCTGTCCTCGTGTCGCTTGTATCCTTCTAATCGAACCAAGCTGGAATTGAAACGGATCGCCGGGCCAAGGCCGTGGGAGGGAGGGGTAAGCTTCTAATCGAACCAAGCTGGAATTGAAACCAAGCAATGATCTACTCGGGTAATGGCTGCTGGGATTATCTTCTAATCGAACCAAGCTGGAATTGAAACTAGCCGCGGGCAACCAGCTTGCCCGTCGCGCTCGAAGCTTCTAATCGAACCAAGCTGGAATTGAAACTGATCTCCCCCCCTACAACCCTTGTCCCCCATACCCCTTTACCTCCCTCGCCATTCCGTTCACCAACCACGAATCACTAACCACTCCATGTTCTCCTCCCTCAGTCCACAGTCCCCAGTCCTCAGTCCCCCCTCAGTCCCCAACCACCAACCCCGCCAAAAACAAGCCGGTTTCGTTCAGTTTCGGAGCGTTTACGAGCATTTTCGGTGCGTTTTCACAGCTTTGTACACCGGTTTCTGTGCGGTTTTGTTCAGTTTCGGAGCGTTTACGAGCATTTTAGGAGCGTTTTCACAGCTTTGTACATCGGTTTCTGTGCGGTTTGAGTGCGGTTACAATGCGAAATCGTGCGGAAATGGGGCTGTTACGGAGCAGTATCGTGCGGAAAAAACGCAAAATGAGAAAAAAATGGACCCGCGCGCCTCGGATGACTAAAATGTTAACATGGGCCAACAACCACCCGTCACTGTCTGATCCTATCCGTAGGCCGGAGCCGGCAGCGGTGCATGACGGCAAGCTTGTCGCGCGGCGGGAGGTCGGACTGGATCAGCTCGCTCATCGTGAACGTCCGCAGCTTCTCGACTCCCTCGGCGTCCGACTGCGCGACTCCGCGGCGCCCTCGGCCCAGCTTCGGCGCCCACGCGAGCACGAGGCCGCCCGAGGCAAGGCAAATGCCGATCCAGCCGGGTTTCGGAACAACAGGCTTCGGATTGGGAGGCGCGCAGACCGCCGCCAGCCACGGGCTGGGAGCCGGCTCCCCTCCCCTGCTCGCCGCAAGCGCTCGCTCGATCCCAGGCAGTCCGCTCCGCAGAAGTGAGACCGTGGACCTGATCACTGTTTTGTAACAATCTGTGCGCTGCTTTTCCGGCCAACCGGGGGCGGTCTCGACGAGCAGCCCGCAGGTTCCCGCCCGGGTGAAGCGCCGGTGCGCCAGCCGCGGGTTGGAGTCGATGCCGTAAGGCACGAACCGCAGCGGCGTTCCCGGAGTGACGGCGGCCGCAATGACCTGCGCGAGATGCGCTTCCGGGCAGCCTTCGAAACCGGCGGCCTCGACGCAGTTCGGCCTGTTGGGGTCCTCGTCGGTCCATTGGTGCAAATCGATCACCACGTCCGGACGGAGCCTAGTGACCAGCCGGGTGACCGCAATAGTCTCGGGCTGGTCCGGGTTGTCCCAGTTACGGTTGAGGTCGACGCCCGATGCGTTGCATCTCCTATTGGCCGCGAGACCATCGGGGTTCACTACCGGCACGAAAACCAGCGCGACGTTCCGGGGGGCCTTCTCGGTCAGTCCGGCGCGATTGTGAGCCAGGTCGTCAATAAACTCAACGGCGGCCTCGACGGATATTTCCTCGTTCCCGTGCTGTCCGCTGATCACGAGTATGCGGAGACATTTGGTCAAAGCCGGTCCCTGAGCGCGCGTGACAACGACGGCGTGGATCGGCCTGCCTTTCACGGACCGGCCTATCTCGACAACGAACGCGCCGCCCGCCGGTAGGCCCCGAAGGCGCGAAGCTATCTCCGACGCCCTGTCCGAGACACTGTGGGCCGGCGCGCCGAACAGCGGAACGGCGATGAGGAGGGAGATCACCACTGCCGTGGACAGATAACGCGAAAAGGCTTTCAATCTATATCCTGCTGTCCAGAAACCTGGCATTACTCTGCGCCGGCCTTCCGCGGTACGCCTTCCGCCTGACGCGCTGCTCATTTGCCTGGGCCAGGGCCGGTCTCTGTTTGTCGATCTCGGAGGTCAATGCGTTCTCGGCCTGTGATTGGCGCGCGAGAAGGCGGCGCTCCTTCTCGCGCGCGCGCTCGATTGCGCTCTCCAGCCTGCGCCCCGCTTCCGGCGCGGAGGCGGAGATGACCTCGGCCCGCGGCTGCAAAATAGCCAGCAACCGGACGGCGCCGCCGATCTGGTCGCACAACCGAGATCTGTCTTCGATGAGGCATTGGACCTTTTCCGAGTCCCACGTCTCAATCGCCAGCAGAAGTTCGTCCGTCGTCTGCTCCATGCGGTCAAGGAGGCAGACATAGTCCGTCGTCGCCTGAATGGCCTGTGATAGAACTTCGGATCCGGGATTGCTCATGCCGCCAACCTCTCCGTTCCCGCGGCCTGGCCGGTTCGAACGAGATGTTCGGCCTCCGCCCAAGTGGCCCGCATCTCCGTCAACATGCCGGTGACTTCCTCCAACGCAGCAAGGTCGTCACGTATGTTGGCGCGCGTAAGTCTGTCAAACATATAGCCGTATAAGCCATACAAGTTTCCGGCCAGTTGCTTGTCTTGATTCACGTCCAGGCTGCTTATCAGCTCAAGGAGGATGCTCTGCACTTTGGCGATGTTGGCGCTCTGCTCGTCGAGCTTGCCCGCCTTCATCTTCTCCGCCGCGGTGTGGGCGAACTTGATCGCGGCGTCGAAGGCCATCACGAGAAGCCTTCCCGGAGTCACGGTGTTCAGTTGGTTTTCCTGATACTGCAGCCACGGGTCTTTTACCGGCATGTCATTCACCTTGTTGGTTCCCCTCCAGGTAAGATACCTGGAGGGATACTAATAATACTATAATGGTTGGAGGTTAGGTTCAACCCTCACCCCTGCCCTCTCCCTTCCAGGGAGAGGGGGTTGGCGCGTACGTTGCCTTCACTGAATAGGATTCCCGGAATGCTGAACCGTTACGATTAGGATTGTCCACCTTGGTCCCTCCAGGTAAGGTACCTGGAGGAATGGGTTATTCTTCCTCGTTACTTGCTCGATTTGGTAAAGCCCGCGATTTGGCTGGCCAGATAGTTCCCCTGTCCCTGCAGCTTCGACAGCGCGCTTTCCATCGCCGCGAACTGCCTTACGAGCCGGTCTTCCTTGCGGGAAACCCGTTCTTCGAGGACAGCTATGTAGTCGGTGATGTCTCTCATCGTGGTCTCGATATTGGTCTGGGCGGTCTTCACTGTTCCGGTTCCCGCCGCAGTGACGAAGGTCAGGTAATCGCTCAAGTCTGAAGCCAGTCCCTTAGTGAACGCGACCGTGCCATAACTGCCGGGGGCTGACGCCGTGATCCGCAATTGGAGTCCGTCCGTGGTCGCATTTCCGGAAGCGCCGGTGAGTATCTGGCCGGCCCCCGTGCCGGCTTCGCCGTTTATCGTGCCGGCGATGTCAGCGCCGGCGATCAGTGTGGATTGCGCGCTGCCCAGACCGGTCCCGCCGCTGGACACGCTCGATGACGCCACAATCGTCCTGGCAGAACCGTAGCCCACGTGGGTCAGAGTCAGATAATCGCCAACGCGTGACGCTATCACACTCGTGAGCGAGCTCTGTTCGTTGATCTTCGCGACAACCTCGGCAGGCGTCATATTCTGCGTAAGCAGAATCGCCGTGCCGTTTATGGTAACTGTTTCGTCTTGGGCCAGGTTCCCTGTCTGCGCCTCGCCCGCTGTCAAGACCGCCTGCGTTGCGGCGGCGGTTACCTCGACCGCATAGCCTTCGGTCCCGGAGACGACTGTCTTGCTCGTGCTCGACACATAGGAGACGGCGCTGTCGGTCGCAGTGGCGGAAGCAGCGAACAAACGCATGACCCCATCCAGGTTTTCGGCAAGCGCCGAGTCCAGATCGGTCTCGTTGATCGTCAGCTTGTTGTCGGTCGATGTGGTTATCCCGATCTGCGAGAGTACGACTATGGAGCCGCTCAGACCGGAGACCGGGCTGAACATCTTGCCGACGATGTCTGATTGGATCATCTGAAGCTGAAAATCGCCGAATAGCGTGCCGCCGCTGTTCGTGGCGGTATTGTATTTGAACTGCTGGTTGATGAAATCCACCAGGTTGTTGTACTGGTCGATAAGGTCCTTGATCGCCTGCTTGACCGCGGTCTTATCGCTCTGAATGTTGATGGCGACAGTCTTTGTGGGATCGGCGCTTTGGAGATTGAGGGTAACACCGGGAATGAGGCCGGTGATCTCGTTGGTCGCGCGTGTAACCGTCAGCGCGCCGGCGCCTTCGCCAATTGTGACGGAGGCGTCCCGCGCGTCCTGCATCGTTGTGAATCCGAGAGCAGTCCCACCCGACAGATTGCTCGTATCCAGGGTAACCGCGCCAGCGGTCCCACTGGTTTTGCTGGTGACCACGAGCCGGTAGGGTTCAGTCGCCGAGCCGTCGCTGACGATGGTTGCGTTGACCCCGGCTCCGGATCGGTTGATGGCGTCGCGAAGACCGGCAAGAGTATTGTTCGAGTCGTCGATGTCTATGGTAGTCGCTGTTCCCGATCCCACGGTGATGCCTATCGTACCTGTTCCGACGCGCGTGTTCGTGGTGTCGGCGAAGCCAACGCTCTTCTGTTGATGGGCGCGGGCAAGGGCGTTCACCGTCACGTAGTAGACCCCCGCCTCAGCCCCTGTTGTGGTCGAGCCCCGCACAACAGTCTCATCGCTTGACGAGAACGATTTGGCCATGAAGCCCACGCTGAAGGCAAGGGCATCCGACTTTGTCTTCAACGCAAGGATGCGCGTATTAGCGTCCTGCCACGCCTTGAGCTTCTCGTCGAGAGAGGCCTTCTTGGCCTGAAGCCGCGTTATGGGCATTCGCTCCAGTTGCATGAGCTTAGCGATTATCTCATCAGTCTTAAGACCGGATATTACTCCGCTAATGGATGTCATTCCAGGCATAAATCAGACCTCCGTCGGGTCAGCTTCGCGGTTTCGGGATTTCCGCTTCGCTCAAATCCCGAAACACCACACTTCCGTCGGGTTGCGTCCTTCGGCAGCGTCGCTATCGCTCTACTATCGAAGGATCGGTTAAAGGACCATACTCACTATTCCGGAACTCTTTCCGGGAAAGGGCGGCCGCCCCGGCCAGTGGGGCGGCCCATTCAGGTCACTTGAGCGTAACCTTATACTACTTCAGGAGAGAAAGCAGCGCTTGCGGCGCGGCGTTCGCCTGAGTCAGCATCGCGGTGCCTGCCTGGAGGAGGATCTGGTTTCGGGTGAAGACAACCATCTCCGCCGCCATGTCGGCGTCTCTGATCGAGCTCTCGGAGGCCGCGATATTCTCCTTCGCTACTCCGAGGGAGCCTATGTTGGATTCGAGGTCTCTCTGCTTCGCGCCGAGTTCGGCTCTCAGCGTCGAGACGGTCGAAATGGCGGTGTCGAGGGCAGTGATTGCCGCCGCGGCCCCCGTCGTCACGTCTATGAGGCTGACACCGAGGTCAACCGCCGCGGACGAGTCGATGTCAACGGTCGTGGTCTGGCCGGCGTTGGCTCCTATCTGGAAGACCAGTCCGGTAGCCGTGCCGTCGAGCAGGACGAGGGTCCCGAACTGGGTGTTCGTGGAGATCCTGTTCAAAGCCGAGATCGCAGAGGTTATCTGCGCCTGGTCGGCGTCCAGAGTCACTGTGTCGTTGGCGCCGGTGTTGGCTGCCTGCACGGCCAAAGTGCGCATACTGCGCAGCAGGGCGTGCACTTCGTTGAGGGCTCCCTCAGCGGTCCGTATCATGTTCACGGCGTCGCTGGAGTTTGCCATCGCCTGGGCCAGGCCGGCAACCTGCGCTCGCAGGTTCTCGGATATCACCAGACCCGCCGGGTCGTCCGCGCCGCGGTTGATGCGGAAGCCGGAAGACAACCGCTCGATCGAGGCGCCGAGAGCATTGTCAGTGTTCTGCAACTGTCGGTGCGCGTTCAGCGCTGTAGTGTTAAGGTTGATACGAAGTGACATGTTCCTATTCCTCCTAAATTCCGGTCTCCTGGACCGGGGGGACTCCGCCCCTATTGGAATGTATTGTTACCGGCGCGGAACTACATCCGACTCCGGTATTGCGCCGGTCCTACCTATACTCGGAGTCGGGACCTTAACCAGCTTAGCCAGGGCGGCGCTACGGTCAGGCTTGCCGCCCGTCCTTCCCATACATATCAGCCTCCCTTCGTGCGCGGTGATGTTGCTCCTGATTTACTCAGGACAGCGACAATCGGTTCGTTTTCCCTCCGGGCAAGAGCGCCGGCGACGACGTCCGAGTTTCGCGCGCTTGCGACGGCGGCGACGTTCTCGGCAGTTATCTCCTCCAGCAGCTCGGCGCGGTACACGGGCACGCTTTTCGGAGCGGTAATGCCGAGACGGACATGTCCGTCGCGCAGCTCGACTACTGTGATCTCAATCGAATCGCCTATCAGGAGGCGCTGGTTGGTCCTTCGAGATAGCACTAGCATTGAATTCGCCTCCGATCAGGCCGCTATGGGCTCTTGGGCCAAACGAGCCGGACTTTGGCCAATCACATGTCTTGGGCCGTAGCGCTCGTCATCGAGAACGATCTGCCTGGCCCGCAGAATGCGGGCGTTAATGACAATCGGCCCGGCAAGGTCAGTGGTGACATGTTCCTTATCGCGAACCACTGTGACCGTTGTGAACATTACTGCGTCGGCCGCATCCTCTAACCTCAGCGACTCCGCATGTTCGTCCGTCAATAGAACCTCGTAGTCAGGGAAGAACTCCATCGGGTTGATCACGATGAACGCGACCTCCGGATGGTCTACCGCCTGGAGCCATTTGAAATGGGAATTCGGTCGGTCCTCCAAGAGTACCAACCGCCTGCAGTATTCGAACCCGAGCAGGCCCTCCGGCGCATCTATGACCGATGCCTCGTTGATGTCGATGCATCCGAACCTGGCTGTCACAATCCGCATTGCGTTGCACACTCCGATCTAGAAGTTAAAAGTTGGAAGTTAGAATCAGGTTCAACCCTCACCCCAGCCCTCTCCCTTCCAGGGAGAGGGAGTTACTCCGTCGGCTGCTATTTCCACATATTGGCCAGCGAGATATCCAAAACCCTGCTGGCGGCGCTCAAAGCCGCCTGGTAAACCGTCTCCCGAGTGCGCAGATCCAGTACGGCTTCCGCCAGATCGGCGTCCTCGGTCTTCGACAGCAAATCCTGAATCTTCAGCTTCGAGTCCAGAAGGGCATCGTTGGTCGATTCCAGCCGCCTGACGCGCCCGCCTATCTGCGATCTGATGGCTACGGCGTTACGCAACTGAGCGTCGATCTCCGCAATCTGGTCCGACACCGCCTGCGCGTCGCCGGCCATGATATTGCTCTTCAGTGTCTCCAGCGTCGAGAACACATCCGGACTGCCGGGTATAGCGACGCCGCCCATGTTGAGAACCATGTCCGCGGTGACGTTGGCCGTCATGAACGTGCCCGGCGCCACCTGAATCTCGAAGCCGGAATTGTCGCCCTGGAAGATGTATGGCGGGCTTCCGGCCCCGTTTGCCACGACAGCTTCGGTATTGCTGAGGCTTCCGGAAAAGACATATCGTCCAAGGTACTGAGTGTTCGCCACAGACTGCAGCTCGACGGCTATCGTATCCAACCGCGTCGTTATTCCGACACGGGCCTCGTCGTTGATCGTGGAACTCGCGGCCGTCAACGCCAGGCTCCTCACATCCTGAAGCCTCGCAACGACCGAATTGAGAGCGTCGTTGGCAACAGAAAGCAGGTTTCCGGCAATGCCGGAGTTACGGTCGAACTGTTCGACGGACGCAAGAGCCGACCGAAGGCTGATCGCCCGCCCCACGCCGGGAACGTCGTCGCTGGGACGATGGATCCGCTTGCCGGAGGAGGCGCGGTCCTGCGCCTCTAAGAGCCGCTGCGTGTCAGCAGCCAGATTCGTCCGTATCCTGCCAGTGAGCATTCCCAGGGTAATCCTCATTCAGCTACCTCCCCACGACTCCCATTCCGGAGACAACCGTTTCGATCATCTCGTCTATCGCCGTAGCGACACGGGCCGCGGCGTTGTACGCCTGCTGGAACCTCGTCATATTGAGCATTTCCTCGTCGAGGGATACACCCGAGACCGACTCCCTCTGCGTCGTCAGTTGCTCCAGTGTGAGCGTGTAGGCTTCACTCCTGGAGATGGCTTCTCTCGACTGCGCCCCTATCCTCGCTACCAGCCGAAGGTATTGCTCGTTGATCGTCTCTCCGCTCGGCAAATCCTGAGTGCGCAGCGTCGCAATCGCCTCGGCAAGACCGTTGTCACCCGGTCTTCCGGTAGTGGACGTAGCGAGCCCGGCAGGGTTGGCCACGAGACCGGCCTCAACCGCCATGCCGGACGCGCGTCCGCGCCGGCCACGAAGAAGTTGCCGGCAGTCGCGCCGCCGGACGTTTGACCTGTCGAGTAGTACGAGTTCACTTGCTCCCCTATTGTCTCGGCCAGACCGTTAAGAGAATCGATGTAGTCAGAGATGACCTCGTCGCGCACCTGCAACTGCCCGAGCAGTGTAGTTGCAGAGCGATTATGTCCCCAGTTAACTGCAGAGCGATAATGTCCCCATGGAAAGAAGGGACACAGGGATCAGTCAGAGAGATTTGAGCCGTCATCATGTGCTCAGGATGGTGTTAGAGAACAAGTTAGCCCT
>JAUSGG010000019.1 GCA_030649165.1 Armatimonadota bacterium
GAACAGTTACCGTAACAGTTCAGGAATAGGGAGTAAGCGCCGCTGAATGTCATTTCGAGTGGAGCGCCAGCGGAGTCGAGAAATCTGCTTCTCTCGCACCGTGCCTCCGGGAAAAGCAGATTCCTCGTTCCTCCTAATGAAACGCCGGATGCGTTGCGGGAACTACAGGTAGCGATGCCAAAACCTCAGCTAGAAAAGGCCGTTTCCGCAGGATAGGCCATGCGTTTCATTTTGGAGATAGCCACGCCCGCGTGGTCGGTTGCTCGGAATGACGTTGCCCGGCAGGTACTCACCATTCCTGAACTGTTACCCCGAGAGGGCTGCGGCGAGGGTGACACTGCTCCGCATTACCGGATATCTTACTCCGAAGTGGCGCGCATCCCTGTTCTTTCGCGGAAACCGTCTGTCTACATTGCCTCAGGATGTGGTATGCTGAAACAAGCTGAGCAACCCGCCGGATCTTTGATGGAACCGGGCGGCGGGGTCCTTCAGACAGGCCGGCAATCGGGGCCGCCCACGTTACTCTGCTCGCGACAAGGCGTAAGGAACCGTGTCATGACCAACAGGGAACGAATACTCGCGATTCTGAACTACGAGAGCTACGACCGGATGCCGGTGGTGCACTTCGGTTTTCTCCCGAAGCTGATCGAGCGATGGGTCAGCGAGAGGCATTTGACCAAAGAGGAAGCCGTCGACGTATGGGACTGCAGCGCGGCCGAGGACGTCATCACAGAGCGTCTCGGGTTCGACTGCGCCTACCACAACAGGTTCGGCCCGAACGCCAGAATATCGCCGACTTTCGAGCACAAGGTTGTCGAAGATCTGCCCGATGGGTTCCGAAAGGTCCAGAACGCCTACGGGGCGATAATCCTGCAGAAAGACGGCGCCGGGAGCATCCCGGCGGAAGTCGACCACGTGCTGAAGAGCAGGAAGGAATGGGAACAGGAGTTTCTCCCTCGTCTGCAATATTCAGACGACCGGCTGAACAACGAACTGGTGAAATGCTCGACGGGGATGGTTCCTTTCGGAGCGGGTGGAAGAGAGTATCTTCTAAGGGATGAGCGGGACATACAACTGCTTCTGCACTGCGGAAGTCTCTACGGTGCGCTGAGGGACTACATGGGCATCGAAAACCTGTGTTACCTGCTCGCCGATGATGAGCCGCTGCTCGACGAGATGATCGAGGTGAACGCCGATCTGTGCTACCGATGTGCTCTGGCCGCGCTCGAAAGCGGAGTCAAGTGGGACATCGGCCACTTCTGGGAGGACATTGCTTTCAAGAACGGACCGCTCGTCAATCCATCGTTGTTCCGGAGGAAGGTGGGGCCGCACTACAAGCGGATCACCGACCTCATGCGCAAGTATGGGATCGACCTCGTGTCGCTGGACTGTGACGGGTGCATCGACGCGCTTGTTCCGATCTGGCTGGACAACGGCGTGAACGTCATGTTCCCGATGGAGGTGGGAACGTGGGGCGCAAGCATCAAACCCTGGCGCGAGAAGTACGGCAGGGAGGTGCGAGGCGTCGGGGGTATGGCCAAGCGGATATTCGGTTACGACTACGCGGCGGTAGACGCCGAGATCGAACGGCTGAAACCGCTTGTTGAGTTGGGCGGCTACATCCCGTGCCCGGACCACCGGATCTCCGATGACGCCAAGTGGGAGAACGTGCAGTACTACTGCGACCGGATGCGGCAGGTCTTTGGATAGTGAACGAAGGAGAATAAGATGAACCGGCAACACCTATTTCTTGCCTTGGCCTTTGCGGTAACCGCCATTCTGATGCCGCCGCGGCTCTTCGCGCAGACGGCCGTTCTCCGTCCGGCGGAGCCGAGGATCGAACTCTCGGAGCCGCTGGATTGCAACAGCCCGGCGCATTGGGACGGCGACACGCTGTATGTGTTCACATCCGCGCCGCAGCCGCACCGCAACGAGGGTCCTGACCAGTTTCACCTCGGCAAGGAGGTCTGGGGCGTCTACGATAACGATGACAAGTTCAACGGCGGACGCTGGATTGAATGCACCTGGAAGAACGATGACGGTGTGTTGTACGGCTGGTACCATAACGAGCCCGACGGGATCTGCCCAGGGATCAGGATCACCGCCCCGAGGATCGGCGCAGCCAAGTCAACTGACAACGGCGCGCATTGGGTCGATCTGGGGCTCATCCTGGAAGCGCGTCCCGGAACCATGAACTGCAAGGGGAAGAACGGCGCATTTGGCGGCGGCAACGGCGACATGTGCGCGATGCTGGATAAGAAGAAGGAGTATCTCTATATCTATTTCGACGCCTATGCCGGCGATGTCACCGAACAGGGCGTCAGCGTGGCGCGAATGCGCTGGAAGGACCGCGACAAGCCCGCCGGCAGGGTCTTTAAGTACTACGAGGGCGATTGGAAAGAGCCGGGCCTGGGCGGAAGGCTGACCCCCTTCCTCATGGCAAAGGTGAACTGGAACCGCGCGAGCGCCGTGAGCTTCTGGGGGCCAGCCATACACTGGAACACCTACCTGAAACGATACGTTATGCTCTTGAACCTTTATGCCGCCAGCGGGCCTAACTGGAGCCAGAAGGGGGTCCACATCAGCTACAACAAGGACATCTCCGACCCCAACGGCTGGAGCGAACCGAAGCTGCTGTGCAAGCCGGACAGGTACTATCCGCAGGTCATCGGCGTCAACGCGAAGGCCAGGGAAACCGACAAGCTGTGCGGTCAGGTTGGGCGGTTCTACGTGCACGGCGTATCGGACCAGGAGATCGTGTTTTTCAAGGAAGGTGAGGACAACACAAAGCTGCCGCAGGCCAACGGTAACCAACAACTAACAACTAACAACTAACAACTGTTCCTATGGGTGGCGGCCAGAGTACGAAAAGGAGTGATTCGGTGATGAGAAGAGTATTGGTAGTTCTCACGGTATTGGCATTGAGCGCCCCCGCCTGGGGCATTACGGGCAAGGTCGTGGACAACAGAGGCAGGCCTGTCGCCAAAGCCAAGGTGGGGATTTGGACGTTCTGGACGAGCGGTCGCGCTTACCACGCCGACAGGAACGGTGAGTTTGTAGCTTACAGGAACATCGCCTCTGATGGAACGGTCTACGGGACGAACCATAAGGTAGTCGATGCCGACGGCAAGCCGGTTCCGAACGCAATCGCAATAATCCCCTGGGGCAATAATGGCCCCATCAGGTCTGTGACCGACAAGAAGGGGCAGTTCACCTTTGAGGTTCCGGGCTATTGGGACAGAGTCTATCGCGTCAAGAACAGCGCGGGCGCGCCGGTCCCGCGGGCAAAGGTGATCCGAGACTCGATGAGCGAGATCGTGACGGACGACAAGGGAGAGTATCGACTCGAGGGCTCGCGCAGGGCCACCGCGGATGGGAAAGAGTGCAGTGTCAATGTCCTGGCCGATGGTTACACTTACGCGAGCGTCACCCTGCCTGACGCGGAGAAAGCGCGGTGGGTTGTCGTCAAGCTGCGGCCGGAACGGATTTTCAAAGCCAGAATCGTGGATGAAAACGGCGCCCCGCTGCGTGGGGCGAGGGTGATCGTTGAATCGGCGACCGGGGAGATGAAAGACGGCGGGGGCTTCAGTTTCGCCGGATTTGACCTGCCCGCGGTCTGGATCACAAGCGGGAAAGACGGCTATTTCGAGCTGCGTCATCTGCCCGATCCCGCTGGCGTGAAATCCGCGCAAATGGAGCTGACAATCGACGCTCCCGGCAGAGCGCGAATCGAAAGAAGAACCTACCGGCTCGCCGAGCTGCGGAAGTCCGGCAAAATCACGCTGCCGCGAGCGTGCGTCGTGCAGGGAACCCTACGTCCACCGGCCGGCGGAAAGCTGCTGGACGATCTTCTGCTGCAAATGAGGCTGGTGGAGGACGGCCCGCCGGTTTACGAGTCGGAGCGCCGCGCCAGGATAGACAAAGACGGCAAGTATCGGTTCGATAACCTTCCTCCCGGCGAAGCCACGATAACTATGTCGACTTCTCACAGGCGGACCCTCGGCTGGACGCTGCCTGCGGCTCAGCAGCTTCCGATCGCGCCCGGCGAAGTGAAGACCCTGGATTTGGCGGGCGCAACCGGCGCGGTCATCAGCGGGATCGTTCGAGACAAGGCGACCGGTAACCCCCTGGGAAGCGCGGCTCTTACCTATGAGGACGCCGCCAACCCCAAAGGCAACTGGTGGGTGACCGAAGACGACGGCACATACTCAATCCGCGTCGCCCCGGGCAAGGTGACGGTCTATGTGAGCTTCATTTGGGTTGGCGATAAGCAGGTGGAATTCGACCGCAAAGACGGGGTTTCGCTGGAAGTCGCCGACGGACAGGACAAGTCGGGCGTGGATTTGTCGATCAGTCTACCTGTAAAGGGCGCATCCGGCGCTCAAGGGGGCTAGGACTCTACGGGTTCAACCTCGAAAACGCGACTGCCCGGGCCGTAGAGCTGATCAGTTCCAGCGCCATGCTCAGCATTACATTAGGACAATCGCCCCAATCTTTCGTGTTTTCGTCCTTTCGTGATTAACTCCCCTCTTACCTACTTCCGGTCCAGTTCGACCACGGCAAGGCCGATCCGACCCGACGCGTCGTCCTGCCAGGCAACCGCAATTGCCCGTTCGTTCAGAAATGCGATCTTGGGGTAAGAACCCGTTGTGGATACGGAAATGGATTCAGCGCTCGCTCGTCCCACCCCTGCGGGAAGAACGACATCGATCCCTCGGTCCGATCTCGACGCCACAGCGACCTGACCGGATGGTCCCGCAGCGATGGCCGGCTGGTTTCGGCCCTTACCGGGTATGTCCAGGGCCTTTGGAGACTTGTCCTGCTTGAGCAGTGACAGGTGGACGTTCGGAGATCCCTGAGCAGCTTCCATCCAGCTTGCGAGAACTCCGTCGGGCGAGGACGCGAGGACCGGTCCGGACATCGGACACATGTCAAGCCGCCACCCGTCCCGGGCCACCCATTGCGAAGGCGCGAAGCTTCTTCCACTGTCGGTCGAAACGGCATATCTGATGTCCCGGATGTTGTCTGCAAGGTCCCGCCAGGCGACAAAGAAGGTGTCCCGGCCAATCGCCGACACCGCGGGAGAGCAGCATTCGCAGACGGTTTCGTCTACACGAACAGGCGCTTGGAAAGTCACCCCGCCGTCCTGAGACCGGGCCGCGTAGATATCCACGGGCGCCTGCCCTCCGCCATCGGCCCGGACACGGGTCTGCAGCCAGGCAACCAGAACCACGCCTTCCGCGGACACATCCATATCGCCCAGGTCTCTGGCAGTGACCGGGGTCGATGGGTGCGCGCTTACCGGCGGCGAGAAGGACTTGCCCTTGTCAGTCGAGCGAGATACGAGGAAGCTCACGTTCGCCGTCGCTGTCCTCGCCCACAACACGTACGCGTTGCCCTTAGCGTCAGCTCGCACAACGGCAGTCCGCTCCCGGCCGTGAAGCAGGGCATCGGCTGTTGGATTGACCGGGACGGGAGCCGCAAACGACTTGCCTCCGTCGTTCGACTGGCTGAAGTAAACGCGCTGCGCCTCGATCTCCCCTTCCGCCCAGACGACCATGAGCCGGCCGTCCCGACCGACGCAAATGTCGACGCCGCGCTGCCGGTCGTTTTCAGCCGCCGTCCGCGGTACGGTAAGCTTCCGAACAGTCACGGCCCCGCCGGGCGGCGAGGAACAAAGACACAACACAGCGAGACTGGCTGCAATGCACGCCGATCGCAAGAAACGAGATAACATCGATGCCTTGTCTCGCTTCTCACGAGCCCTGGACGCGTCGATCTCCACGACGGAATCCTCGTCAAGAAACTCCACGGCGCTGTGTTTGTCCCAGAACTCCGATTCCTCATCGACCGACTTGAGCTCAGGGATGGTTTTCGCTTGTTTGCTCATGGTCTCGATCCGTACCCGCCTACTCATATGTGCATTGTACCATAATGTGGCGCATTGTCGAGCAGTTAGGAAGCTAGCGGGCCCGGGAAGGCGCGAATGTGGCGAGGATTCAGGCTTTGCGTCAGGGCGCTGCGGGAACTGTCTTTGCCCGGCAACCATGCGTCGTTGCATGTTCCTCACTCTTGTGGGAGCCGGTGCGGTTGACTGTCTGATGCCGTCCCGCAGGATAGAAACGTTCTCTTTATCCCAAAATCATACACCGGGCGCAACTCCTGCCTTTCTGTTAGTTCACTCAAACCAACACTTAGGCGTTAGGCGGCTGCGCTCCCTAGCTTTTGTACAACGAAGGATACACTACCTACAGAAAAATAAAAGTTGTATACTTGTAAGCAAGCAAGCTGGGCAATCAGCGAGCTTAGGGATTCCTTCGGCGAATCCCGGAACAATGGA
The DNA here is from genome assembly GCA_030649165.1 of Armatimonadota bacterium. GTDB lineage: Bacteria > Armatimonadota > UBA5829 > UBA5829 > JAUSEB01 > JAUSGG01. The sequence continues at coordinate 6,341 of JAUSGG010000019.1, forward strand.
TGAGGCGGCTGAGGTGGCGTACACAATGTCCACGGCTTCAGGGATGCCTTATACCACACATAGAAAAGGAGTTTTGCAGTGAGATTCAAAGCAGTCACACTTCTTGTCGTAGCTGTTGCTCTACTCTTGAGTAGCAACATGCTGGCGATGGCTGCCTCGGTAGCCATCGTGACAGACCCCAAAGCTACTCCGACCAAGTATGATGTCGATCTGTTGGCCCGGTCGAAGGACTACTTTACCAGCCAGGGCTTCGCGGTAGTTGACGAGCAGACGAAAGCGGACTATGTCATTACTACCTCAATGACTTCATCGACTGATTCCAAGTTCAACCCGCTCGGATGCCTTGCGTGTGGCATTTGGGGCGCAACGAAGAAAGAGGCAAGTGTTAATTTGCTTGCAACTGCCACGAAAGATGGTGCGCAAGTGTGGACCAACAAGTGTTCCACAAGTGCGAAGGGTAGCGATCTAATCGGCACCGTTGAGAGTACTGGACCAATCATTAAGAAGGCGTTGAAGTCGAGTGTGCCCAACCTCTACAGTTCGTTTGTAGAACAGGTGAAGCAAGGGAAATAGGCAGTGTTTGTGACCGGGAGAAGACTCGTACCTTTTCGGGTCAGGTTCAACCCTTAGGCTCGGACGCGTAGCTATTGAGCGTCAAGCGAGTCCGAGTCTAAGGGCCAAAGCGAAGGACTGTCCCATGAAAGCTCAGTTCGTTTCCACCAGTCATTCCCGAGTTATCTTGCTCATTGTGGGGCTTCTAATCGGTGTTGCACTGGGTTGGCGTCCATGCGCGGCAGAGGATATGTCAACTCAAGGCAGGGAAGCCGGCAATTGGGAACCGTGGGCTTACACCATCGCTCCGGAAAAAGCAATGCAAACGTCGGAGGAGGTGGACCCGAGTATCAATCCCTTATCGGCAATGCTTGGGGTATGGCATGTGCTTACTGATCAAGATGGGGCGACATGCCCATTCAGGCCCTCTTGTTCAGGCTATATGATTACTGCCATCCGAAAACACGGGGTCATCGTGGGTTGGATGATGGGCATGGACCGGTACTTGCGGGATCACAAATGGGCGAATGAGGATGATTACCCGGTCATTGAAGATTATCTGTATGATCCCGTGGAGTAGTCCTGTGGCACGGCGACCGGTATCAGTATTGCTGACCATTTGCTGGCTATGTGCGCTCGCTGCTCCCCTTGCCGCTCAAGACTCAAAGGCTGACCAGCAATATCAGTTTGCGCGTTATTTGCAGTCCGATGCGGATTTCTTCCGTGCCATCACCGAACTAAAGCGCTTTCGCTTTCAGTATCCTGAAGATCCCCGTGCCAGGAATGTGGATTTCCTAATAGCTGATTGCTACTATCAAGCTCACCGGTGGAAAGAGGCGCTCCACGCGTTTCAGGAGATTGAGACAACCTCAGAAGGTCGTAAGGGGACGCTTGCGCGACTTCGAAGCGCCCGGTGTATGATCGAGTTAGAGGCTACTGGAAAGGCAGTAGAGCAACTCCACGCCCTAACTTTTCAGACGGACAGTGCAGACACGAATACGGGCAGCTATTCATTGATGATGACCACACTTGCCGTAATCCGGGACAAAGACGTCTCACGCACCAAAGAGATGCTAACTCGTCTTTGCCAGTCGAATGACAATGCCACGGCTGTCGCCTTTGGTCAAGCTTCTCTGATGGCCGTAAGTAAATTCGAGCGCGAACCAAAGAAGTCTCCAACCAAGGCAGTATTGCTCTCGACGGCGCTGCCGGGGGCGGGACAGATCTACGCTGGGAAACGCGCTGATGGGCTCGTAGCGGCAGCGTCGATTCTGCTGTTCTCCGCACTCGCTGCTGATGCAAGTCATTCACGGCGCTACGGAGAACGCGATATCTTCATCCTGTTTAACGCGGGCCAATATCTCGGAAATATCTACGGAGCGCGCCGTGCCGCCAAGCTTCACAATCGGATGGAGAAAGAGAGACTGTTCAAGGCGCTAAACGATAATCTCGTCAGCACCATTGATCGTCTGCCGATGTCGAGTGAATTGCCGTGCGATTGATTTTCCTGACGCTGATCCTCGTCTTCTGCATGAATGCGGGCGTTCTATCCGTCGAAGATGATCGTGAAATGACTTGGGAGTTCGCCTGGAATCTAATGGGTGAGCGTGCGTATTTCGAGGCTGCTGGAGAATACCAAAGGTTCCAATTCTGCTATTCGAATGACTCGCGTGCAGAAATCAGTGAGTTCATGGTTGCCTATTGCCATGTGCGTGGCCGTCAATTCCAACGTGCCGACGCTCTGTGGCAAAGGTTTCTCACTCGGTATCCCAATAGTCCGCTAGCTGAATTAGCCTTCCTGCTTTCAGCGGTCTGTTCTGCAAGAGGCGATTGGCGTGGAGTCGATTGGAACGCGCTGCTAGCGAATCTGAATGATAAAGGTCCCGCCCGGCAAGTGGCCACGTATCTCCACGGTTGGCATCTTTTGGAACAAGGCTCCTGGGAGGCAGGCAAGGATTATATGCGTGCGGCCACAGGTATGGGCGCGTTGCCGGACTTCAGCATTGCTGCTCGCAGGGTGCTTGATGCCCCTGCGCTCGACCCGCCGCCTGTGATAAAGTCTTATCGTCACGAGATGCATCTCTCCAAATGGCTTCCAGGTCTTGGGCAGTGGTCGCTTGGCAATCACGGAGACGGGGTGAAATCCCTGATTGTCAATACCGGATCAGCCGTCGTCGCCTACAGATGGTGGAGTGCGGGCTTTCGGCTTGGAGCAGCGTTTATGGTATATCAAGGCACACTGCGTTTCTACAAAGGGGGCCAGTACAATGCCGGCTCACAGACCATTGATCGGAATCAAAAAGAGATTGATTGGGTGCTCGCACAAATCGCGCCCGAAAACGAGCCGTGGAGGATATTCGAGGCATCAGTCCGGACGCTTTTCGTGCGTGGAACGGACGGGATTGAGCTGAGGTGAACCGACTTATGGCATGGGCACAAATTCGCGCATTGTCACGGCTTACAATCGCCGTTGTCCTCGTGCTTTGTTTGGTATCAGTGACTTCAGTCTGTGCACAAGACCCGATCCAGAAGGATGCTGCGCGCAAGTTTCTTACAGCGCTGTTCAACAAAGACATGAAGACCGTGCGTCAGTTCGTCCCGGCCCGTCCTAAGGATCTATTCGGTCCGTTTGCGTTCAAGAAAGCGCCATCTATTACCGATCCGATTGTTCGGGGCAGCTATGCCATGTTCCAATGGAACGGGCAGCCCAAAGACGACAAACTAGCAAAGAACGGGTCCATCCTTTTACGACGTATCAACGGCAAATGGCTTGTTCGGCAAGTATACTGCTTTCCCGATACCCCTAGAGAAGTGAAACTCGCCCTGTTGAGGAAGAGTGAAATAAGAGAAGATGGACAGGCAGTGGAATCGAGCAAAAAAGTAGCAGAAGATTACTTGCGTTGCTGGTCGGTCGGCGATTATGAAACAATGAAGATTCTAAGCTATGACTGGACAACAGCCAAACGCAAAAGGCAATTCTTTGTTCGCGCGTCGGTCAAGTCACTCTCGACTGATCTTAACGCGCTTGGCGAAACCATAGCAGCTTTCGTTATCAAGTTTAACATACCATTTATCGACAGTGTACAGGGATCGTTTGTGATGATCAAGGAAGATAATGCCTGGACAGTGCGGATGAATAGTATTGAACTCCATCGCTAATAACTCACAATTTGGTGGAAAAGTGGATGTGGGAAAAAGGGACGGAGGGGGTGTTGAAAAAGTCGCCGCCGCGTAGCCACGTCATTTCGAGCTGAGCGAGAAAGCTGCTCTTGAGCACGATTCCGGGAGCGGAAAAAGCAGATTCCTCCTCGTTCCTCGTCGGAATGACAACATAGGAGCGTTTTTCAACAGCCCCTCCGTCCCCTTAACTCGCGGGAAAGAAGGTGACGACACGGATGCACCCTCTATATAGGGGTGCATGTCACCTTTGTCACCCCAGATGGAGGTCCAACCCCGCCTTGCTACAGCAGTCCCCGGAGGCGTATGCTCCATGGAGAGTTTCGACAAACCCGCCAACGAGGAGGAGGCCATCAAGCATGGCGCCCAAACGCATTATCACTAGTGCATTCTTCTTTGCCGCGTGTGTTCTCGCTGCCTCGGTCCACGCCGAGTGCAAAGAGAGCACACTGCATCTCCGTAGCGTCCCGGAGATCGGCTCAATGCTCATTAGAAGCCGCTTCTTCGGATTTGACTCGGCGGTCAAGCGGCCGCTGACCGGTGGCGAGGCGGCGTATGACTACAGCGCGCATATCATCAAAGACGGCGGTCTGTACCGTCTCTACAGTGGGGGTCGTTGGCTGCGGCCCGGCGTTCCGAATGGTGATGGAGACCATGTGATCCAGCACGTCTCGAAAACGGGGCTTGGCGGAACCTGGCGAATGCCCCACAACAGACCGGAATTTTGGAAGGGCAGCGAAGAAGGACACGGCGACACATGGTTCGCAAACAACTACCTCGAGCCGGAAGTCGTCAAGGTCAAAGGCAAATACTACATGTACACAGAGGTCGAGGTAGACCCTGGGTCGCCGATTGACATTCCGGGGAAAAACGCGGTCACCGGGTGCGACCGCGTTCAACTCCACACCAGCAAGGACGGCTCTAGCTGGACACGGTGGTCGGAGAAACGCGGAGTGGTCGTCGAGATCGATGATCCGACCCACACCTTCCTTCACCACCAGGAGGTGGTCTATGTCCCCTGGGACAAAGACAAGAAGCCGTTTTGGCTGTACATGGCGGTCGACGTGGGCGGAGCGCCCACAGGACACTGGCGCATACGCTCCGGCGACCCGACCACATTCAACTGGCGCCGGAAGGAACGCGTAGAGGGCTTGGCCCAACTCGGCAACCAGATCGGATACGCGAAGCAGGCGCCCGGTGGTCCGCTGTTCGTGCGTATAACCTTCACGCCGGACGCCGACTAGCGCGCAGTCCCCAGCCTGCAGTTTTCCAAGGACGGCCTCAAGTGGTTCTGGGGCGACGAAGGCCCCACGCTGCTTGACGGCAGCAAAGATAACCATCTAAACAAGAACTGCTACTTTTTGGGGTTGTCCACGATAGACGGAACCGGCCGGCTGGAATATCTTGGAGGAGGCAGATACCGCGCTATCTACGCCGCCGCAACGTGCAAAAGCCCCGTCGCCCCGGACATATTCAACTGCGAGATCGGCGTGGGGGAGTTGTTGATGACAATCATCCCAAAGGGCCGTTCGGAGTAAAGAGCAGGTAACATCCTAGCGTCGAGGGGCTCGGGGCGACGTTCAAGTTGTCAATCCGCGATACCTGCTAGAGCCTTCTCGTCGCTTGGCCACATTCTCCCCCGATTCTCTGCTGGTCCCGGAAATCTGTTCCGGAAATGAGAGCGGGTTCCTTCTGTAAGTAAGGGGTAAGCAACCGGAGAGAGCTCGTTTTTCGCCTCTCCTCCCACCCCGTTTGCTGCCCGGCTCAGCGGGGAAACAGGTAGGTGAGCGTGAGATGGGCGAAGGGGCGATTGCAGCAGATAATCATTTACGTCGGGACTAGCGGGTATGCGTATAAGGAATGGAAAGGGGAGTTTTATCCTGAGAAGATCTCGCCCAAGGAGATGCTTCGGTTTTATTCGGAACGGCTGGGCGCGGTTGAGATCAACAATACGTTTTACCATATACCCACTGAGAAGGTCCTGCTGTCCTGGGCTGAACAGGTTCCGGACGGTTTTGTTTTCGCGGTGAAAGCGCCTCAGATCATAACGCATGTGAAGCGGTTGAGGGATGTTGGCGCGGAGACTGAGTACCTTTTTGAGACGCTGTCGGCTCTGGGCGGGAAACTGGGGCCGGTGCTTTTTCAGTTCCCCAAAAGCTTCCGCGCGGACCTGCAGGCGCTGGAGGATTTCCTCGGTCTGATCCCCGGCAATGTGTACTGCGCGTTCGCATTCCGCAGCCCGTCCTGGCTCGATGTTGGGATTCTCGACCTGCTTCGCAAGAGTAGATGCGCGCTGTGTATCGAGGATGCTGATGATACTCCAGTAAACACGATCACAAGCACGGCCACGTGGGGATACCTGCGCCTGCGCCGCTCCGATTACGCGGATGTTGACCTGTCGGAATGGGCGGAGAGAATCCTCTCGCAGGAGTGGGAGAGGGCGTTCGTTTTCTTCAAACACGAGGAGGAAGCCATTGGGCCGAAGATGGCGATGCGGTTTCGTGAGCTTGTCGGCCATGGGTGGGGTTCAGGGAAGAACGCCGATGAACACGGATAAACACAGATGAACGCGGATTCGGATGGAATCGCCACCCAGCGGCGAGCCACCTTTATCCGTTAGCTGCTAACAGGCGGCGTCTATATTCGCCAACTCCTCCCCACTGAACTCCAGCTTCTCCAGCGCCCCTACATTCTCCTCGATCTGCTCCGGGCTGCTCGCGCCGATCAGGGCGGAGGTCATTCTTGGGTCGCGCAGGACCCAGGCGAGGGCCATCTGGGCGAGGGATTGTCCTCTTGCCGCGGCGATGTCGTTCAGTTTGCGGACCTTCGCAATCTTATCTTCAGTGACCTGATGGGGTTTGAGGAAACCGTGGGGCTTCGAGGCGCGCGAGCCTTCGGGGATGCCGTTTAGATACCTGGCGGTGAGGATGCCCTGCTGGAGCGGACAGAAGGCGATGCAGCCGATTCCCTCGGCGCCAAGCACGTCCATCAGGCCGTCTTCGATCCAGCGGTTGAGTATCGAGTACGACGGCTGATGGATCAGGCAAGGCGTGCCCAACTGCTTGAGGATTTTGGAAGCTTCGGCGGTCGCCTCGGCGGAATACGAGGATATCCCGACGTAGAGAGCCTTCCCCTGGCGAACAAGGTGGTCGAGCGCGGCCATAGTTTCCTCAAGCGGAGTCTCAGGATCAGGACGGTGGGAGTAATAGATGTCCACGTATTCGAGGCCCATCCGCCGCAGAGATTGATCGAGGCTGGCGACGAGGTACTTTCTCGATCCCCATTCGCCATAGGGACCCGGCCACATATAATAGCCCGCTTTGGTGGATATCACCAGTTCGTCGCGGTATCCGGCCAAATCCTGTTTGAGAATCTTCCCGAAGGTCTCCTCAGCCGAACCGCCAGGGGGACCGTAGTTGTTGGCCAGGTCGAAGTGAGTGATGCCGAGGTCGAACGCCCGCGTTATCATGTTGCGGCAGTTCTCATGCGTGTCCACGCCGCCGAAGTTGTGCCACAGTCCCAACGATATCGCCGGCAGCTTGAGCCCGCCGCGGCCACAGCGGTTGTATTTCATAGTTTCGTATCGGGTGTCTGATGGGTTGTAAGGCATTGTTTTCCTCTCATGTGATGGCCCCGAAGGTCCACGTTCGCGGCCCCGCTTTGGGGACATGGATGTCCCCCGGACTCTCGCCCCAGACATGGATGTCTGGGGCGATCGGCTGCGTCGTTCTTGGGCGAACACAAGGTTCGCCCCTACCGCGGGGCCGCGGCTTCGTACCAGTAGGCAAACCCCGCGCCTCTCACTTCCTCTTCTTCCGCGCGTTCATCTTGCGGTCCTTTGAGCGCTTCTTGCGCTCGGCTTTACTGATCGTTCTGGTTCTGCGAGAAGGATGAGTGACGGCGTTGCTCGTCGAAGGAGCGGGCGCTGTTTGGGCTGTAACCGCGTCAAATTCGGCGCGGCGCCTCGCAAGACGCTCCGCGCGGTTCGCGACAGACTGTCGCCAGTTCGGAACCTCGGGATGGTCTATTCCATTGACTTCACAGAGGACCAGCAGGTACTCGCTCATATAATCCAGGCCATCGTTCTCCCAAGCTTCCTCAAGCGCGTGTATGCCGGATTTGCTTCCGATGTCTAACAGAGCGTTGGCATGCATTTCATCGAACGGTTCGCCCTGGGCCAGCATGTTCAGAATTGCCTGGGCGGACGCCTCGGTGGGAATGTTACCAAGCGCTCCGCAGAGGAATATCTTTCGCGCGATGTCATCGTCCATCAGACGCGGAGCTATCTGACCGACGGCGGCGGGGCCTATGGCTGACAGGGCGTCGGCGCATGCCTCCAGCATGAAATCGCCCTGATTGTTATTAACTGCTTCGATCAACATCGGAATGGCGGCGTCACTGCTTCCGGGGTTCCATCGAGCAATGCGTTCGATGGTTCTGGCTATTCGAATGTGACCCCAGCCAGGGCCACTCGGATCGAACCGCTCGACCAGCGACGGAACGACTTCCGGCCCCAGATCAGAGACTCTATGGATCACATCGTCGAGGACTGTCTCCCTGTTCGCCGACAGAATGGCGAGCAAAACCGCTGCCTTGTCTTCGGCCGATTGGTACGCGGCCTCGTCATCCCGGTCCGTGCTTAGTTGGCAGAGCAAAGCCAGTCCAAGCGCTACCTCTTCCTTTCTTCGCGCGGGGGCGGAACTCTCGTTCGCCGCGAACGCCGTGAGCGTGAACTGAGTGATCACGGTCCTTTGCCTGTAACCGGTCGGGCGGTTGCCGCTCAGCCAATCACCGACCCAGGCGGTGGAATCCTCCCCGCGATCGCACACCAGTTTGATCGATTCACACGCCATCGCATTCAGCGCGCCCCTGTAGTCGTTCTTGATCGACTTCCTGAGCTCCGACATGCACTCGTCACTCAAAAGCGGTGGATCTCCCAGCCACCAATGCGCGCGCTCAAGAGCGGCGTCCAAACCGCTTTTCAACCCATGCTCGACTTCATCAAGCAGTCTCGACGCCCCAACGGCGGATGCGAAGCCTCCAAAGAAGTCTGTTGTTTCATCTGGGTACGACCGCGACCTGTAGGTAGCCGCCAACCCGGAAGCGTCTTCCGGCATTCCGCCAATCAACAGCGCCGCCACCACACTGTGCAGACCCATACTGTCTTTGCGCATTCCCCGGACCGCGCTCCAGAGATACTGCCTGGCCTCGTCACCACCCCACACTCCGAGAGCGGGCACGAGTCCCGCGAATTCATCAAATGGCATCTGCTTGCGACTGCGATTGTGATCCACGAGATGCTCCAGGACTATGGGCAGGCCGTCATGATGCCCAATGGACGCAAGAGTGCAAGCGATTCGTCCGAAGTCCTGACAATCCGCGCGCCTCAATGCCTGGGTCAACTCGTCTCCCAAACGTAAGTTATGACCGACATCCTCCACGAAACGCAGGACATCAATCCGGACAAGCTTATCGGGATCGTTCAGAACGCCGACCAAAGGCTCCTGGGATTGGTCGGGAAAGAGCTTCGTCAGGCGTTCAACCGCCCACCGTCTGACGTGAAGGTCATCGGATTTCAGGAACTCGCGCAATTGGTCGAATGACCAGAGAAGCTCGTTCAACAAGCTTGTCCTCCAATCAGTCTTAAGTCGGCGTCAGGCCGGAATGTGCAGCACGACCGCCTTGTCCAGTAAAGGCAGCTTCCTCACCTCGAAATCGTGGCGCAGCCAGTCATCCGAAGTTTCCTTGATCTCAGCCAGTCCCAGAAACGCCGCGAAGTTTCGAAGGCAGCGCCACGAGTAGCAGTGGCGCACCATGTTTTCCGGCGTATCCCAAGATGGCGTCTCCACCTCGTTCACTACGTGCGGGAACGCCCGCAGGTAGGCGTCTTCATAAAAGCTGTTCGGCCGCCACTGGCCGCCGTGGATATGGAGCAGGTAGAGGGTGAACAGAAACGAGCGCTGGATGAAGCTTATCTCAGGATGGCGATCGCGATACGCCCAGTTGAACCTCTCCGCATAAGTCCGCACCAGCCGGGGATAGATGCCCGCCGGGCCGTTCTCAGTCAACACCTTTCGGCAATCGCGGGTCAGGACGAACCTGCCTTTATACTTGCGTACGAGTCCGCCGACTTGGGCAACGATCCTGGTGGCGTGCATGTCGGAGAAGTCATGCTCGGTGTTGATGCCGCCGAAGCGGGTGTTCTCCTCGTATCCCTCCTCGCCCCAATATGTCAGAGCCGCCTCCCGCAAGAAGTTCCGCGGCAGGTTGCCCTTGGCAGTCGTCTTGAGTCCTTTTTCGCCGATGGCCTCCGCCAGCAAACCAAACAGCGTCAGAACCGGCGCGGAGGGTGGCTCGTCGAGGCAAGACGGAAAGGTGACCAATTGCGGAGAATCGAAAGGGAAGTCGAGAAATCGATACATCTGCTCCGGCGACAACCCGCAAAAGTTGTCAACCGGCCCGCGGTTGCGCCGCAGGTTGTAGTCGTGCACAAATGCCTGCAGTTCTTCTTCCGAGGCGAACTCTCTACTCTGAAGCGCCTTGTGGAACTCCGCGAGAATACCGTGAGGGTCATGGGAATCCGAAGGCGACTCAGGAGGGGTCTCTTCTCGACCAATGCAGCAGTGTTTGTACTTCTTACCGCTGCCGCAGGGGCAGGGATCGTTTCTTCCTGTCTTGTTATCCGCCACGAGGCGCCTCCTGATCTTGCGCTAATTTTCATCATTGAGGACATGGATGTCTGCGGAATCCCGCCCCAGACATGGATGTCTGGGGCGATCGGTCCATATCATTCCTGGGCGAACACAAGGTTCGCCCCTACCGAGGGGCCGCGTACCAGTACGCCACCCCGCGGGCTCTGCCCTCTCCGTCATTTCTCGCGCCGTGCTCCAGGCAGACCTTGATGGACTTGGAGAACGGCACGGCGTCAGTGAGGTGGAACCGGTAAGAGGTCACGAACTTGCCCTTGTGGATGCAGCCGGAGAACGGCTGGTCGTACGGGCCGTGGCAGAAATACCAGCCGCCGTTGAAGTAGTCTTCCGTTCCGGTGCCGACCCACGCGGGCTTGGCGCCGTCCACGCTGAAACTCTCATTGCCCTCGAGGAAGTTGCTCGGCACGACCATCGACATCCCGACGAAGTGGCCGGAGCCCTTCGTGTCCAGCACGACCAGGTCCGGTGGGCCTTCGGCCAACTGCTCGTCGATGTACCGAGCGTGAAACCGCGTCTGTGATTTACCAGGCGCCTTCCCGGTATTTACGGCGACTCCGACCTGTATTTCGTGGTCGCTCGTGTTCTTCAGATACAGCCGCGCTCCTCGTGCAAACGGCATCGGGAACCTACACGCGTGGACCTTGCCGTCGAAGCGCAATGGGAGAGACTTGAACGGCCTCGGCTCCAGGCCCTCCGAGAAGAACATGCGCGCGGGAGTGTCGATGGCGGGCTTATCCGAGCCGTCCCAATGCGCCGTGAGCCACAGTCCGTCCAGGTCCGGACAGACCAGCGAAAACTCCGCAATCCTCCCCTTCCCTTCAGCCTTGAAGACTTCGACGCTCTCGCCGGGAGCTATGGCGAAGGACTTCGGGTCCTTTGCGGAAGCGGTCCATTCCAGCTTGGCCGCGGCCTGGCTGATGAGTTTCCTCCGGGTCTTGGACAGCGACATGGAGAAGGGTTCCACCCTGGCGCCGGCTGGGGCCTTCCGCCAGCATACGTGATAGTAGAGCTGAGGCATAAGCGCCCCGAGGCTGGTGTGACGGTGCGCGTAACCGTCCTTGTGGTCCGTCACCACGACCTTGCAGTACTCGGAGAACGGGATCGGCATATAGGAAACCCAGCCGCCGCTGGTCGCGGTCGCCAGCGGCGTGGCGAACGGCTCCGCTTTGCCGAAGAAATCCTCGATGGGCAGGTCGATCGCCGGGGTGTCCTTCGAGTCGATGTATATTCTGATGCGTCCGCAAATCTTCGCGCACCACTCTTTGCTGTCCCTGCCGGTCACCCAGATGCGGGTGATGCTTCCCGGACCCTCCATCTCCGCCAGGACCCAATCGCCCTTGTCGAAGGGCGCGCCTTCCGGTTCGATACGCAGAAAGTTGCCGGAGTCCTTGTTCATGCCTCTGGGGTCGGACCCGGAGAACATCAGCGACCGGCCCGGCATGGGGCTGTCCCAGATCTCAGGGGAGGCGAGTTCTACGTACGGGTCCCACTTCGCGGCGATAGCGCTCGAAGCGAGGAGAATCGATAAGCATAATGACAGAATCCACATGAGTTCACCTGTTCTCTGCGCGGTACAGTCAGGGGTTCATTACGCTGAAATGAGAGCGGATTCCTTCCAGTTGCAGAATTAGTGTAGTTGCAGAGCGATTATGTCCCCAGTTAACTGCAGAGCGATAATGTCCCCATGGAAAGAAGGGACACAGGGATCAGTCAGAGAGATTTGAGCCGTCATCATGTGCTCAGGATGGTGTTAGAGAACAAGTTAGCCCT
>JAUSGG010000031.1 GCA_030649165.1 Armatimonadota bacterium
CCCAGTCCCGCAGTTGCTCAAACATTCTCTCCAGCGCTACTATCTCCAAGGGAGTCTCCTTTCTGTGCCTAAGCACAGCAGTTTCACTAACTGAAAGGATACTCCCTTTCCAATTTACACACTCACATAGTACACCACCCCGCTACCGGACAAACTTGACAGCAAAGGCCGGCATACGTATACTTTCACTCGTAGTACGCCCGTGCGGCAACGAGAGGTAAGCGCTTCAATGGCTGTTCGCGTTGGCATAGACGTCGGTTCGGACACCGTCAAGACGGTGATAGTAGGCAGCGACGGGAGTCTGCGGACGCTCCCTATTCTGGCCGTAAGAGGGCAGCCTTTGCAGCGGGCAAAGGAAGCGCTCGAATCGATCCGGTCCAGCGTGGACACGTCCGAATTTCTCCTTGGAGTAACCGGGACCGGAGCTCCGGCGCTGTGCGAACTGCTCCACATCGATCCCATCCACGAACCTAACGCCATAGCCGCGGCAATGAGTAATCTGTACCCCGAAGTGCGCACGGTGGTGGAGATGGGGCGCGAGGGCCAAAAGTACCTGCTCTTCGAGAAGGACTCTGTCTCCGGCCAGCTCCTGCTGGCGGACAGCAATCTGGGGAATAAGTGCGCGGCGGGCAGCGGCTCGTTCCTCGACCACATGTACAAGCGGCTGAACTATCCGTCCATCGAGGATTTCGCGCGCGTCGCCCTGGAAGAGAGCAATCCCGCGACCCTATCCGGCCGCTGCAGCGTCTTCACCGAATCCGATATAGTCCACCTTTACCAGAAGGGCACGCCGCGCGAGCGAATCGCCGCCGGCATCCACCAGGCAATCTGCCGGAACTACCGCTCGACATTCGCCAGAGGCAAGCAGTTCGTCGATCAGGTCGCGTTCATCGGCGGCGTCTCGGAAAACCCGGCCGTTATCAAGTATCTGTCCGACGAGCTTAACCTGAACGGCTCGCTCCTCGTCCCTGAGCACAACCGCACGATCGGGGCGATCGGGGCCGCCCTGCGCGCCGCGAGCGCTATCGACCTCGACCGGGCCCTCCGCGATCTGGGCGAATACCTCACCAGGCCGCTGGAATACGCCGGCGCGGAGCCGTTGAGCATGAAAAGGTCGGAGATACTCTCCCCCCAGGCGGAAGCGAGTATCCCGACCGAGGTAGAAGTCGCCGCGCTTGGCATAGACATCGGCTCCGTGAGCACGAAAGCCGCTCTGATCACCGAGATCGACGGGAAGACTCACGTCCTGGCGAGCTACTATCGACGGACGAACGGCGATCCCCTTGCGGCTGTGCGCGATACGTTGGGTCAGATTCACTCGCAGATACAGGAAAAGGGTTACAACATCGGCGAGATCGTCGCGGCAACGACCGGCTCCGGCAGATACCTCACCGCGGACTACGTCGGCGCCGACCTCATCAAGAATGAGATAACCGCCCAGGCAAACGGCGCGCTCGCCTTCGTTGACGACTTGGACTCGATATTCGAGATCGGCGGGCAGGACTCGAAGTTCATCCGCCTGGACGGCCACGTCATAACCGATTTTGAGATGAACAAGGCCTGCGCCGCCGGCACAGGCGCATTTCTGGAGAAACAGGCGTCGCGTCTCGGGCTGGAGATCCAGGATTTCGGCGATCACGCCCTCAAAGGGACGAATCCTCCGGAGTTGGACTGGACCTGCACTGTGTTCGCCGAATCGGCGATGGTCTACTACCAGCAGAACAACGTTCCGCGCGAGGACCTCTGCGCCGCCATTTGCCTGGCCTCCGTGAAGAACTACCTGCACAAGAACGTCGGCAGCCGCGACATCGGCGAGAAGATCGTCTTCCAGGGCGCGGTCGCCTTCAACAAGGGCATAGTCGCCGCCTACGAGACACTGCTCGGGCGCAAGATCATCGTTCCGCCTTACCCGCACATCACCGGCGCGGTCGGGGCGGCCAGGCTGGCTTACAAGTTTCGGCCCGAGAAGAGCAGCTTCCGGGGATTCGACGCGATCGCCGAAGGCAGCTACGAAGTCGGCTCGTTCGAATGCAGGGCGTGCGCGAATCGGTGCGACGTCAACACCTTTGAGATGACAAACGGGCCGAAGTATTTCTACAACGACCGCTGCGAGAAATACAGCGCCGTCTATAAGAAAGACCCGGCTCACGGTTTCCCCAACCTCTTCAAAGAGCACGAAGAGCTGATGATGACGGTCTACGACAAGGAGGGCCCCGAGGGCGCGAAGAGGGTCGGAATCCCGCGCGGGCTGATGTTCACGGAGTATTTCCCGCTCTACAAGGCGTTCTTCACTGAGCTTGGCTTCCAGGTCGTGCCGTCGGACCCGACGAGCAAGAGGATTATCGACCTCGGCCTGTCGTCGGCAATCGGCGAGCCGTGTTTCCCGTACAAGGTCGCGCACGGGCATTATCGTGACCTGGTCAAGAAGGGCGTGGACTATATCTTTGCGCCCGGCGTGATCAACACGGAGCAGAGCAACCCGAACTTCCGCCAGTCGCAGACCTGCCCGTACCTCCAGGCTGCGCCGGAGGTGATATCCACCTGCATCGGCCTCCCCGAGACAGGGATAAAGCATATAGTTCCGCGGCTGCACTTCAAGCGCGGCTACAGGAGCATTCTGCGAGCGTTCAAGCAAGTGGCGCGCGAAGTCGGAAGAGACCCGGCGGAGGCGAAGAAGGCCCTGGACACCGGCCTTGCCGCGCTGAAGGAATACCGCCGCCGCGTCGAGGAGAGAGGGCGCGAGATTTTGGACGGCCTCGGCCCGGACCAGGCGGCCTTCGTTGTAGTCGGACGGCCCTACACGCTGTACGACGAAGCCCTGAATATGGACATCGGGAAGAAGATTCAGGATTTGGGCATCCTTGCCATTCCGCAGGACTACCTCCCGACCGCGGATGAAGACATATCGGACTCCTGGCCGAACACCTACTCCCGCCAAATCCAGAAGAAGCTCGCCGCGGCCCGGGTGATCCGCCGCGATCCCAGGCTCCGGGCGGTCGTGCTGACCTACTTCGCCTGCGGCCCCGACTCGTTCGCGAACCCGTTCTTCAAGGATGAGGTTGCCGAGCCGTGCTACATAATGCAGATCGACGAGCACACCGCCGACGCCGGGGTCATCACGCGAATCGAGGCGTTCGCGGATACTGCGCTGAAGTCGGACGAAACGCAGGAGTTCGAGGCGATACGGACCACCGACAAGTCCGTGCTCGATATGGAAGGCCGGGCGCTGTGGATCCCGTATCTGAACGAGAGCGCTCGCGTGCTCGCCGCGGGGCTGCGGGCGTACGGAGTAAACGCCTGGCCGCTGGCGCGTTCGACCGACCCCGGCCTGAACCGCGCCAGGCGCGCGATATCCGAAGACGTCTGCCTCCCCGCTCTGATGACCACTGAGGACATTCTGCAGCGCGTCGAGCAGCCGGACTTCGACCCGGCCAAAGAGGCGTTCTTCCAGGGCCACTCCGAAGGCCCATGCCGATTTGGGATGTACTACATGCTCCAGCGGCGGATACTCGATAAGCTGGGGCTGCGCGATGTGGAAATGGTCACGCTCGGCGTCAAGAGCGAGCACGGCGGGCTCGGCATATTCTTCACCATGGTCGTCTGGGACGGGCTGGTCTGTCACGACCTGCTCTTCAAAATGATGTGCCGCGTCCGGCCATACGAAGTCAACGCAGGTGAGAGCGAGGCGCTCTTCGAGCGGTATATGCAGAAGCTCACCGACCTGATCCCCGCGCACAAGGAGCGAGTCGAATCGCGAAAGGGCCGCCGGCGGGCGATATTGGGAAGCCACCTCGACGACTTCACGGCTCTGCTCCAAGACGCCCAGCGGGAGTTCGCGCGCATTCCGATCAGGGACGAGCGGCGTCCGCTGGTCGGCGTCGTCGGCGAGTTCTACGTCCGCCTGCACGATCAGGCCAACCAGGACGTCGTCAGGAAGATAGAAAAGGGCGGCGGCGAAGCGTGGCTTGCGCCGATGACCGAGTTCTTCAGCTACATCAACTACCTCGGCCTCATGCTCTCCAAAGAGCGGTTCCGCGACACATTCCGCCGCGAGGACCTCAACACGATAGTGGCCTCCTGGGTGAACAACCACATCGCGACCCGCGACGAGCACAAGCTGTTCCACGCCACCCTGCCCTTCCTCCAAGGATACGAGGACATCTCCTGCAAAGAGATCATCGAGGAAGGCTCCAAGTACGTCCACTACACCTTCGGCGGTGAAGCGATCTGCAGCATGGGCAAGAGCGAGGATTTCGCAAAACGCGGCCTGGAAGGCATCGTCAGCGTGATCCCGTTCAACTGCATGCCCGGCAACACCGTGACCGCGCTCTCCCCCGCCCTCCGCAAGCGGCACAACAACCTGCCCTTCCTCAACCTCGACTACGACGGCTTCATAGACTCCAGCCGCGACGCAAAACTCTCCTCCTTCATGTCCCAGGTCCAGGAGCGGTTCAAGAGCAAGAACCCTAGGACGGAAGAAGAGGACGGTGAGGTCGTGGAGATTGTATCTCTCACCAAGATCGAGCCGGATTCGGAGGATGAGGTCTGTGAGGGGGCGGAGGCGACGGAATCGCTGCGGTGAACGGCTGCCTGGTCTCGCCATAAATGACGAGCCTGAGGGATGTGAAGCACGCTGAGGCGAGCTCGATTGTTTGGCGAGCGGCGAGTGGTTTCTGAAAGGGAATTCCCGGTAACAGCGGAAGAGGCACATGGAAATGGGAGAATAGGATAGAGGCAAGGTTATGACAGAACCGGAAGAATCGCAGACCACGGCAAGAGCCGACAGTCGTAAACCGACAAACGAAGGTGTGCCACTCGTTTTCATCAGCCACGACAGCCGAGATGCCGATCTGGCCGACGCGTTCAGTAGGCTTCTGAAGAGCGTGAGCGCTGGAACCCTTAAGTCCTTCCGTTCATCTGACCGAGGTGGGACCGAAGGCATTCAATATGGTGACGAATGGTATAGACGCCTGATGGAAAAGCTGGCTGATGCCAGCGATGTAGTGTGTCTTTTCACAAAAAGAAGTTTGAACCGGCCATGGATTCTATTTGAAGCGGGCGTTGCCAAAGGGAAGTTAGACACACCGGTCCACGGCATCGCACTTGGCATGTCGCTCTCTCAAGTCAGCACCGGACCATTCTACCAGTTCCGCAATTGCCAGGATGATGTAGAGGGCTTGACCGGTCTAGTTATGCAACTGCTCCAACGCATTCCCAACACAGACCCGGATGAAGAGGCTGTTGCCCTGCAAGTGCAGGCTTTTAAGAAACAGGTTGATGAGATACTACTGAGCATAGACGCCGAAAGCCCTGAGCCTAGCACGAAAAAGCCGGAAAGCAGCGAGACGTCTGTAGCGAAGCTGTTTGAAGAGATCAAGGTAATGGTGCGCGATCTTCCATCGAACGTTGAGGACCGGCTTGCGGACGGGGCTGGTCTGCTGCGAGGAAGACGCTCGCGCCGGTTCGATCCGATGATGATGGAAAAAATGATCGAAATGATGTCCGGTGACTCACGCGATCCTTACCTTGGTATTCTGATCATGGCGAGTTTGGTTCGCGACGATATTCCTTGGGTGTACGAACTCGGTCTGGAAGCCTACCGAGCGTCAAAGGGCAGCCGAAAGTCGGCAGCCAGAGAAGCCCTCATGCGGTTTCGCCACGCCATTGAAATGATGACGCACGGACCTTTCTTTGAGGAGTTCATGATGCGATCATCAAAGGAAGGGCACATGATGATGAGAGATCTCGATCATTTGGCAGACAGAATGGTGCACCGTTGTCTTGAGCTTGAAGGCAACATCAAAGAAGAAACCATGTAGTGGAGGTTAGGCGCAGTTTCACCTCCTGCTCGAATGGCGTTCGCACGCGATCTTCTGCGCGTACAGCCTAAGTAGCAGTGTTGAGGAACAGACTGATATAATGATATGACGGCGCGAGAGGTTCTACGAACGCTGCAACGCATGGGGTTCCTAGCAAGAAGACAAACCGGAAGTCATATTCGTCTCGTTCACCCGGGCAAACCGGATGCTCGCGTTACAGTGAGCATGCATCCCGGCGATTTGTCAGAGAACAACTTGATGAGCATTTTGCGCCAGGCTGGGATAAGCAGGAAGGAATTCGAGCGCGCGTGGAGGAGAAAATGAAAGCGTATACAGTTGTTTTAGAGCAAGATCCTGAAGGCAAGTGGACCCTTACCGCCCCCGCTCTGCCCGGCTACGTCGCATGCGGAAGCACTCAGGAAGAAGTCCTGGCCCTGGCGCGTGAAGGCATACCATTTCATCTGGAGTGTCTGAAAGAGGAAGGGCTTCCCGTACCTGAGGACAAGGGAGACGCCAGGGTTCTGCTCTTGGAAGTAGCTGCGTAAGGAGCAAGCGGTCGTGCGTGCAGGATGGAGCGGTGGAGGCTCGTATGGCAAGGCAACTGACCGCGGTTTACGCAAAGCACGGCGAATGGTACGTCGCCTATCTGAGGAAATCCCAGGCGTGAATACGCAGGGGAAGACTATGGACGAGGCGCGAGAGAATCTGGAGGATGCCCTTCAATTGTTCCTCGAAGCAGATCGGGAACTCGCACGCAGAGACCTTACCGGAAAGACCGGCGTGATTGAAGAGCCGTTTGCTTTGGTCGAGCGCGCCGCGTGAAACGCCGACAGCTCGTTAGCATCTACAGGCAAACGGGTGTGTACTGTTGCGAGAAAGGCTTCAAGCACAGTATGTTCCATAACCCTCAGTTGGGGACAGTCTCCACCGTTCCTCGCCCTGTGGAAATCGAGAATCACGTGGCGGGCAAGATATGCCGGGATTTGGGAATTCCGGAAATCTCGTAAGTCGTAACGTGGCGGCGCTGGACCCATCGCCGCAGAATAGGACGGACCGCTTCGGCAGGACGCATCGCCGCTGACCGCACTCTGCGATGTGGCAACGCACCCAAATGGGGTGCAATTGCACCCCATTTGGGTGCACTTTTCGCGCCCCCTCATGTCCCACATCTGGACCATCGCTGAGCGTGAATCGGGGAATGGGAACAAATGTTCGTCAAAATACCCCGAAAATATACCAAAGGTACTGATGCGCAAATGCCCTCCGGCTGGGCTATATACATGGGGGCAGAAACATTCCGGCGCCGAAGTCGGTTAGCCGGCCGCTTCGTTGAGACGAGAGATGGGTCGGTATGGCAGCGAACAAAGACGAAATGGGACGGACGTAGGAGGGCGATTCCAATCGCGCATTTCAATACACGTGAAGTCAGGTCTGGAAACCCTACTCACAACGACGTGAGAGTTCAAGAGTACGAAGTACAGCCGGTGAATGTCATTTCGAGCAACCGACCCCGCAGGCGGGGTTATTTCGGAAAGGAACCACCCCGTTGTTTCGGGATTTGAGGGTTGGGCGCCATACGCGTGCTATAGCGGACAACTTCGGGTCCCAACCCGGAAATCCCGAAACGGGGCGCTTTCTTAGGAGCGGAGCGCTAGCCTGTATTATTCACGAACAACGCCGCGGAGATTGTCATTCTGAACGAAGAGAAGAATCTTGTTTTGCTACTGCGCCAGGTGGGGCCTGTTCAAACCTCACGTGGTATTTTCGTGATACGAGATCCTTCGCTGGCGC
>JAUSGG010000041.1 GCA_030649165.1 Armatimonadota bacterium
ACAGAGTGCGAAACCGAAACCCCTCACCCCATCCCTCTCCCGCTCGGGGGAGAGGGGGCTAACTGGGGCTAACAAGATACGTTATCTCGTAAGACAAAGGTAATCCCCTCTCCCTTGACGGGAGAGGGCTAGGGTGAGGGCGCTTCCGGTAGGTCTTCGTGAATAATCCGGACTAACCACAACACAGTTCACTTAACGTGGCGCATCCGCCAAGTCCCCCTCTCCCCCTGGGCGGGAGAGGGTTGGGGTGAGGGGGGATCCGCTTAAGTGAACCGTATTGGGACTAGGGAATGGAGCGCATCAACTACGTTAAGCCGGCTTCGCCTCCTGACTTCAGCGCATTCAACAGCTTCCGCGTCTCAGCGGTTCAAAAGCTCCCAACCGCTGCCCGCGGCCCGTCCGTCCCCCTGTTCACCATTCGCTGAGCAATAAGGCGATGCAACCCTCAACTCTCAACCTCCTTGAAACAGTCGCCTATCTTCGCTATTGTAGAGGTATGCTGATCAAAACCCTCGGCTGGCCGGCGGCGGGCCTGACGCTGCCGTTCCGAGTAACCGGCTCGTTCTGCTGCGCATGGGTCGAACTGTTCAGGCGGTCCTGGCATACCACAATAGGCTCCATGAGCGTGCAGGGGGGAAGTTCCGGCGGGTGATGGCGGAGATGCGGCGCCCGACAGCGTCACCGTTCCACTTCCCCAATAGTGTAAAACGACCCCGTCACCAGGACCAGGTCCTCTTCCCCCGCCTCGGCAAGCGCGGCGGAAACGGCCGACTTGATGGGGGTTACCGCGCTTACGGTTTGGCAAAACCGTTCTGCCTCACTTGCAAGCTCCTCGGCGGGGCGGGCGAGCGGCCAGTCGGGCGCCGTGGTTATGATCCGGTCCGCCAGCGGGGCGACGTGCGACAGAAAACCTTCCGCGGAGTGCGTGGAAAGCATTCCGACAACGAGTATGAGCCGCCGGTATTGGAATTCTGACTTGATCGCTTCCGCGAGACGGGCGGCAGCGTCGGGGTTGTGCGCGCCGTCGATCACTAGCGTGGGATTCCGCCGCAGGACCTCCAGCCGCCCGGGAATGTACGCTTGCGCAAGCCCGCGGCGTATCGCCTCTTCGCCGACAGGGAACCCCGCGTCCTCTACGAACTCCATAGCGGCGACCGCGCAGGCGGCGTTGGGATACTGGAAAGCTCCTCTGAGCCCCAGCGTCAGCCCAGAATATGCTTGCTTCGGCGTCCGGATCGACAGCAGCCCGCTTTCGCCCGCCCGCCATGCCACCTGCGCTTCTCTCGACTCTCCGACCCGCCTGATCGGCGCGCCCCGTTCGCCGCCGGTTCGGCTGATGATCTCCCACGCAGGCCCATCGGCCGCGGTGACGACCGGCCTGCCGGGCTTGATTATCTCCGCCTTCTCCAAGGCGATCTTCTCCACGGTGTCGCCCAATCGCTCCGTGTGGTCGAGGCTGACGTTCGTAATGACGCTCACGAGCGGATTCAGCACGTTCGTCGCGTCGAACCGCCCGCCCATGCCCACCTCGACGCAGGCGAAGTCCACATTTTCACGGGCGAAGTAGAGAAACGCCATTAGCGTCTCAGCCTTGAACTCTGTTGGCCGGCCCCCCTCGGAATCGGCGACGGCCTCCATATCGGAAATCATGGAACCCATAAGCGCGGCGAAATCCGTCTCGCCGATCATGCTTCCGTCGATCTGGATCCGCTCACGGACGTTGTGGACGTGCGGTGAGAGGTAGGTCCCTGTGTGATAACCGGCGGCCCGAAGGATTGACGAGGACATGACCGTGGTGGAGCCTTTGCCGTTTGTGCCGCCGACGTGGACGGACTTGAACTTCTCCTGTGGGTTGCCCGCTCGCTCGCAGAGAAGGCGGAAATGCTCCAGGTCCGGCTTGACCCCAAAACGTATCAGACCTTCAAGATAAGCCAGGGCGTCTTCGTATCTCATGGTCAGGAGCGCATCAGGCTGATAATCCGGTCCACGTCGACGTAATCTTCGATCAGCTTCTCGACGGACTGGATCTTCTCCGTGTCGCTGGATCTGATCTTGACGATGAGACGCTCGATCTTGGCCGCGATGCTGAAAGTGTCATCCGGGGCCATTATCACAGGTATATAGGTCCGCTTGATCAGCTTCATTACGTTCGGGTGCGGTTGGATTCCGCCGGTGAGCACAATACCCGACACGCAGTTTTTCTTGCCGGCCCCGACAACGCACGAGCTCATGGCGGCCAATATAAGGTCCTCGCGGGTCCCCGGAGTGATGAGTAGCGCGTCGCTGGAGAAGTAATCAAGCGCTTCGTGAGGCGGCATGGCGCCGATGACGGTCCTCCCCACCTCATTCTTCAGCCCCCGATGGCCGCTCAGCAGCGTGCCGTTCATCTCCTCCATGAGCTGCTGTACGTTAGGATTGGATAACGACGGATAGTAGGGAAGGACGCCGAAAACCTCCAGGCCCTTCCTTTCGAATCCCTTGCGCACAATGTCGCAGATTTTGTCGTATTTCTCAGGCTGGACTTTGTTCACGACGACGCCCAGGATTTGCACGCCAGCTTGATCGAACATAGCCCTGTTGAGCATAACTTCGTCTATGGGTTTGCCGATGCCGCCGGAGGAGACTATGATAACTTTCGTGCCCAGCATGCGGGAAACGTCGCCGTTGGACAGATCGAACACGGATCCGACGCCCGCGTGGCCGGTCCCCTCGACCAGCATAACGTCCTTGCCCGCGGAGATTCCGGCAAATGCGCGGTTGATCTGGCCCACCAGCTCGTCTTTGCGAGGATGCGTTATGTAGTCTTCGGTAAAGCCTCTGGGGATGGCAATCGGCGACATGTCGGCAATATCGCCCTCAATGCCGTAGACCTCCTTCATCAGCACGGCGTCTTCATCGATCTTGTGGCCCTCGATCTCTTGATACCTCTGGCCGACAGGTTTGATGTAGCCGACCTTCGCAAAACGCTTCTTGAAGGCGGCCATAAGGCCGATGCAGGTGATGGTCTTCCCGTCGTTCTGCCGCGTCGCGGCGACGTAAATCTTCTCCATATCTTCCGTCCCGGACTCCCCCTGCTCTCGTTAATGGCATATTATAGCATAACCGCTCTGCATTGACAGACGGTCCCTCAGATCAGGTGTTAACATTTCGGTCACGCAAGGCGCGGTGGGCTGTTTTCTCCTCATTTTGCATCTTTTGTGCGTAAACCGCCTTGAAACAGGTCCATTTTCCGCGTGATTTGGCCTGTAATCGCACTGAAACCGCACCGAAACCGGTGTACAAAGCTGTGAAAACGAGCCGAAAACGCACGGAACAGCGCCAAAACCGCATGGAAATCGCTCCGAAATCGTGGTTGATGGTCGGTGGTTGCGTCCTTCGGCAGCGGCACACCGGGGGAGTGGTTAGTGGTTCGTGATTAGTGGTTAGTGTCGGCCTTCGGCAGCGTCGCTGCCGCTTTGCTACCGAAGGATCGAAAGAGAAGTGGTTCGTGATCAGTGGTTAGTGGTTCGTGGCCGGAGTGGACCCCACCCCTACCATCGCTTAAAAGGGAGGGAGCCTCCATTCTCGACTTTCTCGAGTCCCTCGACTCCTTCGACTCCACCGACTCCTCAATATTCGTGTTCCGCCTGGTTGACACCGGGTAATTCCCCCGGTAAAATGACCAGTAGAAGTTTCGGGACCGAAACTTGAACTGGCGGCGCAATGGGCAAGACTATTGCTGTCCTTGGGATAATCATACTGGTCTTTGGCCTGTTGATAATGCTGTTGGAGCGACTGGGTATGCACAGGGGGCTGCTTCCGGGCGACATCTACATCAGGCGAGGGAATTGGACCTTGTATTTCCCGATCGTCACGTCGATCGTGTTGAGCATCCTTCTCACGCTCATACTGTTTGCCGTCTCGTACTTCAGCAGAAGATAGGCTTCCAGAGTTTATGCGGCTTTCGGATTTCGAGTATCATCTGCCGCCCGAGTTGATCGCGCAGGAGCCGGTAGAACAGCGGGACAGCTCGAGGCTTCTGGTGGTTCGGAGAAGCGCGGGAATGCTGGAACACCGGAGCTTCGCCGACATTGTCGAGCTTGTTCATCCCGGCGATTTGCTGGTTATGAACGACACGAGGGTCACAGCCGCGCGGCTGAGGGGCCATAAGCGGACCGGGGGCAAGGTCGAGGCACTACTGCTCTGCAAGCTGGGCGCGAATCGTTACGAGGCGATGGTGAAGCCCGGTCGCAGAGTCGCTGTGGGCAGCGAGCTTTTCTTCGGGGACGGCGACCTGTCGGCCGAGGTCGTCGAGAGGACGGAGTCCGGCGGACGCATTCTTGAGTTTTCTTCGCAGACCGATTGTGATACTCTGATTGAGCGTATCGGGGAGGTTCCACTTCCCCCTTACATATACCGGTCGCTGGCGGACCGGGAGCGGTACCAGACGATTTACGCGCGGCGCGGCGGTTCGGCGGCGGCTCCGACAGCCGGCTTGCACTTTACGCCGCGGCTCCTTGAGAAAATCAAGAGGAAGGGAATCGGCACAACCTTCGTCACCCTGCACATCGGTCTCGATACGTTCCGGCCGGTCCGATGCGAGAACGTCCTGGACCACGAAATGCACTCGGAGACGTTCAGTCTTTCGGCGGAGGCAGCCGAGGCGATCAACTCGTGCGCGGGGCGTGTGGTGGTCGTCGGGACCACTACGGCCAGAGCGCTGGAATCGGCGGCCGTGGGACGAAGGAGAATCAAGGCTGCTACCGGCTCGACGAGTCTGTTCATCACGCCGGGATATGAGTTCAAGATAGTCGACGCGCTGGTGACGAACTTTCACATGCCGAAATCGACTCTTCTGATGTTGGTCAGCGCGCTTGCGGGACGGGATTTGATCTTGCGCGCTTACGCCGAGGCTGTAAAGGAGCAATACAGGTTCCTGAGCTTCGGAGACGCAATGTTCATAGAGTGAATGGCAGCGCCGGCCATGGATGACCGGCGAGGGTTGAAACAAACGAACGTAGAGCGAACACAGGAGGCCCACGTATGAGCACACTGGAAAGCAAGTTGGAGGCATGGCTCAGGTATGTAGCCAAGCAGGAAGAGGCCATAAAGCAAGGCGATCCTGCGCTGCAAGCCGAAGAGTCGAAGGAGACGCCCGCCCAGATGCAATGGTCGCCTTCCGCGGCCGCTGCTCCCGCCTCGACGCCCACGCTTGCTCCGAAACCGACGGTGACGGCTACCATAGAGCGTCAGATCAGGCAGACCACGCCGGAGCCTGATATCCCCGAGGTTGAGGACTTCCTACCGATCCTGCGCCGTCCCCAGGCGCCCGCGCCTGCTCCCGAACCGGCGAAGCCGGAGCCGCCGACGCCGCAGGTCATCCAGCGACCGGCGCCCGCTCCGATACGGTTCGTGAGCCCGCCGCCTGCTCCGCCCCCTCCATCCGCCCCACCCGCTCCGCCCGTTGCGCAGGTGATTACTCCGCAGGCTCCTCCCACGCCGCCCGCGGCCGAGGTTCTGACCCCGCAGAGCCCGCTGCGGCCCGCCGAGGCCAGTTTGTTCACTCCACAGGTCGGCGCCCCCGCGGCGCATCCACCTGCGCCCGCGCCCCAGCCGGCTCCTGCTCCGCCCGCCGTGAGAGCGCAGACCAAACCAGTGGAGCCGCCGGCTCCGATGAAGCTCGAAGGCGCGCGGGAAATGTGGGACCGGCTGCCGAGGCACATCCAGCTTCTTGTCGGCTTGCAGGATAGCGAAGTGGCGCAGCGCTCCTACAAGAGATTCAAGGAGAATCGCGAAGAGTTGGTCGAAAGGCTGCTCGATCCGACTCTCTCTTTGGAGGAAACCGCCAGGATACTGAACGTGTGCCCGACCACCGTGCGCCGGTACACCAATAAGGATTCGCTGAGAAGCTTCCGCACCGCCGGCAATCAGCGCCGGTTCAGGCTGTCAGACGTGCTGGCGTTCATGGAGGCCCAGGCGAAGCCAGAGTAATGAGGACGAAAGGTTCTTAGGGTTATAGGTTTATAGGTTTGTAGGGGCCGGAGTTGTCGGATTGGGAAATCCGACTCCGGCTTGGGGTGGCGATCAGAAATCACCACCCAGGGGGGCGGCTGGTTGTGGCCTCCCGCGGGAACCGACTTCGACAGTGTTCGATGGCTTGGGCCGTACAAGGCCGTTCCCGCGGGATAGAACCCGCTCCCGTCAAGGGAGAGGGGATTACGCTCGTGCTCTCTCGAAAGTGGGCGTCGAAAGAGACCGTAATCGCCGTTTCTGAACTGTTTCGTATCAACGGCCATCGAGCTGACAGCTTAAGGCTGACAGCTTAGAGCTGAAAGCTCCAAATGCGAATTGGCGTCTTTTCGGAAAGCTACGAGCCGATCATAAACGGCGTCACCGTCTGCGTGCAGACGCTCAGGGATGAGCTTTGCAGGCAGGGGCACGACGTCTTTGTCTTCGCTCCCGCCTACGATGGCTTCGTCGATCCGTACGATCGAGTTTTCCGTTTTCCTTCGGCGCGGACCTTCCTTGCCAGGGACTATCCGATTCCGATACCATTTTCGCCCCGGATCAGGAACTCGTTTCGCAAGCTCGATCTCGACATAGTCCACACCCAGACACCTTTCCTCTTAGGAATCCTGGGAGGGCGGTGGGCCAGGCGGGGAGGAATTCCGATAGTCTCCACGAACCACACCCTCTACGCCAAGTACACTCATTATTCGCCTCTGCCCGGATCTGTGACGGAGCGGATAATAGTCACCCACATGAGGCGGTACTACAACGGATGCGACGGCGTGGTCGTGCCGTCCAAGATCACTCACGACCTCCTCAGGGGATACGGGGTGCGATCTCGGATCGAAGTCATCACCAGTGGTGTCAACGACGGTGGGCCGGCTCCGACCGCAGGCGATTTCAGGGAGCGTATGGGCATACCGAGTGGCGCTAAGACCCTCCTCTACGTGGGAAGGCTGGCCATAGAGAAAAACCTGGATATGCTTCTCTCCGCTTTTGCCGTAGTATATAGGGAGGATGCCGACGCTTGGCTTACGCTCGTGGGGGCGGGGCCTTACGAACGTCCCCTGCGCGACCAAGCGGAGCGGCTGGGAGTCGCAAATCGCGTCGTTTTCACGGGCTTGCTGCCGCGCGCGGAGGCGCTGTCGGCTTACGCCTCCGCGGACGTGTTCGTCTCGCCGTCGATTACAGAGACGCAGGGGCTGGTGGTGTGCGAGGCGCTATCGGCGGGGGTCCCCTGCGTGGCGGTCAACGGCGGGGGCACGCCGGAATGCCTGGAAGACGGCGTCGATAGCATACTGACTCCCAACGACGCGGCTGCGTTTGCCGGCTCCGTCCTGGAATTGCTGCGGGACGAGAAACGGCGGTCCGCTATGGCAGCCCGCGCGCTCAAGAATTCGGTCCGGTTCTCGACATCCGAATGGGCGGCGAAGTTCATCGAGTTCTACAGTTCCGTCATCGCGAACTGCAAGAGAGGAGAAACGTAGTTTGGAGCACGTTCTCAACACCCTGACGAATTGGATCTCGGGTGTTTACGGCACGCTGGGGTACTGGGGGATTATTCTTTTCATGGGCATCGAAAGCGCCTGCATCCCCCTGCCCAGCGAAGTGATTATGCCTATCGCGGGCTATTTCGTCGCCCAGTCGCTGGCGGGGGGCGGCCACTTCAACCTGTGGTTGACCGGTGTCGCCGGCGCGCTCGGGTGCGTGTGGGGATCAGTTGTCGCTTACTATGCCGGCCTTTATGGCGGCCGGCCTTTCGTGGAGAAGTACGGCAGGTACGTCCTCATCCGCCGCCGCGACATCGACCGGGCCGACCGGTGGTACCAGAGATACGGCATGGCCACGGTCTTCTTCTCCCGGCTGCTTCCGATCGTCCGCACTTTTATCTCCTTTCCCGCCGGTATGCACCGGGTGAACCTGCCCAAGTTTATCCTTTACACCTTCCTTGGCTCGTTTCCGTGGTGTCTGGTCCTGTCCTACGTCGGCATGGTCCTGGGACGGCACGGCACGCCCGAGGAAATTCGCAAGACCGTCAGCGGATACTTCCACGGTGCTGACGTGATCGTAGGCATATTCCTGCTTGTCGTCTTCGCTCTCTGGCTGCGGCATCACCTCAAGCCGGACGAGGAAGAGACGCCGAAAGCCGAGCCGGAGAAGTTGAGAGTCGAGAGTTGAGGGATGATCCCGTTGAGGGCGGGAGGCGCGGAAACCCCCCGTTTCGGCCTGACTGCCGACGGGTAAACGCGACGTGGTAGTTCTCCAACCAGGCAGTCGTGTTCACAGGCAGACAATAAGGGGGATGTCACCATGACTCGAAAGCTTATGGCAGGCAAATGGGCGTTCCTGGCCGCGATCATCTGCGCGTTCCGCGCTTTGGCCGCCCCGGTTTTGGCGCAAGGTATAGGAACCGACCGGGTCGGCGCTCTCGCCGCGCCCCAGGCAGCGTCCAAGGAGTTCACAGAGGACTTCTCGCTGTACGAGGTAGACCTGGCATCTAGAGGACGCAATCCTTTCTTCATCCTGGAGCCGGGTTACCGCTTGCTCCTTGGCAACGAGGACACGCGACTGATCATCACCGTACTCAACAAAACGAAGACTATCAAGGGCGTCACTACGCGCGTTGTCGAGGAGCGCGAGTTTCTGAACGGTGTCTTGATCGAGCGATCGCTGAACTACTTCGCCATATCCCGACGGAACAACAGTGTGTTCTACTTCGGGGAAGACGTTGACATCTTCACGCCCGGCGAACCCGTATCACACGAGGGCGCCTGGCTGGCCGGCGTCAACGGCGCAAGAGAGGGCCTGATCATGCCCGGCATCGCGCTTCTCGGAGCCAGGTATGCGCAGGAAATAGCTCCTGATGTCGCTCTGGACAGAGCGGAGATCGTTGGCGTGGACCAGACGCGTCAGGTCCCGGCCGGTTTATTCAGGCGCGTTATCGAGACGCTGGAGACCACGCCGCTGGAGCCCGGCCACAAGGAGTCCACATGGTACGCTCCGGGGGTCGGGTTGATACAGGACGCGGATGTGGTACTGCTGAGGTTTGGTTTCGTACAACTGTAAAACGCATTGGGACTTCACCGGCGG
>JAUSGG010000069.1 GCA_030649165.1 Armatimonadota bacterium
AGATTAAAGTTGCCGGTCAAAGGGTCACCGTGCAGACTTTTACGCTCCCGCATCACCAAAAGGTGTCGGTTGCCGAGTGGGAACGGTACGCGGGACGTGACGGCTATCTCAAGAACCAAGGGTTCTACGTGTATCGTGAAAAGCGGTTGATTATCCACGGCACATGGTTTGGATTGGCCCGGCAAATGGAGTTGACGAAGCTTGCTCGTGTCCGTATCGACACGCGGAATGGACTGGATGCAGAGTGGAAGATCGACGTCAAGAAATCGCGGGCACAGCCACCATATCAGGTGCGCGAAAGGCTTCGCCGGATCATCGAGACGATAGGGGCGAATTCAAAACGGGTTTATACGGCCCGAGGCCGGAGACTGACCGCTGATAGCCGTCTACCTGTTTGGAATAGAGTTCAGGACAAGAACGAGATTGTCTACCGCATGAATCCCGATCATCCGGTCTTCGTGGATTTTCTGTCCCGACTCTCCGAAGAGATGAAGGGTGACTTTTCTCGCATCATGGAACTTGCCGGCTCAACACTGCCAATGGATGCACTCTTTGCTGATTTGGGGGGCGCCCCAGAAAAGGTGACGGGCAACTTGACAACGGAGGCAACACTTCGTTACGCCATCGAAACCACCTTTAAGCGTCTGCGAGATGCCGGAGTCAGCCAAGACGACATATCGGACATGTTGAAGCTGGCGGAACCCTTTCGCTCAAACTGGCTGCGCACTGAAGAGATGTTGGTTCGGATAATGCTTGAGGAGGCATCTGATGTCCGACAACCTGAATGATCTGACAACCGCTGTTGAGGTATTCCTTGCACGGGAGCAAAACCCTACCCCTGAACGAATCCGTGAACTGATCCGGAGCTTTCGTGTCATCGATACTTGCAGTGTTGATGATGCCGCTGCCGAGAGGCTGGCGCGCGACTTTGAGGTACGCCACGGAGTCACCATGACGATCGGTGCGATGCTAACTGAGCGCGAATTTGAGCCCTGGCTTGAGAGCGCGCGAGTAAGTATCAATCCCTACTATTGGGATCGGTATAAGAAGCTTCTTGTTGAAAAGCGCTTCACCGGTCAGGTCATCGCAACTCTCGACAACGTGACGGACCGCATCCTTGGCCTTCTGGAAAACCCGGCGAAGGTCGGACCCTGGGATCGTCGAGGCATGGTCGTCGGTCATGTCCAATCTGGGAAGACGGCCAACTATACCGGGCTGATATGCAAGGCGGCAGATGCCGGGTACAGGCTCATTGTCGTTATTGCGGGCATCCACAACAACCTGCGCAATCAGACACAGTTGCGCATTGACGAAGGTTTTGTCGGACGCGACAGCGCGCGGCTACTGTCAAAGAGAGATGATAGATTCGTTGGTGTGGGGCGGTGGTCCGACAAGACCCGCAGGCCTGTTACTTTCACAAACTCCGTCAGGGATTTCAATAAGGCGATGGCGACCGGCGTCGGAATCCCGCTGCAGAATCTCAGGGAGCCGGCCGTCTTCGTGATCAAGAAGAACCCAAACACGCTGAAGTACCTGCTTGAATGGCTGAGGGAGCACAGCGCGACGCAAGGCGGTAGAACGGTAGATGCCCCGCTGCTTTTGATCGACGATGAGGCCGATAACGCGTCGATCAATATCAAGTATGGCAAGGATGAAGTCTCGCGCATCAACGGGCAGATCCGCGACCTCTTACGGCTATTCGAGCGAAGCTGCTACGTCGGGTACACGGCAACCCCGTTTGCCAACATATTCATAGATCCCGACACTGACGATGAAATGCTTGGCGAGGACCTTTTCCCTCGCAGCTTCATCGTCAGCCTCGATCCGCCCACAAACTATTTCGGGGCAAGGCGCGTCTTCCTCGACGATGCAGAAACGATAATCCGCCATATTGACGACAATGAGGATATTCTTCCGCTTAAACATCCCATAAACACGGAGGTTGTCGCTCTTCCCCGCAGCTTGGTTGACGCGATGCGCACATTCGTTGTCGCACGAGCGATCCGGTTGGCACGCCGTCATAACAACCCGCACTGCTCAATGCTGGTGAACGCCTCGCGCTTTGTGGACGTTCAACGGCAAATCCGGAATGAGATCCACAACAGGCTTGAGTGCATCCGGCAGAGCGTGCAGGTATGCGGGGCGTTGCCGCCCGAACGAGCGCTGGAGGACCCGGAGATATCCGCGCTTCACAGGATCTGGCAAGACGAGTTCTCCGGTGCTGGTTTCGACTGGCACATCATTCAGGCACTGCTGCATGAAGCGATTTCGCCGGTCAAGGCGGTCGAGGTAAACAGCAGATCGTCTGGAACCCTCAACTACAAAGACTACGAGAATACGGGCCTGAACGTCATAGCTGTGGGCGGCTTCTCCCTCTCGCGGGGCCTTACGCTGGAAGGATTGATGGTCAGCTACTTCCTGCGAAACTCGATGATGTACGACACTCTGATGCAAATGGGGCGCTGGTTCGGCTACAGGCCGGATTATGACGATCTGTGCCGGGTCTGGATGCCAGAGGAAGCCGAGGGATGGTACTCACATATTTCCGACTCAATCGAAGAACTACGTGAAGAGTTAAGAAGAATGGAGGAAGCGAGCGCAACTCCCGAAGATTTCGGACTCAAGGTCAGAAGTCATCCTGATACACTGATCGTCACCGCACGGAATAAGATGGGTTCTGGCGAACGGATCGAAGTAAGAATCGGGCTCGGGAACCGGTTCGTGGAAACGGCGATGCTGAAAGGGGACCGGGGGAGTTTGGAGGCGAATCGATCAGCGGCTCGCAGACTTGTTGACCGGCTGGCAGAATACGGAAAACCGGCGCGGGGTGCGAAGCAGGTTCCAAGCGGCTGGTTACTCGCCGACGCACCAGTCGATCCTGTGCTCGATTTCATTTCCGAATTCAGGAACCACCCTGGTTCGATGCTCACCGATCCGGGACCCGTCACGGAATACATCAAGGCTCGGCGTGACGGCGAACTCGCTACCTGGGACATCCTTTTCACCAGCACTATTCGGAAAGACGAAGAGACGCTTGTCGACAACTCTCTTGGGCTCCCACGCCCAATCAACTGCCAACAACGCACAGCCGGCAAGAGTGATGACCCCCGCGATTTGCTCGTCTCGAATAACCAACGAGTTGGATCCCGGGGCGTCGAGAAGACTGGCTTGTCTAAGGAAGAAATAGAGACGGCGGAACGGAAATATCGAGAATCCCCCAGCAATAGCAGGTCTGATGGAAAGGCACTAAACTATCCAGACCGGTACTATCGCGCCGAACGAAAACGCCCCTTGTTGATCATCCACCTGCTCAACGTCACTCGGGAGAAGGGTGGCAAGCTCAGCGACAAACCTGTGACCGCTTGGAGCATCAGCTTTCCCGAAACCCGACTTAAGGAAGCACGCGTAGGGTACATCGTGGACACCACGTGGTTGCGCGAGAATGGCCGGGCCGAGCTTGAGGAGGACGAGATAGGAGGCGACAATGAGTAACGATCCCTGGAAAGACCTTGCACCGCCGAATGCTGCTGATGCCATCAATGCCCGGCGCGTCGATGCAGATATCCCGTGGGGCTTCTTCTGGGCACGCGGTGTCGACCACAAGTGTTTACTGGTCCTCCAACATGCCACAGACTCGACGCCACATGGACGCCTTCCCAAACTGAAGGGCATTGAGGTCACTGTTTCAGAAGCCAGCGGAGACGGCGACCACATGCTGGTATTCAGGCTTCTGGATTCCGCGCATCGGGACATATTTCATAGGCTCTGCACGGACATAATCGCGAGCGCATCAGGTGCAGATTCCGAGAAGGAGGCGGTGGAAGTCGCACTCGCCCGCACATGGCGCTGGCATCATCTTCTCCGCGGCGGAGGCGACGGAGGTCTTTCAGCGGAAGAGCAGAAGGGCTTAATTGGCGAACTCCTCGTGATGGAACGCTACTTGCTGCCCCAGTTCCCTGCTCTCGATGCGGTCTCTGCGTGGCATGGCCCCCTCGGCGCCCCGAAGGATTTCGAAGTGGGGCGGGTCTGCATTGAGGCCAAGGCGCGGCGCGGAGCGGCAACACCATACATAGCGATAAGTTCAGAGCATCAGCTCGACGACAGCGGCACTGACGCACTCTTCCTGCACTTGGTTGAGCTAGACCAGGCCCCGTCCGACACGAGCGATGGCTTCAGTGTATCTGATGTGGCCACTCGCGTTAGAGGTCAGATTGCGAAAGCGGACAACAACGCCGTCTTTCGTTTTGACGAGCTTCTGTCCGCCGCTGGATTTCGCTGGGAAGACGACTATTCAGATTGGCAGTGGATTGAAGGGCTCAGCCGCCAATACCGTGTGTCCGGCGATTTCCCACGCATCACCGCTCAGATGGTCTTTTCGGGGGTGTCCAATGTGAAATACTCAATAGCCGTGGCTGAGTGTGAAGCGTTCCTTGCGGCGGACGGCGAGTTGGAAGTCGTCTTGAGGGGGAGAAGACATGGCGATTGAGCTCGAGGAATTCCACCAGGAGTTTCTTCAAGAAGTCTATGGCTCTGCCGACGCGGATGGGCAATACGCTGAGGATGCTTTCTTTGACATCTTCTGTGCACACCTGATCGATGCCGGGGAGCTGGATTCAGCAGACAGAGCGCATTACCTGGCGCCAAGGGGGCTGCGGGTCGACGGATACGGAGGCGATCCGCTTGCGTCTGGCGGGGTCCTGAGTCTTATCATTGCCGACTACAGCCAGTCCACTGAGATTGCGACTCTCACTGCGTCCGACATGGACGCGATCTTCAAACGCGCCTCTAATTTCGTGACCAAGTGCTTCGATTCTTCTTTTCGTGAGAGCTTGGAAGAAACCGGTCCCGCATTCGGTCTTTCCGATCTGATAGCAAAACGCTGGCCGAACACTGAAAAGGTTCGTCTGTTTCTGATCAGCAACAGGCAGTTGAGCGCACGTGTTGACGGGCGGGCGGCAGGCGAAATCAACGGCGTTCCGCTCACTTACAGCGTCTGGGATCTGGGCCGGCTATACCGCTTCGCCACATCCAGTCATGGTCGCGAAGATATCCATATCGACTTGGAAAAGGAGTTTGGCGGCCCCATGCCGGCACTTCCCGCACATCTTGACGAGGCCGGCTACGAAGCATTTCTTGTAGTAGTTCCCGGAAGGCAGATTGCGGAGATATATGACCGCTGGGGCGCAAGGCTTCTTGAGCAGAATGTAAGAGTCTTCCTTCAGGTACGTGGCAATGTCAACAAGGGCATCCGCAACACCATAGAGAACGACCCGGAGATGTTCTTCGCGTACAACAATGGAATCACGGCAACGGCGGAAAGCATACAAACTCGGATTTCCGATGGCAGATTGCTCTTGACAGGTTTCAAGAATTTCCAGATCGTGAATGGGGGACAGACTACGGCGTCCATCCATGCTGCGAGCAGGAAGACGGATATCGATCTTTCAAAGGTCTTTGTCCAGATGAAACTGTCGATCATCGAACCCTCACGCACCGAGGAAGTCGTTCCCAAGATCTCCGAGTATGCAAACAGCCAGAACCGAGTAAGCGCAGCCGACTTCTTCTCCAACCACCCTTTCCACATCCGGATGGCAGAGTTCTCGCGACGCATGTTTGCGCCATCACCGGATGGAACGTTTCGTGAGTCAAAATGGTTCTATGAACGCGCTCGCGGACAGTATCAAGACGCCCGCTCAAAGCTCACACCGGCACAGATACGCAAATTCGACTTGGAGTATCCGAAGCCCCAAGTCTTCTCCAAGACCGATCTTGCGAAATTCCTGAACTCTTGGGACGGTCACCCGAATACTGTCAGCAAGGGGGCACAGAAGAACTTCGCTCACTTTGCGCAGGCAATAGGTAAGGAATGGCTAAAGCAGCCTGATGCTTTTAACGAGATGTTCTTCCGCCACGCTATCTCCAAAGCCATAATCTTCCGGGAGGTGGAGAAACTGGTGACTGAGCAGCCTTGGTACCAGGGCGGCTACCGCGCCAATGTCGTCGCGTACGCGATTGCGAAGTTCGCTGCGGATGTGGCACGCGGCGACGGAGGTTTCGATTTCGACAGCATTTGGCGAAAGCAGGGCATCTCAACAAGCCTCAAGGAAGGGCTGACGATCGTTGCCGAAGCAGCCCACACCGTTATTACAGATCCGGCGCCAGGCATATCTAATGTCACTGAATGGGCAAAGACAGAAGCATGTTGGAGCCGCGTGGCTGCTCTCAAGATACCTTGGCCGGATCAATTGCTGGACAGTATGAGAACAGTCGAAAACAAGCGGGACATTCAAAGATCTGCAATCAAAGAGCAAAAGATGCTGAACGGTATAGAGGCTCAGATTGCGGTCGTCAATGCAGGCGGCGTTATCTGGCGAACCATAAAAGAGTGGGGAGCCGCCAAGCGGTTACTTACTCAGACGGAGGCAGAGATACTGGATGTCGCTTCGTCTATGCCCGGGCGAATGCCGAGCGAGAAGCAGAGTATAGTGCTGATTGAGACGCTGAAAAAGCTGCACAAAGAGGGCTGTCAGTTAGGGCTGGATATTGCATGAGCAAGCGATGTGTCAATGGCAGTGTGGAAATGTACCACCCACAGCTGGCATCCAGGTATGGTGACTGGAGGCATAGGAACGATCCGGTCCGCGCTCATCCGTGTCCATCCGTGTGCATCTGTGGTTCTCTGTCCGGTTTTCTTGCTTTCTTTTTCGGCCATTTCCTCGTGAGACACAGTTCAACCCTTCGGAAGGTCTTTCCGCATCCTTCGCAAACATGTCAGTATGAGCACCCCACTTGTGATACTCGCTCTTCTGTCGCTTAGTCTTGCGGCTGTTTCGGCGACGACCAACGTCGTCACCAACCCCACCTTCGACCAAAACCTCACCGGCTGGGAAACCCAGGGCAAGGCCGAATATGCCGTTGACTCCGACGTGAAGCACAGCGGCGGGCAGTCCGCCCGGATCACGGTTGCACCGGATGCCCAACTGGAGTATCAGCAAATCGGCTGGTCGTTTCCGGTCAAGCCCGGCGAGGAGTATCTGGCCACCTTCTGGGTCAAGTGCAAGAACGTCAAGGACGGAGCCGGGGCGTATGGCGTTATTGAGTTCTGGAAGGGCAGCGAGCGGATAGGATGCCCGATGGGCGCGTTCACGAGGTCGGAGAAATGGCATCAGCTCGTCGTGGAAGGAACGGCCCCGGCGGGGGCTGACCGCGGCAGGTTTGCCGTGGTTTGCCACGCTCACGGCACGGTGTGGGTGGATGATGTCCACGTGTCCCCTCCCCCTCCCCAGCCCGCCGAGGCCAACCTGAGGCTGCGGGCGGACAAGATGATCACGGACAACTGGAAGGGGTTTGGCTGCCAGGGCGATCTGTTCCTCTATCACAGTTGGAACACGGACCAGGGGCTCGCCGAGGCAGACCGCAAACTCGTGCTCAAACGGATAAGGGCGATGAGGCCGCAAATCATCCGGATGGTGTTCAATCTCAGCAACTGGGAAGCCGAGCGGGGTAAGCGCACCCCCGACACCGAGGGGATGAAGGACCTGCGCCGGACCATCGCGCTCTACAAGGAGATCGGCGCCGACATCCACTTGACCGAGTGGGGTTTCAGCCCTCCGGCATGGACCAGGCCGACGGGGCTCGTCCCGCACCCCGACGAGGCGCGCGCGTTCGCGGAGAGTTTCGTCGCCGCGGTGAAATACCTGCGCGAGGACTGTGGATTCGACAATATACGTTACGTGACCATATATAACGAGCCAAATGGCAATCCCGTTCCATTCAAGGATTACGTCGGTATCTACCGCGGGCTCGATCAAGCGCTCAAGGACGCCGGCCTACGCAAGGAAGTGTCGATTCTGGGCCCGGACGAGGCGAATACCTACGATTGGATTACGTGGTCGATAGCCGAACTGGACGATGTGATCGACTACTACGACGCGCATAACTATACTTCCGACAGCGGCAGGCAGTTCGGCGCGTGGGTCAGACCGAGGATTGCCGATATGCCGAGGCTGAAGTCATCGAGTCTCAAGCCTGCCCGAAAGAGGTTGATGATCGCCGAATTCGGCATGCACGACCGTATGGAAACCTTCTCCACGCCGCACAACTCGGAGTACGAATACGGCATATTCCTTGCCGACTCCGCGATCAACGCGGCGGCGGAAGGGGCCTCCGCCCTGCTGATGTGGTGCCTTATGGACACCAACTACTTCGCTGATTATCGGATGAAGTGGGGCCTGTGGAAGTTCAGAGATGACAATTGGGAGCCGCGGCCCGGGTTCTACGCCTGGTCGCTCATCACCAGATACACGGAGCTTGGCAGCACGGTGCATAGAGTCGACAGCAGCGTCGACGACGCCGTATCCGTCGCTTTCCGCGCGCCAGATGGCGGGCCGTGGACCATCCTCGCCGTCAACCGCCGCAAAAGCGACCGGCCATTTGCGCTCAAGGGCCTGCCGGCCTGGTCGCGTTGGAAGCCATACGTATATTCGCAGGCCACGGCGCCGACTCCGAACAAGGAGATGATCCGCCCCGGCCAAGTTGTCAAAGCCAACAGCCGAGGAAGACTCACAGGACTCCTTCCGGCCAACTCCTTCGTCCTCTGGCGGCAGGAGTTGTAGACCCACTGTTCACCGTTTACTGTTCACTGGTCACTCAACTTGCCTCCAAGCGCGCTCCTGCGCTATAATCTGTGCTGGAGATGAGGTGGCTATAGATGTCCGGTCATTCGAAATGGCACAACATACGCTTGCGCAAAGGCAAGCAGGACGCCGAGCGCGGCAAGACGTTCACGAAGCTGGCGCGTGAGATAATCGTGGCGACGAAGGACGGCGGCGGCAATCCGGACGCTAACCTGCGGCTTCGGCTGTCGGTCCAGAAGGCGCGCGATGCCAGTATGCCCGCCGACAATATCAAGCGCGCGATCCAGCGCGGTACCGGGGAGATCGAAGGCGCCATATACGAAGAGGTGAACTACGAAGGCTACGGCCCCGGAGGCGTCGCGGTGATGGTCGCCTGCCTCACCGACAACCGCAATCGCACGGTCGCCGATGTCCGCAGTTACTTCGTCAAGTGTGGGGGTAACCTTGGTGAGAGCGGCTCCGTGGGCTGGATGTTCGACTCGCGAGGCGTCGTATCCATCCCCAAGGACGGCGCCGACGAGGATTCGGTGATGATGGCGGCAATCGACGCGGGCGCGGAGGATGTGCGGACCGAAGATGAAACCATCGAGGTTATCACCCGGCCTGAAGATCTTCAGAACGTCCGCCAGTCCCTGGCTGACGCCGGAATTCCCATCGCGTCCGCCGAAGTGACGATGCTGCCAAGAAATACGGTCCTGCTCGGAGGCAAAGAGGCAAGTCAGGTGCTCAGACTTGTGGAGATGCTGGAGGACCACGACGACGTGCAGCACGTGTATGCCAATTTCGACATACCGGACGACATCCTCGAAACCCTGGCGGGTAACTGACCTTACTGTAGAACGTGATCGTCAGGCGTTCCCGAGCCGTTTGTCCCAATGCTGCAGACCGGCAGGGTCGCCATGTTGCCCAGCGTGTAAGTTCCGCTCGATGGGCAAGACGGAAGAGCATCCTCGTACCGCGCTCTCATATACTCCGTTATGAGTTCGGCCGATGTGGGCGTGTCCGTCTGTCCCATCTGGTTCTCCATGGCCCAGTGCTCTTTCGCCGTGTCCATTTGTCGCATGTTGGCCTGGCACGTAGTCGCCCTGGACCGTTCCCTGGACGCCAGGAAGTTCGGCACGGCAATGGCGAGCAGGATCGCTATGATAAGGACCACGATCATTATCTCTACAAGCGTGAAACCCTTTTTGGCGCGCAAGATCACACTCATGGTTGCAGTCAGCTCCTTTGTCCGGCGCTCAACTGACGCTTAAGCAAACGGGCTCTAATGTTATTCTTCCGCATATTGTCGAAATCTGACAGCAGCAAATGCAGTTATCAGGTATGAGGTGGTGCGCCCCTGCGGGAACTGACTTCGACGCTGTATGATGAGCTGGTTGTGTGAGGCCGTTCCCGCGGGATAGAAATCCGGCAATCAGGTGTGAGTTATGAGTGATGAGGTATGAGGTATGAGTGTGACAGTTCAGGAATAGATAGTCCGTACCGCTGAATGTCATTTCGAGCAACCGACCCCGCAGGCGGGGTTATTTCGGAAAGAAAGCGGCCTATGTAGAGCCCCGTTGTTTCGGGATTTGAGGGTTGGGCGTCATACGCATGCTATAGCGGACAGCTTCGGGTCCCAACCCGGAAATCCCGAAACCGGACGCTTTCTTAGGAGCGGAGCGCCGGCGGAGTCGAGGAATGACGTTGCGGGTGAGTACTCACCATTCCTGAACTCTGAGTTATAGCATAAGACCGGGATCGCACCTCAGCGCTCAGTCCCCAGCGCCTGGTCCGCCCCCTACAAACCTACAACCCTACAAACCTATAAACCTATCCCCTCTTACCTATCCCGCGGGAACGGCCTTGTGCGAATAGGTCATCGAATATCATCGAAGTCAGTTCCCGCGGGAGGCCGTACGCCATTCCCCCTCCTCTTAGGAGGGGGTTAGGGGGAGGTCACTCATACCTATACCTTGCCCAGCCTACCCGCCGCCTCCGTTAACTGCAGCGGCCAATATCTTCTGCATCGAAGGTTCGCCGCGTTCGCGCAGTTCCTGTCCACCGCAAGGGCCCGGCGGATGAATCTGTCGGCGCCTTTGAGATCGCCCGACATCTTGCTGCACAGGGCCAATCCGACCAGCGCGTCGGTGTGGCGACGATTGGAGGACATGCAGCGCTCCCACAGCTTTCGCGCCGACTTGAAGTCCTTTCGGCAGAGATAGTTCAGGGCCTGGCTCGACATAGCGTCGCGATTCTGAGCGTTTAACGACATTACTTTTCGATAAGCCTGAAGGCTCTTGCCGTGCCGGCCCTGCTCCCTGTAGGCGGCCATCAAAGCAAGCCACATGTCCTCGTATCTGGGGTCTATGCCCACGGCCGTTTCGCCCGCAAGGCAGGCCGTTTCGATGTCCTTCTCGAAATCCCTGGCCTTTCCCGGGTTCATCTGGCTGACGTCCAGGCTCTCGCCGATGCGCAAACCGTGTTCCAGGGAAGCTATGGCCAGACGCCCGTACCCTTCTGAAGAGGCCGGATTGAGCTCTGTCAGCATCCGCGCCGTCTCAAGCGCCGCGCCCGCATTCCCCTGCACGCGATCGAGCCAGTGCCGCAGCAGCGTTACCGAGAACGAATTCGGGTAGTTAGCGTCGATACGTTTCAGCGCCGCCGAGGCTTCGCCATACCTCCCAAGAGAGACCAGGGCGCCGAACTCGTAAGAAGGAAAGTCCCTGTTCCGCGGCAGCCTTCTGCTCCACAGCCTGGCGAGCTCGATGACTTCCTGATAGCGCGCGGCGTCCAGCAATTGGTCCGCCCTGTGCACCGCGCCAAGCGCGAAGTAAGGATCCAAAGCGGTGAGCTTGCTCAAGAACCCGGGAGCGAGCTCTCGCTTCGCCAGAAGGAAATCGCCGAGCAGCCTGATCGCTTTCGGGTTGTTCGTCAGCGGTTTGCTCAACTCCGCGCGCTGCCGTGCGCTGAATTGGACCCCGATTCCCGCAAAGATGTTTCGCGCAAGGTCGGTCTCAAGCCTTGGAAGATCGGCCTCCGAGCCGCTCACCGATATCGGTCCCCCGATCATCCTGCCGGTGGACACCCCGAATATCTCCGCGCTGATCAGGAATTTGTCGCCTATGCGCTTCACCGATCCCGTCAGGACCCACTCCTGGCCGGAGGCCCTGGCGATT
This sequence comes from Armatimonadota bacterium, assembly GCA_030649165.1. GTDB lineage: Bacteria > Armatimonadota > UBA5829 > UBA5829 > JAUSEB01 > JAUSGG01. The sequence goes on from JAUSGG010000069.1 coordinate 11,795, forward strand.
TTCAGCGCGTCCGGCGTCTTCAGAGAAAGACGGCCGGACAGCCGGTTTTCGCGCATAATCCGCTCCACTACGTTGAGGGGAGGAAGATTGGACAACTGGTAGAGGTTGGATGCTCTGTAACGCAGCATTCTACCGACAGCCGCGCCGACGGAGCGCGACTGGTAGTCCGTCGGACCGGCGAAATAGCAGATCAGTATGCTCCGCACGGGCTTCTGTGGCGCAATCGTGCCGCTGTAGGCGAGTGTGCTGTTCGCAAGGACCGTTATCGCGGACAATAAGCTGAGATACGCAAGCCTTCTCGAGGACATTAAGTCCACCTCCTGGCAGCCAACCATTGAGGTAAGACTTCCCTGTGAACACACGCTTTTCCTCCGCCGCCTCGTTTTTGGTAAGAGTTCGGAAATGGTGAGTACGGTCCTTTTCCATGCTCACTTTCGGGAGAGCACGAGCGTAATCCCCTCTCCCTTGACGGGAGAGGGTTAGGGTGAGGGTGAAATCTGCTCCTGACTCTTGAACTCTTACTCGTTTTGCGCATTGACCGCAAGGGTAAACAAAAAGCCGTATATTCAACGGTCGGAGGCACGACTATGGGAAAGAAAAAGAGCAACAAAGGGCATAGCAAGGGAGCCGGCAAGCAAAACCCGCCCGCCCAGGGTAAGGGCGGGGCCAAGGGCGGAAGCTTCGGCGTGACGGAGACAAGCGCTTCCCGAGGCGGGAAGAAGCGCAGATGAGGATCGAGCGAGAAATCGGGTTCCAACGGCTCGGCGGTAATTGGGGACTGTCCTTAAAGCGCAGGCGTTATGGACGGTCCCCTTTTTTCTGTCCCCCCTCCTATTAGGGGTTAGGGGGAGGTTATCTGGTCACTGTTCACTACTCCAGCCACCAATCCACTATCCTGGTCTCGTCGAAACCTTCCAGCTTCATAGACTCGGCGGCGGAGCGGACCGTGTCGTCGAGCCTGACGGCGCCTATCAGCTCCGATCTTTCGATTTCCACCCCCGCCTTCTCCGCGCGGCCTCTGACGAAATCATAGACGTCGTACATGGTCGTCTTGTCCGGCTGGGTGATGTTGGTCGAGACCTGAACTATTCCTCGTGAAACCAGGTCTACCGCCATCGCCTTCACGCCGGCCATTCCCCTGCCCTCGTCGCGGCATCGCCGTATCTCGGCGGCTATCCTCTGGGCCAGGGCAAAATCGCTCGTGCGCAAGTCCACGTTGAACGCGATCAGCGGCCCACGCGCCCCGATGATCGTCGCTCCGGCGGTCGGATGGGCAATATCCGGCCCGAGGTCGGGCGTCCTGTCGCGGTCGAGCCTGCCTTTGACCAGCTTTTCATAGCCTCCCCTGCGAATGTTCGCAAGGTTCCTTCTATGTTCCGCGTTCGCGGACTCTTCGTAAAAATAGACAGGTATACGGAACTCATCCGCGATGGCCGCGCCGATTTCACACGAGAGATCCACGCAGTCCTGCATCGTGACATTCCTGATGGGGACAATCGGTATTACGTCCACGGCCCCAACGCGCGGGTGCGCGCCGTGGTGAGACCGCATGTCGATCAGCTCTACCGCTTTGCCTACTCCTGCAAGCGCGCTCTTCCGTATGGAATCGGGGTCTCCGATGAAGGTAATGACCGAGCGGTTATGATCGGGATCGAGGGAGGAGTCTATCACTTTTGACCCGCCTGACCGGAGCGCCCGAGCTATTTCCCCAACCACGTCGGGACGGCGTCCCTCGCTGAAGTTCGGAACGCACTGGATTACCTTCGACGAACTGGCTCGGTCAGTAGCCGGCAACCGCCAACTCCCCCAATCTTACCGCGGCTTGATCGGTGCGCTGTATTGTAAGGCCGGTAGTCGGCCTCGGAATGAGAATTCTTCGCGCGCCGGCATCTTCGAGAGCGGCTATAGTCGCGTCGGTATCAAACGTGAGGGCTATGATCGTGCCTCCGTGGCCGGCCCCGGCAAGTTTGGCCCCTATCGCGCCGTTCTTGCGAGCTATTTCGATGAGCTTGTCGTTCACCTCGCCGGATGCCCCGAGTCCCTGCTGAACGCTGTGGTTCTCGTTCATCAACGCCCCCAGTTCCTCCCACCGCTCTTGTATCAGGGCCTTCTTCGCCAGACGAGCCAGCTCAGCTACCCGTTCATAGCCATGCACGACGGCAGGCTCGCCTTCCATCCAACGCTCGCGAACGCTCCTGTGCACTTGGCCCGAATGACGCTTGATGCCGGTGTGAGCAACGACAAACGGAACGCGCTCCACTTCGTCCGAAAGCGGCTCCAGGGTCGCAAAGGGCTCCCAGTCGGTCTGCTGCAGACGCTCCTTGCCGTGGAAGTCCAGGAAGTTCAGTCCTCCGAAAACAGCCATATACTGGTCCTGATATCCACACGTAATCCCCAGTATGTTTGCCTCAACCCGCCTGGCGTTTTCGGCCACCTCGTGCGGCTTGAGCTGCTCGCCGAGGTACTCACCCACACAGGAGAAGACGGAGACCAGCAGGGCTGTGGATCCCGCCAGCCCGGCGTTCTCAGGTATATCGGTCGTCGTCGAGAGCTTGAAGCGGGCGCTGCCGGGATCGATGCCGTACCATTTCAGCACGGCTTTGGATATGTCCAGCCTGTTCTGTCGCAGATCGAGATCTTCCGGCGAGCGTATTTCCTGCTCTTCGCCGGGAGCTTCCAGTACGAGCGTTTCGGACGGCGTGAGCACGCAGCAAGCGCGCTCGAAAGTGGAGCACGAAATCACCGATCCTCCGTACATATCGCTCGGGTTGCCTACGATACCTGCTCTGCCTGGCGCGGACGCGAGTATTGTATCCATGCTGGACTTCCCTTTCATCGCCTTAGATTATAGCAGCCGGCGCGCGTATTGTCTTGTTTATTCTAACGGACTGCGCGAACCGACCAGCCGGGCGCACCATCAGAATACCCGATGAGGCAGAAGTTATAACACCTCTGGACGAGATGATTGGAAACCGGAGGAATCAGCGAGAAAATGGGGTGGGGTTGAGCCCTTCTAACTACTAACTTCTAACTTCCAACTTCTAACTCCTAACTCCTAACTCCTAACTCCTAACTCCTGACTCCTGACTCCTGACTCCTAACTCCTAACTTCATCCGGCCCGTATTCCCGCAGAATCAGGTCCGCGGCCTCCGCAAGGTCGGCGACTATGTGGTCGGGTTGAAGAGCGAGATGCGCAACTTCGTCCGGAGAGGTTTTGCCGGAGAGCGCGAGGATGGTCTTGCAGCCGGCGGCGCGTCCGGCTTGAACGTCCTTGGGAGAATCGCCGACCAGGATCGAGCGAGTGACGTCAAACCCCATATCTGACGCCGCCTTGAAAAGCAGGCCGGGCTTCGGTTTGCGGCACGCGCAATTATCCTGTTGCAGATGGGGACAATAGTAGACGCCTCCGACGCGAGAACCAATGGCGGAAAGCTCACTCGCCAGCGCCTGGTCGATCTCGTCCAGGGCTTCGGGACGTATTACGCCCTTCGCTACGCCTTGTTGGTTGGAGACGACGACCACTCGGAAACCGGCGGCGGTGAGCCGGCCGATGGCCCCAATCACGCCGGGGAGGAATCTCAGCTCGTCGAGAGACTTTACATAGTCCTCTCTGTTCTCGTTAATCACGCCGTCGCGGTCGAGGAATACCGCGCTCAGCAACCGATTATCTTCTTGAGGCACGTAAACACCAAATGGGACAGAATCACGTGAACGTCTTCGATCTGCTGCATATTGTTGCTGGGCACGACGATCGATTTTTGCGCGATCTGCGCAAGCTTGCCGCCTTGGAAGCCCGTCAGGCCATAGGTCAAGGCCCCCCTGGAGTTCGCAAGCTCTACTGCCTTGATGACGTTAGGCGAATTGCCGCTCCCGCTTATAGCGATCACCAGGTCACCCGAGTTCACCCACGTGTCCATCTGTCTGGCGAATATCTCCGAGTAGTCGGAGTCGTTCGCCCACGCGGTCATTATGGGCACGTTGTCGGTAAGGGCCATTGCCTTGAACCGTTTCGGGGCCGCTCCGCCGATGCCCTTCTGCAAATCGCAGGCAAGGTGCGAGGCCGCGGCGGCGCTGCCGCCGTTGCCTAAAATGAGTACCTGCTTATTGGATTCGTACGCTTCGGCGATCGTGTCCACCAAATCCTGGACCTGCTCCGCCGGAAGGCTCTGAATCACCTGCACAAGCTCACCGAAATACTGTTTGACTGCTTCCATACCCAGGTTTCCTCATCTTCTCGCGTTTAGGATTATCTTCGTGCCGTCGCGTTCCAGACGGAAGTTCAATTCCTTCAGTTCCGGAAGGGCGCGCCGGACGGCTTCCTGCTCACCGGGGGCGCAGTACAACAACAGAAAGCCTCCGCCTCCGGCGCCCGCCACTTTGCCGCCGACCGCTCCGGCCTCGAGCGCGGCCTCGTACATCCTGTCGATCTCGCAATTGCTGATTCCACCGGCCAGACTCTTCTTGTGTTCCCAGCCCTCGTGCATGAGCCTGCCCAGCGTGCGGAGTTCCCCCCGCTCCAGGCGCCGGCGCAGATCGAAGGCTTGCGCTTTCATCTTGTCGAGTATCGCCCAGCGCGCTTCGATGTTCTGCTGCTGCTCAGACAGGATAACACTCGATTTCCGCGTCGTGCCCGTGAAGAAAAGCATGAGGCTCTCGCCCAACCTGCGCCTCTGCTCGTCGGCCAAAGATAATGTCTCCACCGTCACGCTCCCGTCGGAGTTGAAACAAAACATCCTGACGCCGCCGTACGCCGCGATGTACTGGTCCTGTTTCCCGATCGGTTTGCCGAGGACATTGATCTCTACCTCGCAGGCGTCACGCGCCAACACCTCCGCGGACTGAAACTCGCCCTTATAGGCGTAAAGCGCATTCAGAAGGCCCACCGTGACGCTGCTGGAGGAACCTAAGCCGGAGCCTTCGGAGGGCACATCGGCCATAGTGGCTATCTCTATGCCTTTTTCGATCCCGACTTTGCGCATCGCTTCGCGGACTAACTCGTGTTCTATCTCGTCAACGCTGTCCACCATTTCGGTCCGCGAATAACCGACGCGTATCTTGTCGTCGAACCGATCCTTGACGATAACGTAGATGTACTTGTCTATGGCCGTGGATACGACGCATCCCCCGTCCTTGCGGTAGAAACCCTCGAAGTCGGTGCCCCCGCCCGCAAAGCTGATCCTGAGCGGCGTCTGTGTGATGATCATATAAAACGGCCTCCGTTAGCCTAACGCGCCCATGCCTGCGTCATATTGTATTCTATCACGGCCCATCAGCCGGTTCAAGCAAGAGCTTGTTGGAGTCGGAGGAGTCGAACGAGTCGGACTGGTTCCGACAACCAACAACTAACTACCAACTACCCATTTGCCTTCTACGGCCATACTGTATAATATTGTTGGAAGCAGGTGGAGAAAACTGTACACGCTCCCTGACGAAAGGCTATCCTGTTGACTGATTCTCGCGCGGTTGCTCCTGGGAAACGCAGAAGCGATTTTCCGATCGTCACGTGGTCGTTGATCGGACTGAACGTCGCCGTGTACGCGGCAACGATGTTCACCTTCTCTTCGTGGAAAGAACGCTACGACGAGTTCTATATGGTGTTCGGCCTTGTGGCCCGGGACGCCCATTTCTTCAACATGCTCACCTCCTGCTTCCTCCACAGCGACGTCGTCCATCTTCTCACCAATATGCTCTTTCTCTGGCTTTTTGGCCGCACCCTCGAGCGCGCGCTCGGGGCGATAGAGTACATTATGGTGTACGTCGGCAGTGGTTTGTTCGCGGCCATCACGCACCTCGCCATCGTCTATGCTTTTTTGCCGCAGGACGCGGAGCTGCCTTCTCTGGGAGCGTCCGGGGCCATTGCCGGGATTCTCGGAATGTACGCCATTCGGTTTGTGCGCCACAAACTCCACTTGTTCGGAATGGAAATCCCCTCAGCTCTGCTTCTTCTCGCCTGGCTTTTCCTGCAAATGTTCCTGGGAGTCTTCTCCCTCTACGTCCCGACCCCAACTCTTAAAGCCGTTGACTATTGGGCGCACATGGGCGGCTTCATGTTCGGTATGATCGTCGCACATCTCACGCACCTGTCCGCCGTCGGCAGAAAGGAGTACCTTCTTAACGATGCGGAAGACAGCTACAGGCGCGGAACCCTGCTGGACGTGATCAGGAAATATGAGGCCCTGCTGAGGTATGATACGAACGACCCGTTTACGCGCGCCGAGCTTGGCCGGACGTGGGCGTTGCTGGACGACGAGGAACAGGCGTCCAAGTACTACTCCACGGCCATCGATCTGTATCTGAAGACCAACGGAGGGACGGAGGCCGCGGCGAGATATCAGGAACTGCTCTACATACTCCCCAACTCGCAGTTACCCCAAGACCTCTTGTATAGGCTCGGATGCTACCTTGAGGAATCCGACAAACCGTGGCGGGCCATCGAGGTTCTGAACAAGGTCTGCCCGCCGAACGGACCGGAAACCGAATGTCAAATGGCGGCCCTGAAGGTCGCGCAAATCCAGCTCAACAAAGTGAGCAGGCCCCATCTGGCCGCGGCTACCCTGGAACAGTTCCTGCGGACCTACCCCAACAGCGAATGGCGCGCGTTAGCCGAGCAACTGCTTCGGACGGCACACACCAATTCCGAAAAGCTGAAAGCTGACGGCTGATAGCTGAAAGCTGGTAACAGTTCAAGAATGGTGAGCGCCTGCCGGGCAACGTCATTCCGAGGAACGAGGAATCTGCTTTTTCCGGCCACTTTACAGAACCCGTTGTTTCGGGATTTGAGGGTTGGGCGGCATACGCATACTATAGCGGACAACTTCGGGTCCCAACCCGGAAATCCCGAAACGGGGCGCTTCCTTAGGAGGAACGAGGAATCTGCTTTTTCCGGGCACTTTACAGAAGCAGATTTCTCGACTACGCCGGCGCTCCGCTCCGAAATGACATTCAGTGCCACGTACTTCCTATTCCTGAACTGTTACGAAAACTGTCAGCTTACACACCTCTCAGCCTGTTGATCACGTCTCCCATACTGTTGTACACTTGATCGGGCAGCTTCTCCAGAACCTCGATCACGTGATCGGACGCATTGCGGTCTCTGGCGTACTCCATGAGATCGTCCTTCGACTTCGGGAAGTCTATGCCGTGCAGACTATCGGTCGCACTGGCAATAGCTTCCATTGCCCCAAAACCCTTAAGCATTCTAGATCCCTCCGCGTGTTCTCTATAGACTTTGTACCAACATGCGGACACCTTTTATGCGGAACAGGCTGAGTTTGCAACAGAACAACACAACTCGTCGCCCCTGGAGGCATTCGTCCTATCCGTCCTATCCGTCCGATCGGGCCACTGCGCAACACCGCCCTGCAGACCGATAATACAACCGTACGAGATTCCCAAAGGATCAAGGTTGTAAGAACATGCTGAAAAAACTCCATTCACTGCCATTCGTGTTCTTCATTGTCTCCGGCGCTTGCGGCCTGGTCTACGAAGTTGCCTGGGCAAGGTATCTTGGCCTGTTCCTCGGCAACACCACGCTCGCGCACATGTGCGTGCTGGCCGCCTTTATGGGCGGTCTCGCCGCCGGCAGCTTTGCGCTCGGAGCAGCCGCGTGGAAATTCAAGCGGCCTCTGGCGGCGTACGGATGGCTCGAAATATTGATAGGACTCTATGCCGTCGCGTTTCCGTTTCTCATACAACGGGTCCAAACGGCGACCTTCTCGGCGCTCTCAGGCGCGGAGTTCGGCGGCGCGACGTGGCTTGTATCCAAACTGGGCGTCTCGGCGCTGACTCTGCTCCTCCCGACCTTCCTCATGGGAGGCACTTTCCCGATTCTGATGCGGCATTTCCAGCCGTCGTCATCGGGCGAGGATAAGGCCGAATGGCTTTACCTGACAAACTGCTCCGGCGCCGTCGTCGGCGCTCTTCTGGCGGGATTCGTGTTCATACCGAGTTTCGGTCTAAGCGCGACCCTGAGAGATGTCGGGTTGGCCAACACGCTCCTCGGGGCCGCCGCGGTGGCTCTCGCTTTCGCCTGGACCACCGAGAGAAGCGCGCAGACCGAAATGGAGATGGAGGAGCCTCAAGCGCCGAATCCGATAGCGAGACCGGTGTACGTCGCAATCGCGGTCTCGGGAATGGCGGCGATGGTCTACGAGCTTGTCTGGATTCGCATATTCGCGGTCACGCTTGGCAGCTCGACCTACTCATTCACGCTGATGGTCGCCGCGTTCATCACCGGGCTTGCGCTCGGCAGCCTGGCTCTGGGCCTGATTCCGCGCCTTCGCGAAAAACCACTGCTCGCTTTTGCGCTCTCGGAGATCGCAATCGGCGTGACCATCATCGTAAGCATTCCGCTCTACGAAAAGCTCCCATACACGTTCTGGCAGGCGTCGTCCCTTCTCAGGCAGTCGCCGGAGTCGATGTGGCTGCACAATGCGTTGAAATACTCGCTGTGCTTCGCCGCCATGGCGATACCCACGATATTCTTCGGGATGACGCTGCCCCTGGCGATCAAGGCGGTCGCCAGACCCGGCAGACATATCGGCAAGGACTCGGGCTTCATCTACGGGGCCAATACCGCCGGAACGCTTTTCGGCGCCGCGCTCACGGGACTGGTATTCATACCGCTCATGGGACTCCGACATTCGCTGGAGCTGGCTATATTGGCGAACATGGCGACCGGCGTACTGCTCCTTTGGTGTTCGGACGCCCGGCGTTTCCGCGCGCTCCTAACATTCGGGGCCATCGCGGCGTCAGTCCTTCTCTTCACAACGCCGCAGTGGCGTCCGGCCGGCTTCAGCCGCGGGACCTTCCGGGAAAGAGGGGCCGCTCCCGCGAGTTGGACCGAATATCAGCAGGTCGTCAGCTTGCTCAAGGTCTGCTACTACCGCGAGGACGGCGGAAGCAACGTAGCTGTTCTGGCGACAGACGCGACGCGGAACCGCGCCGCGGAGAAGACTCTGTTCATCGACGGTAAGGCCGACGGCTCCGCGTACGGCGATATGCCGACCCAGATACTGCTATCGCACCTTCCACTTCTGTTCAAGCCCGAAGCGAAAGACGTGCTCATGGTCGGGCTCGGCACGGGAGCTTCGGCGGGAAGCGCCCTCTGCTACCCCGACACTCACGTCGACTGCGTGGAGATATCTCCGGCGGTGGTCGAATCCGCGCGCCATTTCAGCGAATATAACAAGTCCGTGCTGGACAACCCCCGCATGACGCTGATAGTCGAGGACGCTCGCACTCTCGTCGCCATCACGAAAAAGAAATACGACGTCATAGTCAGCGAGCCGTCGAACCCCTGGGTTGCCGGTATGGGCAATCTCTTCTCGCTTGAATATTTCAAATCCACCGATCGCGTGCTGAAACCTGGCGGAGTGATCGTGCAGTGGTTCCACACTTACGAGATGTCGGACGAACTCGTCTCGGTAATAGTCCGCACCATGCGCGAAGTTTTCCCGTGCGTCTACGTCTTCCACGGCTCCTCAGACGACTACATCGCGCTTGGCTCCCGCGCCCCGCTGGAGCCTGATTTCGCAAGAATGGAGCAGAGAATGCGGGCGCCGTCCGTGCGCCGCGATCTTGACCGAATCTCCGTGGACTCCGTCGCCGCGCTGCTCGGACTCCAGGCGCTCTCGCCCGCGAATGTGGCCCGTTTGGCCGGACGCGGCCCCATCAATTCCGACGACCTGCCCGTGCTCGAATACAGGGCCCCGTTGGCGCAGTATATCAACGCAAAGGCAAGCCAGTGGAAAGGGTCGGACGAGCGGTTGTGGGGAGGCCGGGACCTGTTCAGCGTTCAATATCTGGCTGGCCGCCCGCTCGACAAAACAACTTCTCGGTCCATGATCAGAGCGTACACCGATCCGCGGATATGGCGGACAAACCTTGCGCTTGCGCTTCTTGACAATCATACGTCGCGCTGGCCGGACGACGCCTGGGCGGCAAACAAGCGGCTGGCTCTTACCCCCGGCGCGGAAACCCCACGCGAGTTGATGACGGCCTTTGCCCCCACCAGCGATTGGCGACTTGTGGAGCGTCTGGCCGACCACGAAGTAGCGGCGCGGCTGCGTGCCTATTCCGCGTTCACCCCTCAGGATTTCTCACCGGCTATGAAACTGTTGGACCGGGCGATAGCCCTCAACCCAACCGAGGACCGCCTGAAGTACAAGCGGGAGCAGCTACTGCGGATGATGCCGTAGGGTGGTTGATGGTTGCTGGTTGGTGGTTGTCTGTCGTCAGACGGGTCGGATAGGTCCGATCCGTCCGATCCGTCCGATCTGTCCGATCTGTCCGACTCCCTCTGATCGCGCGCGACACGCCCCTTGATGATTGATGGTTGACGGTTAAGGGCAAAGTCGAAGCAGTCGAGGGCCAGATCTCCCTCCCCGTTTCGGGGAGGGGTGGGGAGGGGTTCTGTGCAACCTCTGATCGCGCGCGATATGCAATCGCGTGCGAAACAGAATACGGGGGATTCTAAATCCCCATGCTCTGCTCCGGCGGGCGTCACCATCCACCTTCCTATCCCTCCAGTCACCCCACTTGGAGGGACGAAAGCTCCGCGCGGTCTTGATCGCGCGCGATATCCCATCGCGTGCGAAACAGACCGCGATGGCCCCGGACATCCATATCCAGGGCCTACCTTCTCGGGACATCATGTCCCCAGAACGCTATCCATGTAGCAAAGCATGTGCCACCTGCCCCCTCCCCGTTCAGGGGAGGGTTGGGGTGGGGTCATTCTGTAGACTCTTGCTGTTGTTTCAGGGTTGAGCATCATACCTAACGGATGACAGACAACTCCGTATCCCGACCCGGAAATCCCGAAACCGGGGCATCCGCGGCTCACTCCTCTCTCATAGAGGAAAAACACCCGCTTGGTTGAAGCATTTGGTGGGTCTGTTGCGTCTAATCAACAGGCGAGCTGTTCAGCCCAACGATTCTTATTTGAGGATTATCCATGCGCCTAACGCTAAGACTTGTTGCTCTCGCCCTACTGGTCGCTTCCTGTGCGCCTGTTTGCGCTGCTGCCGCCGCGCCGGCCGGATCAGATACAACCGTTGCGACTCAAATGGTAGAACCCCAGGTTTACCAACTCGATACTGCGCTGAGCCATCCCGGTGTCCTTGGGGTCGATGAGTACGGCCGTTTCTACGTTCTCGATTCCCATAGGCAATCGCTCATGCGGTTCAGCATGGACGGACGGCTTGAGAAATCCTGGCCGGAAGGGTTCGGTGATAGCTGCCCGTGGGCTGGGCGTGACGGTATGACTGTACTCCCGGGCGAACGCGTATTTCTGGCGCCCGCGCCGCTTCTTGAGAACGTCCGCGAAATCGGCCCTGGCGGCCTGGATCGCCTTTTGCCGTTTAAGGCACGGACCCGCGATGGACGCAATATCGTTGCCTTCGATGATGGCTCTTACTACTCGGGATGCTGTGCCGATGACCACGGCGAAGTGTTTGGCTACTCGGCGGATGGAACCCAATGCGCGCACTGGGACACCCCTTTCTTCGGGGTCATGGCTCCCGGCCCCGACCAGACTATATACGTGAACGCTGCGACCTCAGGCAAGATTCAGGTTTACGACCGTCACGGCAAGCTCATCCGTGAGATCAAGAAGCGGTTCTCGGATCACATAGAGGTGGATACTAATGGCGATCTATATATGCTCAATCCCGATGCGTTTTGCCGTTTCGACGGTGACGGCAAGCTTATCGCCAAGTTCAAGGCCTATGTTCCTCCACCGAAAAGCCCGACGGAACCGCGTGGAGGGCTTGCGCTTGTTCGCGATGTGGCGGTATACAACGGCGTAGTGTATGCGTCGTTTGAGAAGTACCCCGGCGGATGGGAGATCCAGCAGTTCACCCCCGATGGCCAGTGCGTCGCCAGATACATACCGCCGAGTAAGACTCTTGAACTGCCCGCGGCAATAGCCGTTCAGCCCGATGGGACATATCGTGTGGAGCAGCACGCCTCGCAGAACTGTCTGATTGCAGATCCGGGCAAAGGCTTCTACGTCGCAGACGACTATAAGCTGACCTACGTGAGGCTTGGCAGCAGGGAAGAAGAAACTATACATCGACCTACGGTTCGAGAGGACCGCGCCGTAATGGATACTCCCACAGCGCTGACGCGCGACCCGGCCACGGGGAATCTTTGGGCGCTCTGCATCAGTTATCCCGTATGGCGCATATTGATCTTCGGACCGGACCATAAAGAGATCGAAAGAATAACTATCAAGACCGGCCTCAAGGGATTCCTGGGCGGAATGGCGCTCGATCCCGGCAAGCGCCTCTACATTGCCGACTCCTCGGCCGGCTGCATCTCCCAGTTCGATATGGACGGGAGTTTCATCGGCGCCATCGGCAAAGAGGGCGACGGGATAGGTGAACTTAGCCATCCTGTTGGAATAGTTCGAGACAATCAGGGCCGCCTATATGTAGCCGACACCGGAAACAGCCGTATCCAGGTCTTTTCGCCCGATGGTGTCTCGCTCGGCTGCTGGGGACATCGCGGAACGGGAGACGGCGAGTTGGACCGTCCATTGGGTATCGCTCTTGGCCCCAACGACACCTTGTGGATTACCGACACTCAAAACGACCGGATCGTGAAGATACCTTTGACGAAATTCTGGCAGCAGATAAGCTTGACCCCGCCTCCGAAGCGCGTGGCGGTTGTTCCCAAGCCACAGCCGGCGCCGGCTGCCGGCAAAGTTGCTGTGACGGGCGTCGTTGTCTCAGGAACTGATGATCTTGAGGACTTCATCTACATCGAAAACGAAGACCGAACCTGGGGCGTCAAGGTAACGCCGCCAAGGAATGCCGTATTTGCTCGTGGCAGCAAGATAAAAGCGGTCGGAACGCTCACCGTGACCAAGGCCGGCTCCCGCAAAATGACGGCGGACTCTGCGGAAGCCGTCTCCGCGCAGGAAGTCGCGATAGGTCCGCTGGGGATGGCAAATCTCCACGTAGGCGACGGATACCGCCCGGATGGTCATCGCGCCGGCCCGTCCAACCTTAACCTGCTGGTCAGAACGTGGGGCCGGGTGACGTTCATTGACAAGGCCAACAACAGATTTAGGATAAACGACGGCAGCCATTCGGACGCGGACGACTTGCTCGTGATCGCGGAGAAGCTGAGGTCCCCAATAACGACTTGGCCCAAAATCGGTGATTACGTGGGTCTTACGGGAATCAGTGAGACTTTGGAAACTGACCACGGAAGCCCCACTCCCGCAATACGCGTCCGCTCGAAAGATGACGTGGAAATCCTGGCCGCAAGGTAGGAGCTTGGAGTAGTCCTGGCGCGGACATGCTGGACCCCTCTTCGCGCGTTTTCTCGCAGCAGCCCTGACGCATCGTCGCAATACTCTTGGCCGCGGAAGTGCACCCCGTTGCGGGATGTGAAGGCACTCGTGGGCTCGGGCGTTGCGGACTAGCCTGGATTTCCTATGCTTCGGGACACGCTTTTCGTCCCGAAGCGCGCACATCAACACCGGCTTCGGGGCAAAAGGCGAGCCCTCGAAGTATAGTAAAGTAGCTTTATCCGGAGCCTGCTAACCCGATTTATTCACGGAACGCTTGTTCTGCGGACGCCCCGCGGATGTCATCCTGAGCTTGCGAAGGATCTTCTCCCGGATAGCTGCAACGTCCAACTGCGAAGCCGAACCTGGCGCTTGTGCGATAGAAGATTCTTCACTGCGTTCAGAATG
>JAUSGG010000073.1 GCA_030649165.1 Armatimonadota bacterium
TCGATACGCCGCCGGAGCGGCTACTCGGGAACGCGGAGGTATACTTTTCCGGCACGAAAACAACAAGTCCGTGTCCCCGAGTAGGTCCTCTGGGACCGTATCGAGGGGCTGTACAACGCGGTATTCGTGAATAATGCGGGCTATCCGTTGTTTCGGGATTTGAGGGTTGGGCGGCATACGCATGCTATAGCGGACAACTTCCGGTCCCAACCCGGAAATCCCGAAACGGGGCGCTTCCTTAGCAGCGAAGCGAAGAATGACGTGTCTGCGCACTGCCATCAATACAGGCACATCGTGAATAATCCAGGTTAGAACCTTAGGACCCTGAAACCCTATGACCCTGGTAATAATACCAGTTTTTGCCCGACCCTATTGACATTGCAATCCAGTCGTTCTATACTGACGATACCTGATGAACTCAGGATAGAAGCGCGGCGATTACTTAAGCCGGCGCATACATCGGCGATTCCCTTAAAGCCGAGATAACAAAACCTCAGTATTACCTCACAGAAGGGAGGGAGAAAAAGGATGAAGTATCTTGTGTTTCTAATGGTATTGGCGCTTACGTTGTGCCTTACCACCTCAGCGATGGCATTGTACGTCGAGAATTACGAGATGGACAATGACATGACCACAGCAGCAGGAACCGCGAACGGAAACGTTATGTCTCTGAACGGCGCCGTCGCTTCTGGCTGGTCATATGCCGGAGGTATCGGGCAGTTCAACGATGACAACGCCCTGAACGGTGGCGTTAACGTTGGCCTGTCCCTCACAGGCGCAGCCGGGTTGGCGGTTGTTGGCGCCGGTGGGTACACTGTTGATATGAGGCTACAGTGGGTCGCGGGCTGCGCCGGAGGCGCTAGCGCGAAGACATTTGGCTTCAGCGGAAACAATGGTAATGGCCGTGGACTTCGCATCAACGAGAGCGACGTAGCCTACATTTCCAGTGGCGTTGTAACTTCCGGTGGTCTCGACTTGACCGGTGGCCAGTGGCAGTCCATTCGGATCATTGTCCAGGCTGACGGCAGCCAGGACATCTATAGATCTGATAATAGCTGGATCATGGGCATCGTCGCTCCTGGTGCGACCGGTCTTCCCGGCGCCTCAGGTGGCGCTCCGATCATTGCATTGGGAAACTACGCCGGTGGCAGCACTACCCTGACAACAATTAACGTCGACTATGTGCGCATAGCCCAGGGCACTGATCTGTATGCCGACCACAACCCAGTAATACCTGAGCCCGGCAGCATGCTGGCTCTTGCGTCCGGTCTGATCGGAATGGCCGGATTCGCGATTCGCAGGCGACGCGCGTAATCGCTCTTCTTAACTTCAAACCGTTACAATACAGACCAGCCCGATTCTCCATCGGGCTGGTCTTTCTTTGTACGGAAGGAGTCGGAAGAGTCGATGGGTTGTTGTGCGGAACGGGTTGTTGTGGCAGAATAGGGACAGTCGTTGCTTAAAGGAGTTGCACATTGGGCGTGTGGGGTAAATGGCGCGGGGAAATAGTCGTATGTCTGCTGCTTCTATTTACAACGTTGTTTATATATTGGCAGACGGTGGATTTCGATTTCATCCGGCTCGATGACAGGGACTTCGTGCTAGACAATCTTTATGTTTCTGACGGATTGAGTCATCGCGGGCTCAACTACGCGTTCACCGCGCCTCGCCAGGGGAACTACATCCCTCTCGTTTGGGTTTCGTATATGATCGACGCCGAGCTGCATGGGGTCGATCCGGGCGCATTTCATCTGACCAACGTCCTGCTGCACGCCACCGCCGCTCTGCTTCTGTTTCTGACTCTCCGGTTGATGACGGGTTCGGTGTGGCGGAGTGGGGCCGTCGCCGCCCTGTTTGCCATCCATCCGGCGCACGTCGAGTCTGTCGCATGGGTAGCGGAACGCAAGGACACGCTCAGCGCCGTGTTCTGGATGCTTTGTATGCTTGCTTATGCAGCCTATGTCAGGCGTCCGGACGCCAGGAAGTATAACCTCCTGGCGATCGTGTTCATTCTGGGCCTGATGGCGAAGTCCATGCTGGTAACACTGCCCTTCGTGTTATTGCTCTTGGACTACTGGCCACTGCGCCGTCTTGCGCCCGGGAATGGGTCCCGGTTCGCAAAGGCGTCTCTCCCCCGCCTCCTACGCGAAAAGATCCCCCTCTTCATTATTGCCGCGGCATTCTGCATCGTGACGTTGTGGGCGCAGCGCGCCGGCGGCGCCGTCAGCTCGCTTGCGGAGATTCCACTAGGTATTCGCCTGTCGAACGCTGTGGTATCCTGCGTTGCGTATCTCGGCAAGCTGGTTTGGCCGGCCCATCTGGCGGTCATATACCCCCACCCAGGCAGCAGCCTTCCCGTATGGCAGGCGGCGGCATCAGGCTGCCTCATCGTCGCTTTCTCCTGGCTGGCCATCAGAGCGAGGAGAACGCGGCCCTATCTGCCAGTGGGGTGGCTCTGGTATCTGATAACGCTCGTGCCCGTGATCGGGATCGTGCAAGTGGGCTACCAGGCGATGGCCGACCGTTATACCTACATCCCTTCCATCGGCTTGTTCGTGGCGGTCGTGTGGGGACTCGGCGCCGTAGTTTCCTCTGCACGAGCCAAGATGGAAGGAAAGCATCTAACCCTGATACCGCCAACGTCCGCGATTTCAGTGGCGGTCTTGATCTTGTGCGCATTGACAATCCAGGCTCGGTTTCAGACAAGTCGCTGGGTGGACACATTGACCCTGCTTACTCACGCGACAGCAGCGACCAGGGATAACACCGAGGCGCATATGATGCTCGGACACGAACTGGCCTGGATCGGACGGACGGATGAGGCTCTGGTACAGTACAAAAAGGTTCTGCGGATCGATCCGGGCGACTTTAAGGCCCACCTGGGTATCGGCATGGTTCATTCGAAGGAGGACCGGCACGACGCGGCCATGAAAAGCTACCTGAATGCTCTGCGGATTCGGCCGAACCTGCCGGTGGCCCACGCGAACATGGCGGTGGGGTTTATTCAGCAGGGCAGAGTCAGAGAGGCGATTCGCGAGTACAAGAGCGCGGTCGAACTTGACCCCGCGGACCCCGCCATTCGCGAGTCCCTCGCTCGGGCTTATCTTCTCGTGGAGGATGTCGCGGGAGCCAAACGAGAAGCGCGCGAGTGTCGGAGGTTGGGGGGGACGCTGCCCCCTGAACTGTCGAATTTGCTTTCCCGATAGCCGGACCGATGACTTTCCACGGGCGCGGAGTGGAAGGAGTCGGATGGGTCGGATCAGCCAGACGGAACCCCCAACCACCAACCATCAACCATGAACCGAGGCAAAAAAATACCCGCCGGCTTAGCGCCGTCGGGCGTCCGGGAAAACCCCGAACCTTACAAGCATATCTCAGGAAGGAGAAAAGGAGATAACGCTGGGTTTGCCGCAAGCGGCATCTCCAGGACCTTCGCTCTCCAGTGAAGGCCATTACGTATTATCGGAACGTCGCGCCCATATCTTCAGCGCTGGGGTTCAGAGAAGAACGCAGATAAACGCAGATATCCGCCGATGAACGCGGATGGGAGGATTGGGGAGAAGGAGACCTGCGGTCGGTGTGTGTGCGGGGTCGGGAGACCCGTGCACAGCGGGGGTGTGGAAACGCCGTTCACCGCCCGCTCTTCACTGCTCACTGTTCACCGCTCACCGCTTACTGTTTACTGTTCACTGCCGTTGTGCGCGATCTTGCGGAGCTGCCCGCGACCGTCCCCCGCTTCACTGCTCACTGCTCACTGTTCACCGCTCACTGTTTACTGTTTACTGTTCACTCGCACTTGTGCTATAAAGGGAGGGGTTGTATTACAAGGAGTCGGACATGCAGATAGGTTTTCTAACAACGCCGTTTCGCGGGGAAACGCTTGAGCGCGTGGTCGAGTTCGCGGCGAGGGAGGGCTTCCTGGCCATTGAGATAGACTCAGGGCCGGGGAAGGACCACCTCGATCCCGCGGCGCTGACGGATAAGCGGGCGCAGGAGATAAAGGGCCTGCTGGCGAAGAGCGGAGTCGCGATTTCGAGCCTCGCCCACTACACGAACGTCACCGACGCCGATCCCGCGAAGCGGGAGGAAGCGTCGGCAAATCTCATAGCAGTGATAGACGCGGCGGCGAAGCTGGGAGTGTCCATCGTCTGCGCAATGGCGGGTATGCCGGTCCCTGGGAAAACCAAGATTCACACCATAGAGCAAGATGTTGCGGCCGTTTACCCTCCCATCCTGGAGTATGCAAGCAGGAAAGGCGTCAAGATCGCTCTTGAAAACTGGTACGCCACGAACATCCAGAACCTGGCGCACTGGAGGCGGCTGTTCGACGTGCTGCCGCACGAGAACATCGGGCTCAACTTTGACCCTTCACATTTGCTCTGGCAGGGTATAGATTACATAGAGGCAGCCGATCAGTTCGCCGGCCGGATCTTTCACACACATGCGAAGGATACGGAGGTTAAGGAGCACGTTCTGAGATTGGTTGGAAACCAGGAGCGCGGATGGTGGAGGTATGTAATCCCCGGCTTCGGACGCGTGAGGTGGGGGGAGTTCATAGCGACCCTGAAAGCCATCGGATATGATGGAGTCCTGTCCATAGAACACGAAGATAAGGCGTTCGGGCGAGAAGAGGGATTTGTAGCCGGCAAGAAATTTTTGAGTTTGTACGTTTAGTTCAAAGCAGAGGGTTGGTTAACTATGGCAGCTTTCACCCTCACCCCAACCCTCTCCCTCAAGGGAGAGGGGGGATGGGCACACAGTTGACCGTTCACTGAGTTGAGGGTTGAGAATTGGGAGAACGGACTAACCTCCCCCTAACCCCCTCCTAAGAGGAGGGGGGCGCTGTTCCCTCCCCATTCAGGGGAGGGTTGGGGTGGGGTCGATCCGGCGGTTCACTGTTCACTGATCGCTGTTCACTGTTGGAAAGGTAACGTAGTTGGAACGAGAGCAAGAGGGATGGCTAGGGCTACGGAGGGTGGCGGAAGCCTGCTGGGCGCAGGCAAGGGCTGATTACGCCGCCGCGGTCACTTTGCTGGACGCGGGTGTATACTATGCCAGCGTCTTCTTCAGCCAGCAGGCGGCGGAAAAGGCGCTGAAAGCCGCGTCCATAGACAAGCTGCAGAAGCTGCCCAAAAGCCACAACCTCATACAGATGGCAAATGCGCTCGGCGCGCCGCTTGAGGTAATGAACGCCGCCGCGGAGCTGAACCCGGAGTTTCTGGCCACGCGCAACCCCGAGAACAGCGAGGGAGTCCCTGCTCAGAATTACGACAGGCGCTCCGCCCGCCTTCACCTCAGGTGCGCGCAGACGATTGTAGACTGGATAAAGGCGATACGGTAAGGCGGAAAGAGTGGAAAGAGTGGAAAGTTGACCTCCCCCCAACCCCCTCCTAAAAGGAGGGGGAGCCGTTTCCGATAACTAACAACCAACAGCTAACAACCAGGAGGTTCGATGAGTCATTTACTGGGTATTGACGTAGGCACGAGCGGGACAAAGGCTCTGCTGATTTCGACTGACGGAGACATGATCTCCTCCTCGACCCGAGTTTATCCCCTCTACACTCCCTATCCCCTTTGGGCCGAACAGGACCCGGAAGATTGGTGGCAGGCGACTATCGGCGCGATTCGCGACGTGCTGGCCGAGTCGGGTGTAGGCCCAAAGAGCATCCGGGGAATGGGCCTGAGCGGGCAGATGCACGGAGCGGTTTTCCTGGACGAGAACAACCAGGTGCTGCGGCCGAGCATTTTGTGGTGCGACCAGCGCACCGCCGCGGAGTGCGACTGGATAACGGGCACAGTCGGAGCTGAAAGGGTCGTGGAGCTTACCTGCAACCCCGTTCTGACGGGATTCACCGCGGGCAAGATCATCTGGGTCAAGAACCACGAGCCAGATATCTTCGCCCGCACGCGCAAAATTCTCCTGCCGAAGGACTACATCCGTTTCAGGCTTACGGGCGAGTTCGCGACTGAGGTCTCGGACGCATCGGGGACGGCGTTGTTCAACGTTCGCGACCGCAAATGGGCCGACGAGGTCTTGGATGTCACTGGAATCCCCCGCGACTGGATGCCTCGCTGCTATGAGTCGCCGGAGATCAGCGGCAGAATTTCCAATGAGGCCGCCGGCCTGACCGGACTGAGGGCGGGCATGCCGGTGGTCGGTGGAGGCGGCGATCAGGCAGCCGGGGCGGTCGGAAACGGCGTGGTGGAATCGGGGATTATCTCCTCCACCGTCGGCACGTCAGGGGTGGTATTCGCGTTCGCCGACGAGCCTGTCATCGACCCGCAACTCCGCGTGCACACGTTCTGCCACGCCGTGCCTGACAAGTGGCACGTGATGGGAGTTATGCTCTCGGCGGGCGGTTCGCTCAGATGGTATCGCGACACATTCGCGGAATGTGAAACCGCCGTGAGCAACTCGATAGGCGGCGAGGTCTACGACATCCTGTCGGAGCAGGCGGACAGCGTGGAGGCGGGCTGCGAAGGGCTGATTTTCCTACCATATCTTACCGGCGAGCGGACACCGTATCCCGATCCAAACGCGCGCGGCGCTTTCTTCGGTATAACCCTTCGCCACAGCAAGGCGCATTTCGTGAGATCGGTCATGGAGGGGGTCGCTTACGGGCTCCGCGACTCTTTCAGCATCCTCGACGAGATGAATGTGCCGATCCATCAGGTGCGGGCATCCGGCGGCGGAGCGCGCAGCGCGGTTTGGCGGCAAATCCAGGCGGACGTTTCGGCGCGCGAGCACGTCACGATCAACGTGGACGAAGGGCCGGCCTTCGGCGTCGCGCTCCTGGCGGGGGTCGGAACGGATTACTATGGCAGCGTGGAAGAGGCCTGCCGCGCGACGATAAAGGTCGTCCTCTCCACTGCTCCCGACGATACCAACCACGCCCTGTACAGCAAGTACTATGAGGTTTACCGGAATCTATACCAATCATTAAAGAGGGATTTCGCCGCGGTATCGGAAGTGGTGAGGTTTGCAGGGTAATAGGGTCGCAGGTTTTCCGATCCTTCGGTAGCAGAGTGGCAGCGACGCTGCCGAAGGACGCGCAAGTACGACGCCTATCCCTCCAGGTATCCTACCTGGAGGGTCAACTCGGAGACAGCGGTGAAATATCCTATCCCTCCAGGCGCGCTACCTGGAGGATCAGTTCGGAGGACAGTAGTGAAATTCTTTGTGGATACGGCGAACGTCAACAGCATCAGGGAGGCCTACTCCTGGGGCGTTGTCGATGGAGTCACGACAAATCCCACTCTTATATCGAAAGAGGGGCGGGATTTCAAGGAGACCATCGTCGAGATTTGCAGCGTTGTGGACGGCCCCGTGAGCGCGGAGGTCGTGAATCTGGACGCCGAGGGGATGGTCAGAGAAGCGCGAGAGATAGCGAGCTGGCATAAGAACATCGTGATCAAAATCCCCATGACCAAGGAAGGTATGCGCGCGGCAAAAACGCTCAAGGCCGAGGGCATCCGTACCAACATCACTCTGATCTTTTCGCCGAACCAGGCGCTGATCGCGGCAAAGGCGGGCGGCATGTTCCTCAGCGTATTCGTTGGACGGCTCGACGACATCGGCGCGGAGAGCATGGGTGTCATCCGCGACACCGTCGATATGATCGACACCTACGGTTTCGACAGCGAGGTCATAGTTGCGAGCATCCGGCACCCCATGCACCTGGTGGAATCCATGCGCGCCGGCGCGCATATTGCCACGATTCCGTTCGCGGTTTTGGACCAGATGTTCAAACACCCATTGACGGACATCGGAATCGAGAGGTTTCTCGCGGACTGGGCAAAGGTCCCGAAGGGATAAGAGGGAGTCGAGCCAGTCGAGCCAGTCAAGCTAGTCGAGGTCAACTCCCTCTCCCTGGAAGGGAGAGGGCTGGGGTGAGGGTTGAACTTGAGTCCAACTTCCAACCTCCAACTCCTATCCCGCGGGAACGGCCTAATACGAATAACTGACGGACATAGGCAGAGTCAGTTCCCGCGGCGCGCCCCGCCCAGCATAGCTATGCCTGCTGTATAGCTTCGCCTAAGTTTTTGCGGCAATCTCAAACACCGCCGCATTTGTGGACTTCGCGGTGTCCACGCTTATCGTGTCCACCAGTGGGCTCCGCCGACCCGTGAGCCGGTCGATCAGGACCAGTCCCCTGCCCTGGTTTGGCAGTCGCTTACGGTCGATCCGCAGGGTAACCTTTTCGCCCAATCCCTGCTCGCTGTGAGTAAGCACGGTTATCAGCGCGATTCCAGCGCCTTTCTTCAGCCTATGAACACGCGCGGTTGTGGCTAGTTGCGGCTTTATCATAGCCTGATTTCCTTCCATGTCCATGCCGGGAATCAGACCAGCCGGCGATAAGGCAGGGCTGAGTTTGACGAGACTGTCCTCACGGACACCATCGGCGTAGTAGTCTTCCACATCCGCAAGAAGCGTGTGCGCGTGGGAGAGGCCGACCATGAACTTCGCATCCACAAATGCGTACGTCCCAATGTAGTAGCCGATGCCCTTGACCGAATTGCCGGCGGAGCACATATCGAGTATCTTGAATCGGAGCGCCTGCGGATTCTCCAGCCTGCCTCCCATCGAGAGATAGAGCAGCGGAATGACGTCTGTACCACCATTGCTCCTGCCGAACACCTTCTCCGCCTCACCCTGCTTCAACTGGTCGAGATAGGCGGAACCATAGTAGTTCGCGGCGTACCACTGCGGCATATTGTAGTCGAGCGAGCGGGCCCATTTCATGCGCTCCGCCGCGGTCAGTTCCTGGAATCCGGCGGGGCCGTACGTGTCCGCCGTATTGACGATCTTCACATTCGGATCGGCGCGGCGCATCTCCGCGGTCCACACGTCGATAACGCCGGTGTAAAGGTCCATGTTGAAAAGAATCCAGTCTCGCTTCCACTCGCCGTCGAGCTTTCCCAAAGTGACCTCGGTGGGAGCTACACCCTTGTACGCGGCAAAGGCAGCGAGCGTGGACGCATCGTAGCTGTATGGCATTCCTTCGAGGCCGTCGTTGATGAACCCGGAGTATCTGAACGGCAGGCCCTTCTCCACCGGCCTTCGCTGGGAACGAGTCCATGCCACCATCGTAGACTCCATCCAGGCCCGGCCCCTGTTGGCGGCATAGTTGAGGTTGTATAACTCCTTCACGACCGTACCGTCTCGCCGGACGACGTACATATCCTTGCCGGCCAGCTCTTCAGAGGCCGCGCTGTAGGCCCCGCCGCCCGACACACTGATGAACTCGGAGAAGTTGGGCCAGAACCGGCGCACCCCACGGTTATAGGCCGCCAGAACGACTTCTTCCTCCGCCGTAAGACCGTTTGGAGGCTTCTCCGGGGAAAGACCGTAGTCGCTCCAGACGTTCATGCCCATCATCTGAAACTGCGCCGGCAGGGCTTTCACACGTTCGTCTTTAGCCATCTGCCAGTTCTGGACGCAGTAGGGCACAGTGAAGAAGCGTTTGGGCGTCCGGGCGCGTTTCGGCGGATCGACCGGCACGAGCGAGATCACTTCGCGCGCCAGCGTGGATTCGCCTTGAACGATTTCCATTATCAGCTTCGCATTCCTGGGAGGCGCGTCGGAGATCCAGCATCCTCCGAACCACAGAGGGTGGTCAGCGCCGCTGACAAATC
Organism: Armatimonadota bacterium; assembly: GCA_030649165.1. GTDB lineage: Bacteria > Armatimonadota > UBA5829 > UBA5829 > JAUSEB01 > JAUSGG01. The sequence continues at coordinate 9,637 of JAUSGG010000073.1, forward strand.
TCGGCAGGGCAAAGGAATACCCGTGATATCGCCGTCCGTCGCGCGTTACGTTCTCCCTCCGCGGCTTGACTTCTTCCTCCTGCCGCATTCGATAACCGTTGATAACCGACTCGTTCAAACCTGAAAGCCGGACGGGGTCAGAGGCGAGGATGCGCATCACCGGCCTGTCGAGCTTGCTCGGCGCGAGGCAGGTGACGGCGAAGTTGACCCACTGTGGAGCGCCTTTAAGGCAGTACTGGATACCAACGGCCCTGTCCCTGCTGCTTGGAAACAGGTCGATATGCAGGACCGGCGACGAGGCGTCCGAGGCGGCGGTGATCTTCTCCAGCGATATATCGTCAAACGCGACCCCGTAGGAGCGGGACAGGAATCCGGCCTCGTACTCCCCGGCCTCTCCGATCTCGAAATGCGCCCACAGCGGCGTGTAACGCTCGGAGGCCAGGGGCAGCACAACGGTCTCATCTCCCAGCGCCAATTCTATGGGTGAATAGTCCGGGGTGTTGTTCAACCTCGCCCACGCCGACAGCCGATAGGCCCCTGGCTCCAGCGTCACCTTCTGAGTCAAGTGAGTTTGCCTATCAGAAGAGTATATCTCGACGGCGTTGGCGCCGGTGCGAGGCCGGGCGTCGCCGTGGCCGCCGCCCTGAGCGGTTATGCGGTAGTGATATGTTAGATTGCCGCCGTTGGCGTCCCTGATGGTCCAGTGCGCCGACCAACCGGCAGGATCTTCAAAACCGGGGTTCCTGAGCAGGTTTTGAGCGGATGCGACCCCGTATCCAAGCACAAACAGCAATAGCAAAGCCGTGTTGACCGCGAAACCGCGTTTCATAAGGTTTCTTACTCTGCGCGAGGAAGTAATACCTCCCCGGACCAGCCCGGCTACAGTAGTGGCGCTATGTCGCCAGATGAGCGCGCGCGAAGAAGCGGCAGAAGATCGCCGGACTCCCGGCGGCAGGAGCTTATGCCCGTAACTGCCACAAAGCGCCAATTGAGGTCGAGGTCGACGCTGTCCGGGACACATCCGACGACGACCGTGGAGCCATCGTCAACCGCGAACGTCCGTGCATCGATGTAAGTAAACTTGCCAAAACACCGGACGAGCAGTCCGATGTTGCTCAATCCCTGCCCGCCGACCACGCCTTCCTGGATCCCCATCGGTCCTCCTCCCATCCGGCGGCCACTGAGTCCAAGCGGGCCGGGCATAGTGAGCAGTTGGGAGACGATCTCCACTGTTGCGTTAGCCAGTTCCACTTCGCCGTCCCGAAGTCGCGCCGACCACACCATTGACCGTGATTATGTCCCCCACTTCCACGGCCGCGTTGGAACCGATTCTGATCCCACACATGCGGCTAAGGTCTTGAGCGTAGAGGAACCCGCCCATTTGCTCCGGAGTCGCAGTGACGACCAACTCAGAAAGCCGCGCCGGAGCGCCCGACAGCCGTCGTCTGACCGCGCCGATTGAAGCAACAGCGGTGTCGGACCACTTGATGAGGACGATGTCCGACCTGCCGCGAGCCAGAACACGCCGGACAATCTGACCGCCCGCGGTCCTGAAGCAGGAGCTGATACCGGTAACCTGCACGAAGTCACCCGGCATGTAGCCGGTCGGGTCGCAGGCAACGCGAACTCCGGTGTTGGGATCGGCCCCCGTGGTCGTGCCGTCGGTCAGCGGTGAGCCGTCGTGGACGTAGAGATAATCCGGCCCGATCTGAGTCACTTTCCCCCAGACGCGAACCAGCAGGCCGATGTTGTTGATGCTTTGCGCTCCCGCGACCCCAACCTGGCCGCGCGGCGGCGGACCGGCCTGATACGAATAGGGCTTGCCGCCCAGCAGAGGGTGGTTCAAGCCAAGCGGACGAGGGTCTGAGCCACGTGCTGTGACAGTAACGACCGAGGCGTCGATCATCCGCTCTTCCCCGTAAGTCGTCATCAAACCTGAAACGTCCACCAGGTCACCGACCGCCGGCATGCCCTGGCTCCAACGGACTCCAATTCCTCCCATACGCTTCTCGTCTTGAATATAGAAGCAGTCGCCGAACACGGCGCTTACCTGTTTGCCCACGGTCTCGGCCCTGGCGCCGTCCTCGCACAGCTTGAGCGAGCATAGGGAATCAACCGTCGCTCCGCTCCCACTTAACTCAACCAGCGTCGACGGCTGTTCCGCGCCGAGCGTCGTGATCATAAGCGTCGCCTGCGAATGGCCTGCTGTCTGTGGCTGGTAAATCACGCCCAGATTTGTCTCTTGTCCCGGCGCAAGTGTGATCGGCAGCGTGGGAACGCCGTCCAGCTTGAAACCTGATACCCCGTTTGAAGATTGCGCAAGAGGCGGAGCCACAAAGACATCGTCGTAATAATAGTTGGTCTGCGTATACCACGCCGGCCCTACCAGGCCCACTCGACCGGAAAGTCGCATCGAGTCCGTGACCGTATCCACAAGATTTCCATTGATGTAGAACTGAAGCGTTGAACCGACGGCATTGACTGCCAGCGTATTGCGCGCGTCGAAGTCGCGTATGAACATCGTAGGGGTTGTGTTGCGAATATAGGCAAGGTTTCCGTTCACTTGCCTCCTGATATAGTAACCGAACTGGGTAGTATTCCCCATACGAATGCCAAACCAGTAACCGGATCCACGCCCAGCGGAGAAGTCGGAACTGTATCGGAACGCGATGACAGGACCTTCCGCGGAACCCCCTCGCACGGTTGCGCTGTAGAAGAAGTCGCTGAAGTCGGAGCGGCTGTACGTCGCGATCACAGTGCGGTTGTAGGGAGGAACGGCCTGGTATTGTCCGTTGGACAGAGTCCAGCCCGCGTCCCAGTCCTCCTGCCAATCCTGCGCCAGACCATCGTCGAAGTTCTCCGCGTACGAGGCGAGGCGGATATCGGTTAAGGTCGCATCGCAACTCCCCGTGTTGCGAACGCGGGCTGTCTCTCTGTGGCTGGAACCCAGAGCGACTGCCCCAAACGGGATGCGCAAGTCGTCTTGCGGCGGAAGGGAATCGTTAACGGCAATATCGCCCATACAGCACGGCGGATACGCGGACAGGTCACTAAACTGCAGCTCGTACGGAATCCCCTGCCCCTCTGACAGGCCTGCGATCCACTGATACAGGCCGGCAATCGCCAGGTAAGAGAGCCGAATTTCGCCATTGAAGAACAGCTCGATCTGGAACGTGTTTCGGTTGCTCGGCGTGTACGCGTCAGGAATGTCAAGGTAGGTGATCGCCACCCTGTCGTCGGTCTGCTTGTACGAGACTGACCCGCCGGCCGCGGGATTAACATCGCAGAACATGCCGGAGACACGTTTCAGCCGGAAGTGGTTCGTCGGGTCACCGGCCCCGTTGGTGTCGCCCTCGTCCAAAGTGATGTATCCGTTGCTGCCGACGAAGAACGATGACCGGCTGTTTCCGTACAGGGAAACCTGCGCTCCGCCGGTGAGATTGACCTGAGCGTAGCTGTTGTCACTAAGCGCCAGGGTTGTTCCCCCTGTTGGGTCAGTGGGTAGACTGGCTATGAGCGAAGTGCAGGCGGAATAGATATCCCGCGATCCATCAGGCGTAAATCTTACGGATGTGAACGCCAGGTCGGTAAGTGAGTATTTGATGAGGTACTTCTCGGTAAAGTAATCCCTGACCGGCACGACCTCGTAGCGATGATAGCCGGACCCCGGATGTCTCGCCGTATTGCGGGCGACGGCCCCGTCCACCGCCTCCAGATGGTAGTCGATCACGTCACCAACTATGCCGCCGGGTATCGTGCCGTTGTACTGCTGCGAGGAACTGCTGTACGTCATTACAACCGGGGTAAAGGCTCCCCCGTTCTTGCTCCAGTACAACGTGACGCTCGCGACCCCGAGGTTGTCGGTCACTGCCGCGGAGACCGTTCTGCCCGATGTGCCGCTGGTATTAGGCAAAGGAGTGTGGGTTATGACCGGCGGCTGGTTGTCCGGCAGAAGCAAGAAGTCGGCGTCGGACACATCATTGATCGCGGGATCTTCGTTGAAAGATACCCTCACCCTATAGCGGTCCGATGAGGGACAGCCGGTAGTGTCCCAATTGTAAGACGACGAATTGTAAACGACGGCCTCGGCGCCGGGTATACCGACCCACGTCGCTCCGCTGTCGGCGGAGTATTCGAATCGGACGGTGTCGTCCGGCTGCCAGTTGACGCCGCCGGAACTCCAGCGGATTTCGACCAGGTTGCCGGGCTCGTGCCACACGTTACCGTTTGGCTCGGTAATCCGCAGCGTTCTCGTGTCGCGGCAAGTGGACAAACGCTGATAGAACGGCGGATCGCCCGTAGAGGAGGTGGTGTAGGGCGGCGGATAGCCGCTTACCTCATAGCCAATCGTCGTGTCCCCAAAAATGGTCTGAATGGGGTTCTGGTATGAGATATGGTAGGCCGTATGCGAGCCGGCGACACCGACCGCGATAATATAATACTTTCCGGGGGACAAAGCTACCGAAATCGGCCCGGAGCTGTACCAGCCGGCGCCGGTCACTGAACTCGCGACCGTGGTTTCGTGAATCTTTGCGTAGTTCCAATAGTCTGAGTCCGACTCGTACGCGACAAACTTGAGTTCGACGGAAGAGGGAATGCTCAAATACTCCTCTATCTGCGTGAGCCGCGACTCGACCAAGCAATGAAAACGGTTCCCGCGACAGTAGGCGCCACCCGAGTCCGTGTAAGTCATTCCGCCTATAGTATCTACGCCGCAACGGGCAATTGAGAAACAGTGTGTGGACGACGGCCCGCCTGATGGCTCGACGGCGGCATTGTGGGCGGCAGAGCCGTCCGTCGCGGCGATATAGTAGCAGTACCGATCGTCAAGCAGGCTGGGACCGGGTATGTCGGCGCAATACTGGCCGTTGGAAAGGCTCATCGAGACAGCCGTGAAGGCCCCGCCGTTCTTGCTCCAATAGAGGGTTACGGAATCGACCCGGTAGTTGTCGGTCACGGCGGCGCACACCCGGTACGACCCTGTCAGATAGGGTGTATCCGCAAGCGCGGCATGGCTGATGACAGGCGCGATATTGTCCGTCGCAATCGCGAAATCGGCGTCGGAAGCGTCTTCCACCGCGGCGTCGCCGTTGTAGACGACCCTCACTCTGCACCACGTCGACTCGCCAATGCCGCTCGGCGTCCACAGGAAGGAGCCGGCGTTGTAGGGCAGGTTCCCCGCGCTCGGTATCTGCGACCACGTAGAACCGCCGTCGGTCGAATACTCGAGACGAACCGTGTTCGAGGGAAGCCAGTATGGTCCGCCGGATGTCCACCGGATTTCAACGCTTTCTCCCGGCTCAAACCATTCGCCGCCATTTGGCCCAGTAATAGTGAGCAGCCGCGGTATCGGACATGCCGACACTCTCTGATAGTACACCGTCCCGGACTCGTTGTTTATCACAGTTGGACCGGGAGGGAAATAGCTCATATACACTCCGGCGCGAGACCGGCCGAAGGAAGTTGTTACCGGATGCCCTGGATAGCTGCCGTAAGACACGGCGGCGCCCTGCCACGCCGTACAGATCACATAGTAGCGTCCGGCTTGCATCGGAACGGAGATCGGTCCAGAGCTGTACCACGTGGCCCCGACGCCGGAATCCGCAACCACGGTCTCGTGTATCTTGTTGTAGCTGCCGCTGTAGACTGTCGATTCGTAGACGCAGTACCTGAGTTCCGTTGAAGTCGATATGTTGAAGTAATGCTCTATCTGCGTCAGCACGGAGGAGTACGTGCACTCGTACGCGTTACCCCTGGCATCTCCGGTTTCAGTACCGGAGAAAGACGCGCTTCCGATGGTGTCCGTCCTGCAGGTCGTCACGCCGAAGCAGCAGTCTTCGGACGGATCTCCCGCCGGATATGTAGCGATGTGTTGGGTCGCAGCCGTATCGCGAGCTTCTATATAATAGCAGTAGGAATCGCCGAAGTTGCCTGGACCGGGAATGTCCGCGCAGTACCCCGCGGGAGCGCCCGACGGCGTCATCGGAATAGTGTTGAAGCTGCCGCCGTTCCTTCGCCAGAACAGCGTAACCTGGCCCACTCCCACCTGGTCCGTGACTTGCGCGCATACCCGATAGGGACCGAGTTCGCTGTTGGTGTCGGCGAGTCGAGTATGCGCTATGACGGGCGGCGATGTGTCCGTTCGCACGGTAAAGTTCGCATCCGAGGCATCGCTGACCGAATCGTCGCCGTTCAGCGTCACACGGACCATGTATTGGTCCGACTCCGTATACCCCGCCGTGTTCCACGCGAACGAGCCGGCGGTGTAGGGCAGGCTTTCCGCGCCCGGTATCGGAGCCCACGTCGAGCCCCCGTCGGTCGAGTACTCCAGCCGCACGGTGTCCGAAGGTAGCCACGTCGAGCCTGTCGCCGTCCACTCTATGCTCAACGGTTGTCCAGGCTCATACCAAATGCTTCCGTTTGGCTGCGTTATGTTGAGGAACATCGTCTGCGGGCAAGCGGTAAGCCGCTGCGAGTATACGTAGGTATCGGCGTAATACGATGCCGGCGCGCTTGGTGGGTAGCCTAGCCTCCTATAGCCGCTTATTGTATGCCCGAAGTTGGTGGGCCTGGGATGACCATCGTACCCCATATAATGCGACGTCTGCGGCTGACTGGCCACCCCTATGATATAGTAATAGCCCGCAACAAGCGTGACCGAGATCGGTCCCGAGTTATGCCAACGCGCTCCAGTTGGCGCGCCGGCAACCACTTTGGTGTACTTTGCGGTAAACGGCCCGCCGCCGGTCGACGACTCGAAGACGAAGTACGTGATCTCGCCTGAAACGCTTAAGGACAGATACTGCTCGATTCCTGCCAGCTTGGACTGTGTTTCGCAATAGTACGAGTTGCCGGACGACAAGCCGGAGGAAACATTGTAAGCGTTGATCTGTCCCACCGCCACCGGGCTGCACGAAGATATTGAAAAGCAGTGCAAAGAGCCGGGCGCCGAGCTTGGACTCCTGGTGACATACCCCGCCGCCGACGTATCCCGCGCCTCGATGTAATAGCAGTACTGGTCTTCTTGAACCGACGGGCCGGGGATTTCCGCGCGGAACTCATTGGCGACTCCCGAGGCTGCCATAGCCGTCGACGTGAACGAGCCGCCGTTCCTCCGCCAATACAGCGTCGCCGAGGCCACTCCTTTGTTATCGGTGATGACAGCGCGGACGCGATATGGTCCGGCTCGATTCGGCGTATTGCCAAGAGTGGTATGCGTGATAACAGGCGGACTGCTGTCGACCTGGATGGCGAAGTTGGCATCCGAGGCGTCAGAAGCGGAGCCTGAATTCGAGGTAACTCTGACCCTGTACCACAGGGAAGTCGAGCGTCCCGCGGTGTCCCACGAATACGAGGCGACGTTATAGGGAACGTGGTTTGCGCCCTGAATTCCTCTCCAACTGGCGCCGCTATCGCTTGAATACTCCAGCTTTACCGTATTGTTGCTCTGCCAGTCGGACCCGCTGAAGCTCCAGCGGATTTGCGCCGTCTCGCCCGGCTCGAACCATTCGCCGCCGTTTGGGCTGATCAGTGTTAACGTACGAGCGGAAACGACCTGGGTACAGATTGCGACAAAAGCTGCAATCAGTGCGGCGAGAAAGATCAGCCGCGCACGACTGAGGGATACCGTCACGGCGCCCACCTTTCGCTCAAGGTTTTGGTCAGCGCGTCTCCACCACACGCGCAGGCAACCTCGCGAATCGTCAATTCGCCTGCTCGCCAGCGAACACATAACATACCTATCACGATTTCGCGGCTGCTGTCAAGCTGGTAATATTACGGGGGTGTATCCCATAATCAAGGTGGCTGAGACACTCGGATTTAACCACGAAAGCATCGAAACTTGGGAAAGCACATATTTTATGGAAGGCGGAGTTGACCCTCGTTCAACAGGCGACCGTGAGATGACCCTCCGAGACACGACTCCCACCGGGCTGCAAAACCAACAGTTCCAGCGTCACGCTCAGGATTCCAGCTTAGGTCAATCGTCCAAATCTTTCGTGTTTTCGTGCCTTCGTGATTGCCCCCGCGTGCTTGGGATGCGCCCTTACGGGGAGTGGAGAGTGGAGAATATCGGACGGGTTGAACGGGTCAGACTTGCGGCGTTCTAAAAGTAGTTGCCCCAGTACCTGCCGGTTGTGAACTTTACGTTCTTGACGTGGCCGTCGTAGATCAGCACGTTGGCGCCGCCCTGGTGGGACACTCTTATGCCATAGATCTTGCATGTCGTGCCGCCGTAAGCGCCGACCTTATCCCCATTCATCGGCACGGGATCGTTGGGCTGAGGAAAAATACTGGTCCACCCCACCGGGCCGCTTCCATCCTTGGGAGCGCTTTCATTGTCAACGTTTGCGCCGCTCTGATAAGCTATGCCAAAGCCGGGCCAGCCCATGGAATCTCCGATATGGATGAGGTAGCCAGGTCTCTTAATCGACGCGTCCATTAGACTATTCACGAGGCAATTGGCGTCTCTCAATTGCCGCGGCATTCGACCATCCGTCCACCCGGTTTCGTTGATCTGATACGCGAATCCTTTTCTTTCTCTATTGGTGCTTCCAATCGTCCAGTCCTGCTTCAGCCACGAGGCGCTGGGACACTTGACAATGTTCCGTGCATCCTTACCCATGCGGCTCTTGATGTAGGAAAGCATTACCCACCAGAAAGATGCCTTGTCGTCCCAGGATCCGCTTTGGCCCCAGTTGGCCCAGATGCCGGGATTGTGGCCGTCGTATTCGTCTCTGTACATTGCCAGGGCGTTTCCGATTTGTTTGAGGTTGGCCAGGCAGGACGCTTTCTTGCCGGCTTCCTTGGCGGCGGCGAAGATGGGGAAAAGAATGGCGGCCAGAATCGCGATGATGGCTACCACCACCAGAAGCTCGATGAGAGTGAAACCGGCGCGACGACGACTCATCCGTAAACCCCCTTACATGGTCTTCATCCGCTGGGTCGAAGCCGTTACGTTTCGTCGTACTTTACATGTACCACGACAGAGGGAAACTGTCAAGCGCAAAATGGATACCGTGTTATGCCACTGGGTGACATCACTCGCGAGCAGGTTTGCGAATCAAGAGACGGCAAGTGGCGAGTGGTATTGCCACTTGAGTACCATGTTCCCCATGCGCCTCCCCAGAAAACACTCCGTTTCGGCATTTGAAATGCTGAAACGCCGACCATGTTCCCCTCCTTTGGCGGCGTCGCTTCCCGATTTTCGGGACAGGCCCGCTCTGCTCCCGAAGGATCGGAAACACCGGCCAAGAGAAAGGCCGGGCATCGGATGCGCCCGGCCTCGATGAGTACGCGTTTCTACGAACCTTAGTACCTGTGCGACCAGGCGAAGCGAATGAGGCCAAATCGACCGCTCTGACCGGAATCGATACCATCTTCCCAGTCAGAGACCGAGAAGTCAACCCGGAGTTCCTCCTTGGGCGAGATCTCATAGCCGAAACCGAGAGTATACCTGCGCTCGGTTATATCGACCGGAGTCCAGACGGGACCGACGGGAAGGTCTGCCCCCGCGCCAGTGGTCAAATCGATCAGAGTCCTGCCTTCAGACTTGGCATTGGTGAACCGGCCGTACACGCGCCACTTCGGACGAAAGGCGTACGCCAGTCCCAAGCTCCAAACGTGGTCCTCAGCGTCGTACGGAGCAAAGTCCGGGAACAGGTTAGGCAGCCGGCTGGCGGCGCTCGCGCTCGAGCCGATCACGAAGAGCGTTCTGGCCTCCGCGTCCACAAGTCCGTAGTTCACGTCCAGAGTGAGCTTGGGTGTAGGCGCGTACCAAGCCCCTATGGTCGTGGTCGTCATATTGTTCCGGAAGTTTTGTCCCGCCGCCGCTATTCGCAGCTCTTGGTACTCGGTCGCGGTGAGAATGTCGCTCGAACCATCTGCGAAGGTCACGCTGACCTGGCTTTCGTCGACACCGGGAGTAAGAGGGTCATCAACGGCCAAAACCTCCGTTGCGGTGGGAACCGGGTCCACCCGGATTTCGTCGTTATGCTCCTTCCAGCGGTTGTAGTTTGCGAACAGCGCGAAGTTGTCGCGCGCGAGGTAGGTCGCTTCCAAGTTCAGGCTGTCGCGGTCTGACGCAGCCCCGCCGAACTCGGGGCCGTCGATATTCCACTTCTCCCATTTGCCCGACATGCTGAGCTTCGCGCTGGGGTAATAGCGCGCGCCGAGGCGCCAGATGTCCGAGTTGGTTGACTCGCTCGTGAACGGGTGCTCGAATCCATCGTCTTCGGGATCGTCGTGCAGCGGATGAATCGGGCTTTGGTCGCGGTCGATATCCCGGTTCTCGAACGACGCGCTCAGAAACGCCCGACGGATGCCGGTGTATGAGGCGTCGAGGGACAGGGCCGATTCATCACGCGAAGTCGCCTGGTTGTCGGCAAAGCCGAGGGCGTCCAGAACGGGCGGAACCAGGTTCGTTAGCTGGTACTTGCGATATCGCCCGGTCAGACTAAGCGAGTTCGTTGCAAGGAACGACAGGGCGACATTGGTAGAGTCGATATCCACCGCGTTCGTCCGTGCAACCGGAAGTCCCGTTAATGTGCTCAGAGTCGAGGTCCGGTTCTCTCGATTGCGCGAAATCTGAACGCCTGTGAAGTACAGCCTGTCGGTAATCCTGCTGCGCGCCTTCACGGCGTGCACGTCCGTCTCGGTGTCTGGCTGGATGATCCTGCTCAACGCCGGGAACGGCGGCTGAAAGGCGCCTGTCACAGGCGTGCCCGCGTCATCGCTGAACCGAATGTGTGAGAAACGATAGCTCAACGCGGACGATTTCCCCAGCGTCAGGTCGGTCCCCACCGATCCTTCGTTTGTGTCCCTGTCGATGAGCAACGCTCCGCCGTACCTGGTTCTGTTAACTATCCCCGCTGGGAAAGACTCACCCGGCAACAGAGTCCGTGAGCGGAAAAGGACTTGCCGAGACCCGTCCTCATGCTCCTGCCACCATGTTCCGAGAAGTCGAACCTTTTGCCCCTTCCACGGCGTCAGACTCAGCGCGGCGTCATTCACCCGCCGGTCGATTTGGAACTGTGTGGTATTCGGTATCAGGTCGATGAAGAAGTCTCCGTCCGCCGGCGGTGTGCCCGCCGGTGTTCCCGCGAGAAACGGGTTGATAGCGGGAATTCTGTCCAGCCGGTGTAACAACGCGTCCGTTCCCAGATGCAGGCGTATCGCGTTCTCCAGACTCAGGTCAAGATCCGCCTTTTCGTCCTGGATGATCAGATCCCGAATCCCGAGCGAATAGGCGAGCCCACCCGTGTAACCATAGGTGTCGAGCTGTTCTATCCCAAGATCGAACAACCTGCCGTCGTACTCCCGGACCCAAGACTGGTTGCCGGAATCATCGTGGTGGTACACGCCCATGCGAAGGTCCGTGACATCGTCCTGGCCGTTCAACATATCCACCTGGGCAACGGCAGGAACACAAGTCGTGAGCGCAATTGCGCAAAGCAAACAGATGATATGCAATTTCATTGTCGTTGTCGCCTCCTATTCCTGCCCTATTAGTAATGCAACGCCTGATGCCGGTCAGACCCGTGGATCGAGCCGTGGCAGTCGGTGCATTCGGTGTAATATCTGGAAAAAGTCGTGGGCGCGCCGAGAGCGCCGCTGCTGCTGTGAGGGCCGGCGTGGCACTTGAGACACAGGAACGGCTGACTCTGGGTCAGCAGCTTGTTCTGGACAGACCCGTGAGGCTTATGGCAGATACTGCAATCCTCATTGACGGGCGGGTGCTCGAAAGTGAAAGGACCGACCTTTTCGGCGTGGCATCTGGCGCAAGTGTCCTGCACGGATTCCTCGCGCAGCATATTGTTCGGTCCGCCGTGCGGATTGTGGCAGTCGCTGCACTTCATCTTTCCCTCGACTAACGGGTGATGTGAAGGCATGCGCGACTGCGCCTGCTGAGCTTTGTGGCAGTTGTAGCACATAAACGGCTCAGCGGCTTTGTGATATTCGGTCTCAGCTCCTTTAGCGTCGGCCTCAAGCTTCGCTCGCTTCTCCTGCAGCTTCGCGACTTGCGCAAGAGCTTCCGTCTTCTCGGAGATGCCCTCGTCTGCGATGCCCGATCTCAACTGCGCTTCTTTGATTGTCTTGTTCAACCCCTCGACAGCTATCGTGGCGCTCTGCATGTCGGTGAGGAGAGTTCGAGCGTCCAGGCTGTGGGGATTGTGGCAGTTCATACAGGTGAGCTTAGCGCGAGCGTGTCTGCCGGTCGCCCACAGCATGGTCTTCTCCTGCGTGTGGCACTTGAGGCAAACCGCCGACGACTTCTCACTATTGAGCTTGCTAAGATTGACGATGCCCACGCCGCGTCCGCCTCCGGCGGCGACGTGCGCGCTGCCCGGCCCATGACAGGCTTCGCAGCCCTTGCGCGACGCTTCAGTATTGAAAAGCGTCTTCCTGTGGATAGTCAGAGCCCATTTCTTTGCTACGTCGGCGTGGCAGGTGGCGCAGGCCTCAGAACCCACGTACTGGGGCTGTTCCTCCGCCGTTGAAGGCTTCGGGGAATAGCACACCCATAGAGCTGCGATCGCCGCCGACAGAAGCACGGTGTACACCGATCTGTTTTTCATCAATAGCCCGCGCCAGTTGACCCTTGGTTGACACGTGCGCAACCGGGTCACTGGCTTCACCTCCTTTAAGGCTAGCTGGATCTGATCAGGAAACGTCCAGCCTTTTCTCATCCCTGAACGGAGCTCACTGCGCAAGCTCGGCGCTGGTGTTATGTTTTCCCGTTTTGGCGTGATGCGAATCGCTTAGCGCTCACCTCCTTTCGGTCGCGCCAAACGGGATCAAGCTTTGTGCCATGTCGCACAATGCTATGAGCATACTGGCTTACAGTGAGCCTGTCAAGCGTTTGCGGAGGTTATGTTTGCGGAGGTTAGTGACAGTTCAGTCTTCCGGGAATCGTCATTTCGAGCAACCGACCCCGCAGGCGGGGTTATTTCGGAAAGGAACCACCCCGTTGTTTCGGGATTTGAGGGTCTATTCTGCGGGAACGGCCTCTTCTAGCTGAGGTTTTGGCATCGCTACCTGTAGTTCCCGCAACGCATCCGGCGTTTCATTCCCCGTTGTTTCGGGATTTGAGGGTTGGGCGGCATACGTATGCTATAGCGGACTACTTCGGGTCCCAACCCGGAAATCCCGAAACGGGGCAAGCAGATTCCTCGTCGTTCCTCCTCGGAATGACGTCCTCCGGGGCTTCTTTTGGTATACGGTCGGAATGACATTCCCGTAGAACTGAACTCTACGGAGGTTATTGGCTGATGCGAATAGATGCTTACTTGAACTGCGGGAGGATGATTCCTCTGAGGATTATCTGCTGGCAGAAGACGAATATGAGCAGGGTCGGTATGGAGGCCAGGACAAGCGCCGCCATCATCATCGACGAGTCGCCGCCCATGGAGAACTGGAAGAGGTAGACCATGAGGGTCCACATCTCCTCTTTCCGGCAGACAAGGTACGCCCACATAAACCCACCGTAGGCGGCGGTGAACGAACCCAGCGCGTTGATTGCAAGGATCGGCTTAATCAGCGGGATCGCCACATTCCACAACTGCCTCAGCTCCCCTGCCCCATCGATCCTCGCCGCTTCGAACAGCTCCTCCGGCAGGCTGTCGAAGAAGCTCTTGAGGATGAAAATGCCGAAGCCGTTGGCAAGTCCGGGCAGCACCAGCGCCCAATACGTATTGAACAGGTGGAGGTGCTTGAGCATCAGGAAGCTTGGCAGGGCGGCCACGTCGCCGGGAAACGCCATGGTCGCGATCAGGAACAGCAGTACTTTGTAGGTATAAGGCAGCCGGAATCTGGACAAGACAAACGCCGCCATCGGCGTGACTGTCAGGTGTGTTCCCACCGTCATCAGCACCAGGATGAGGGTGTTCAACGCGGCACGTCCCTTTAGGGCCAGGTAGTTGAACACCGCCTTGAAGTTCCGGGTGGCGTAGATCCAGCGAAGCTGTCTGTGCTGATCGAAAACCTCGATGAAGTCGGTCTCTCTGTAAGGCGGGAATATAGTCTCCAGGGACCGTGCGCCGAGTCCCTGGGCTCTGTTTATCCCGTCGAGCGATCCGTACTTCTTGGCAAGGAACTCTCTGTAGAGCTGTTCGGAATCTATGATCTGAATATGCTGAATGGGAAGCTTGGTCTTGACGAAGGTCGCCCATTCGATCGTCCGCTGGAACTTCGGCGTCAATTCCCGATGCGCCAGTTTCCGGAACTTCCTGACGGAGTCCACGGTCGGAAGCGTCTCAATCCCGCCTACCTCAGCCTCGTGCACAGGCAGATAGGCGGGCAGTTCGATCGGGAATAAGTCCGGGGCATCAAACGATGAGAAACTCGTCCTCCACGCTTTGTTGACCTTCTCAATAGTCCCGTATCTCCTCCTGAGATGATCCACGAAAAGGTCTTGGCCGCCTGTTGCGCGCAGGTAACGAGCAGACCACATCGTTCGCACGAATTCTTCCCACGCTTCGGCTTCGGCCGGATTCAAGGGTACTGAGCCCGGCAGAGGGACCTCGCGCAACTTGGTCGCGACGATGCCGTACGTCTTGCGCAGAGCCGGAATCGTCACCTTTTCGCCATCTTCCGGGGCCAGATCGATTCGTTTCAGAAGAAGCCGCTGGTAGTCGAACCTACCGGCCAACGTTTGCCGCCACTCCGGTTTCGTACGTGCTTTGAAAGCATACCAGTCCATTTGTCGCAGAAGCACCGGCTCGTCAAGCTTTCCAGTGTTGAGTTTCTCATCTATCGAGCCGCTGGCCCACCAGTCGGGTCTCAGGAGAATATCCATGCCCGGTCCCGGGGATGAGCCGAGTAAAGAGCCCGGGTAGAACGATGTAAAGGTGTCGCCGTAAGCGTTGTTCAGTGCGTCGATGTTGCGGTAGCGCTTCTCCATCAACTCACCGAACGCGTGGAAGGGCTCGCCGGGCAGCATCGGCCCCCCCAGCAAACAAAGGTTGAAGTAGTTAGGGCTGAGGGTCTTGCGAAATTCGTTGTAGTCGTCTACTCGGCGCCTGATCTTCGGGTCGCGCCCGTTGAACCGGGGCGCTTTAGTGTATTTCCCTTTGGCGTTCTGCGCGTGCCAGCCGCCGATGTCCCTGGCAGTGTAGAGTTCCTCGCCGTACCGGTCGCTCAACTCCTGGAGGGCCCAGTTGATCATCCCGTCGGCTCTGATTCCCGAATTATACTTCTCGGCCACGTACTTGCGGTGCAGCAGACCGTCGTCCGTAAAATACTTCGGCAACACGCGCATGTCGTCGAAGTCGACGGCCGACGTAAACCCCGACGATACCATCAACGCAAACGGGTACACGACGGTGAGCGCGCCGGCCGCGACCACCAGGTAGAGCAGAAATAATACCAGCCTTAGTTTCCAGCCTCGCCGTCCTACTACCGGTATGATTGGCATAGCGTTCTCCTGCTACTCCCCCTGCTCCGCCGTTGAGAACTTCATCCTCGCAAAGATCCGCATCTGCATTACGGCAAATCCAACGAGCAGGGACGCCAGCATCCACGCAATGGCCGTAGACTGGCCGTAGTTCGCAAGAACATAACTCTGGTACCAGAGCTCCAGCCCCATGACGTGAGTCGCATGATCGGGTCCGCCGCCTGTCATGATCAGGATGCCCCCCATGCCGTGAAACGCTCCAATGAAGGCCCCTACGAAGTTGATCAGGACAAGAGGGAATATGGCAGGCAGCGTCACGTGCCAGGCCTTCTGGAATATCCCCGCCCCGTCCAGGTCCGCTGCGTCATACTGCTCCTCGGGAACAGCTTTCAGTGCGGCAAGATAGATGATACAACCCGGCCCCATGCCGCCCCAGACGCCAGGCAGTATGCACGCCGCCATCGCCAGCCTTGGATTGGTGAGCCACTGCTGGGCGTGCAGAAGCGGGACATGCCACGGTATGTGAAGCAGTTGCAGAAGCTCGTTGATGTGTGTGATGATGTTGGGGTTCAGACTGAGCAAGACCCTGTTCATCAGCCCCAATTCCGTCGGGTCGTAGAACCTCTTCCACAGGAGTATCGTCACGATCCCCGTTGTCAGCGCCGGCAGATAGTAGAGGGTTCTGAACAAGGTCTTGCCTTTTGGAATCTCGGACAAGAGCAAAGCCAGTGTTATGGGAAGCGCAAAGCCCATTGCCAAGCTCAGACCCACAAATATGAAAGTGTTCTTCCACGCAAGCCAGAACAGCGGCCTCATCGCCACCCTGATGAAGTTCTCCAGGCCCACCCACTCGCTGCCGCCCATTATGTGCACGTTCATGAAAGCCATCACTGAGCCCCAGGCCACTGGGATATACTGCCAGAGAAAGACCGAGAGAATCGCAGGCGCCAGGAACAACCACGCGAGAACGTGCTTCGACTTGGGAAGCTTCTTTCTGTAGACCTTTTCCCGTTCGGCCGCCAGATCCTCATTCCCCCTCAACTGCGCCCTCAGCATGAACGCGCCGCCGCCTACCATTATCGCAGCCAGCAATACGACGACCGCAAACGCAATCTTCTCGTTGCGGGCCCATTCCTGAGGCGTCGGTGTGTAGAGGTACGAGCGGCTTACGACATTCTGGACCTTCCTCAGTTGCCCTTCGATGTCATGCTTGCCCGGCCTTATAAGGTCTCTGCACGGTCCATCCATCTCAAGCAGGATAGACGGCAGGCCAGGGGGGCTTGGAAGAACGCGAGCATTGGCAAATATCTGTTTGTAGGCGATCGCCCAATCTTCCGGCACCTGGTCGATCACCTTCTGTGGGTAGCCATACTGTCTAAGAATATCGGGGTTGACATACCGAGCGACCCCGTTATCGACGAAGTATTTCGTCTTCTCCCTCTCGCCCTCGTCACCGCACATATAGGAAATATACTCCCAGGCGGCGGCGGTGATCTTCCTGTTGAGGATCTCGTCGGGTCCGACCGCGCCGAAGGCCTTCATCGCTATGCCGCGATAGTCCGAAGCGACCGGCAGAGTGTCTCCCGGCGCCAGAATAGGATCCTGCTTGGTGGGTTCTCTGCCGTCGGTCGTGTAGTGTATCTCAACACCCGGTGTGGTTTTCAGCGTGGATTTAATGCCGAAGACCGTGCCGCCGATCCTGGCAACGTATCTTCCTTCCGGCCCGGGGTACCTGGGGAAAGGCACGATGCCGAACTTCAGAGGGTCCTTGTAGACGCGCTCGTTGAAAACGCTCCACAGGGTATTGCCCGACATGGCGACAATTCCCTCTTCCATAAGATCGCGTTGATCGAGCGTCTGCGCCGCTCTCTGTCCGCTGCCCTGGGTGGCGGCGCGAGACATCTCGGTGATCCCTTTGATGCGCCTTCCCTTGGGATCGGTCCATTCGCCCCAGCACAGCTTCTCCATGAACTTCATAGAGCGTACGACCGGCTCTGAGGTTAGCCGCGTCTCCCACGTTCCATCGGGGTGTTTCACGGCCCAATCTCCGCCCGCCATCGGCGGAAGTCCCTGCAAGAACCATCCGTACAGGTAAACGTCCATCGCCCAATGTTTGGGGTAATGCGTTTCCAGATCGATGTCCGCATCGTACAGCTTCTTCCCGAACTCCCACAACTCGTCCCAGTCGCGCGGCCCTCTCGTCAGACCGACTTCACGAAACCGCTTCCTGTTGTAGAGCATGCAGTCCGCGCCTACACAAAACGGGAGCGCGTAGATGTGCTTCTTGCCGTCCGGGCCAACGGCGCTGCACAGATCCCGCACCGGACCCGTCAGCCGATACTTCGCCTGAGGCCAACTGGCGACGTAATCGTCCAAAGGCATCAGAAAGCCTTCGTGCACCGCCTTGGTGATCTCTTCGGACTGCAGGCTGATCACGTCCTCAGCCGCGTCACCTACCATGGACATAGTCAGGCTGGCGCCCGCGACGTCCATCCCGGGCGGCAGCTTCAGGCTGGTCAACATTTTGAGCTGAATGTGAGGGCGGTCCTGGAAGAACTTCTTGTTGATAACGGAGTTGGCCCGCCATTCGATCTTCGGTGAGCCTTCCGATATCCATAGACTCGTGAACCGCAGCGGCACTTTTTCTATCTTCTTACCGGCTGCCTGGGACGGTTTCGGAACGTTCACATGCTTCTTGGAACAGGATGTGAGCAGTACGGAGAGACTTGCGACGACCAGCGCTAAGCAAACGCCGCGGAGGGATCTGGAACTGAAACACAACATGCCTTTGCCTGACTCCTGCTCGCCGGATCCTGGCCGTACCGGTCCTGGTGTTGGACCTGAGCCATTATAGCGTCCATCCGGGGATAAGGTCAACAATTGGCACGGAATTATGTACCAAAATCCGGCTGGAGGTCAGCGTGAGGCTAAGACACTCCGGATTTAACCGCCGTCGCTCAATAGGTAACCCTAAGGCCCTTCGAGACCTGACTGCCACCAGGCTGTAAAGCTAAGCACTTCCTGTGGTATGCTCAGCATTCCAGCGGTGGTCAATCGCCCAAGCACTTGGTGTTTTCGTCCTTTCGTGCTTTCCTGATTGACTCCCTCAGCCGCTTGGGATGCGCGCCGAGCAAATCAGAACTCCGTAACGCCCGTGAAGCGGAAGTCGCGAATCTTTATCGAGGGCGCGCAGGCTACTCCGGGCATAGTCCGCTCCAGTCCCACGGGACGAATATCCGACCCGACCAGCTCAACATTGGAGAGAGCTTTAAGGATACTTTCGGTAAAGCGCAGGTTCTTCACCGGCGAGGTAATTCTGCCGTCTTCTATAAGGAAAGTCCCATCCCTGGTCATGCCTGTGAGGATCGTTTGGATGGGATGCAGGACGTTCACGTAGTGGAAGCGACTCACGAGAATCCCGCGTTTCGTGCTGGCAATCATATCTTCCAAGCTAGAGGTTCCGGGACGTAGAAACAGGTTGGCCGGCATGGGGCCGTACAGGCCGGTCAAGTCCGTCGCATGTCCGGTTGACTCCTTGCCCTCCTTTTTTGCGGTGTGGGAATCGTAAACGACGGCTTCTGCGACGCCATCCACAATGAGGTCCACGCGCTGTTTCGGCGTTCCTTCACGGTCGAACGGCCTGACAATCCCCATAGGGTCAAGGCCGTCGTCCCAAATCGTGACCGCCTCGCTGCAGATACGTCGACCAAACTTGCCGCACACGAAACTCCGGCCTTCCTGCACCGATAGCGCGCCTAGTCCAAGAATGCCTAAGAATTCGATCAATTCTGCGACAGCATACGGCAGAAGGACAACGTCATACTCGCCTGGCTCGATCCCGATAGGCCCTCTGCTCGCCGCCGCTCTGTCGGTGGCTTCCGCGCCCACCCTTGAAGGGCTGATGCTGGCGGCGTCCATTGCTGTTCCGGTTGCCGCGCCAAAACCGGAGCCGGCCGTAATCACTGTTGAGAGAAACGCGGAAGTGTGATTCACGTAAGCGTCGACACCAAGGGAATTGGCAACAGCGGATTCTCCTACAACCGTCATGAATGAGCCGGCAGCTTCCGCTTCTCTCTGGTCCGCTTCCGCGATAACCGCGCCGACGGCCGCCGCCCGCTCCTCCGGGCCGAACGCCGCGGTCGACTCG
The DNA here is from genome assembly GCA_030649165.1 of Armatimonadota bacterium. Taxonomy (GTDB): domain Bacteria; phylum Armatimonadota; class UBA5829; order UBA5829; family JAUSEB01; genus JAUSGG01. The sequence goes on from JAUSGG010000073.1 coordinate 29,178, forward strand.
TGGAATGTTTCGGGATAGTATCCAATTGGCTTGGGCTCGGGCAGCGACACGAAATCGGGATTGTCCCGCTGGTTTTGCGCGACCTCGACAGCCTCGGACACCACGGCGAACACCGACCTCTCGTCCAGCGAACTCGTCAATGCGAAACCGATTCTCTTGCCGATAACCGCCTTTACTGCCAGACAAGCCGTCCGCTCCGCCACATTCTGATGGATGGCGGAACGGGCGAACCTGGTCAGGCCCGAACGCTTCAAGGAAAGACTTACCTGCGTCTGCTCAGCCTCTGAGCGCTCCAAAGCAGACTGCAATATCTCCGTAATGCGACCTCTTCCCATCAACTGAGCGTTTTCCGCGATCACTTGACGACTCCTATCCGCACGTTCCGAAAACGAGAAGGGGCGACTCCGTGACCTACACGCGCGATTTGCATCGGCTCTCCCTTGCCGCAGTTCGGCACACCCCAAAGCCGCCATTCATCTTCTCCCGCAACGGCGTCACAGCTTCGCCAGAAGTCGTAGGTAATCCCGGTGTAGGTTGGACTTCTAAACATGCGTCCGAGCGAGCCGTCCACGATCTCATAGGCCACTTCCGTACCGAACTGGAAATTCAGCCGCTTGTCGTCGATGCTCCACGATTTCACCGAAGACGCATACAGGCCGTGCTTTGTGTCCGCCAATATCTCATCCAGAGTCCAATCTCCCGGAAGAAGATTGATGTTGGTCATCCGTATTAGCGGAATGCTGTTCCAGCCGTCGGCCCTCATTGCCCCGCTGCTCGGGCGGCCGATCTTCGGCGCGGTTTCCCGCGACGTCAGATAACCGTTGAAAATACCCTCATTCACTATGTCTACGCGCTGCGCCGGAACGCCCTCATCATCAAAGAAGAAGCTGCCCAGACCGCCCGGAATCGTAGCATCGGCGACGATGTTCACGGCTTCCGAGCCGTAACGGAAACTCCCCAGCTTATCGGTTGTCAGAAAGCTCGTGCCGGCAAAAGACGATTCCATTCCGAGGACTCTGTCCAGTTCGATAGGATGGCCGCACGATTCGTGCACTTGAAGCGCCAGCATGGAGCTTTCCAGGACAAGGTCCGTCGTCTCCGACGGACAGAGCGGCGCCTCAAGTAACTGCGCGGCGTCCCTGGCCGTTTCCTCCGCGTGCCCGGTGAGGTCTTGCGCTTCTACAAACTCGTAGCCCGCGGCGGCAAAATCACCTCCGAACGGCGCCGGATAAGACCTGCGCTGAATCTCCTCCCCACCTATTGCCGTTGCCAGTATCCCGGCGCCGCTCTGCACGTTCACCTGCTCGATATAGGAGCCTTCGCTGCTCGCGAACACCTGTTCCTGACGCCAGAAATCCATGGACGATTCGGCGATGGCGATCTTGGGATTCTGCCGCATTATCGAATCTGCTTCGAGGAGGACATTAATCTTGTCGGCGAGAGGCACGTCGAAGGGGTCGATCTTGAACTGTGACTCGAACCGGCCAGTCGCCGGCTCCACGTCCGCAAGCGTCACGTCTTCTTTCTTGTGTGTGGAGCTCGCGCGCGCTATTCGGACCGCGAGGTCAGCAACTTCCATACCTTCGTCGTCGTTGACAACGAAGCTGCATGCGAATCCCCAGGCGCCCCCGACGAGAGCCCTCACTCCGAAACCATAGTCGGTGGCAGAGGCAAGTTGTTCCACCTTCCCCGTCTTGACTTCGATCGACTCAGACGCGCGTCTGACCACGCGCACATCCGCATAAGTGGCGCCCTGACTCGCCGCTCGCTCCAGAATCTTCCTGCAGAAGTCCTCCAAGACGCCGACCTCCCTGTCTTCGCACAACCCGTCGCCTATTATACCTCAACATCCGCCCGACTGCTATGGTGGAGTTATGATGAGTTATGAGGGTAACGGTTCAGTTTTGTGTCAGAAAACTAGCTGAACCTGATCGATGCAAACCGGCGGCGAACGGAGCGCTGGAATTTTACCGCCGGGTATCCCAGAATCAGGACCATCCCAGGTTTGTTGCCGGCAGGCACGCCGTATTCCCCCATCAGTTTCTTGTTACGCGCAAGTATCGGAGCGACGGAACCGATCATGCAGCTTCCGAGACCGAGCGATTCGGCTGCGATCATAGCGTAGGTTGAGGCTATTATGCTGTCCGACGGGTCTGCGTAAGGAGATTGGTGAAAGAGCAGCGCGACCGGCGCGTCGTAGAACAACCAGTCCCTACCCGTCTTGCGGCCTTTGAGAAGCATCCGCCCGACTGGTATCACCAGCGTTCTGATAGACTCATACGCGGTCCTGCCGATAAACAGCCTCATCAGCAGCAATATCGGCGACCTCAAGAACTTCAGCGCCTGATCGTACAACTTTACAATATCGAGGGCGAAAGACTGCACTTTCTCGCGACCCTGGAAAACGACTATCCCCACGTCGGACGGCGGTATACCCATTGGGGCAGTGGAGGCCATGCCAATGAACTTCTCGATAACCTCAGGTTCTACCTCGCGCGCATCGTAACGCCTGACGCTGCGTCTGGAGAGCAGCAGAGCTTCGAGCTGATCGGGAGTCGCGCGCAGGGCTTCACCGGGCAAATCGAGGACATCGTCCGGCGACACATCTCTGCCGGTAACCGTTACAGCTCCGGTGGGACACACCATCATACAGTGGCCGCACCCGATGCATCCGAACTCGGTGTCAGGATCGATCTTAATCGCGCCTTCCACGACTATCAGGGTCTCAGTGCAGCAGATCTCCGCACAAAGACCGCAGACATCGCAGAGGTCTATGTCGATCGCGGGCTTGCCCGGTTTGTCTCCGAATCCGGTCTTTATGGACATGGCGCTTCGTTCGTGCTCCGGTCGCCGCTATTCCAGTATTCTGACCTTTCGGCCTTCAACCCTGAGTCTCCCACGTGCGAAGAGCTGAATGGCCTCAACGTAAGCCCTGTGCTCCTCCGGTAGGATACGAGCGGCGAGGGTGTCGGGGGTGTCATCGAACATCACGGTGACGAATTTCTGAATGATGATCGGTCCGGTGTCGTAGTCCTCATCGACGAAGTGCACGGTCGCTCCGGAGACCCTTACGCCTCTTTCGATCGCGGCTTCGTGCACGTGGTGGCCGAACATCCCCTGCCCGAAGAACATGGGGATAAGCGCGGGATGGACGTTCATTATCCTGTTGCGGTAAGCGTCTATAATAGGCTGTCCGATCTTCCGCATATAGCCCGCAAGGCAGACCAGATCGACCTTGAAGTCGCGAAGTACGGACAGAAGAACCGCATCGTAATCCTCCGGCGAATAGTCCTTCGGACTGGCGGCGACAGCCTCAACCTGCTGGTCCCTTGCGCGCTGCATGGCCGGGGCGTCGTCCTTCACCCCGATGACGACGGCGACCCTACCGTCGATCCTGCCGTTGGCGCAGGCGTCCATGATAGCCTGAAGGTTGGTCCCCCTGCCCTGCCCGGAGACCAGGACGGCTATGTTAATGCCCTGGCCGTCGGATGTCACAGGACCGCTACCTCCCGTCCGCCCTTGTGCACTTCGCCGATAATCCAGGCCGTCTCGCCCAAATCGTCAAGCTCCGCGACAATGCCGATAGCCTGTTCTTTCGGAACAATCATGACGAGACCGACGCCCATATTGAACGTGTGATACATCTCTTTCTCACTGATAGCGCCGCGCTCCTGTATCAAGTTGAATATCGGCTGCCGGGCCCAGGACCGCCGCTCGATCGTTACCTGGCAGTCCTCGGGCAGAACGCGGGGGATATTGTCGTAAAAGCCGCCTCCGGTGAGGTGCGCCATCGCATGCACGTCGTGGTTCGCCAGGATTGTCCTGACCGGCTTATAATAGCAGCGGTGCGGCTCCAGAAGCTCGTCCCCAAGCGTTTTCGCAAGTTCGGGAACGTACTGGTCAATTCTCATCCCGCACTCTTCGAGAAGGAGCTTGCGAACGAGCGAATAGCCATTTGTGTGCAAGCCGCTGGAGGCTACGCCGACCAGGACGTCACCGGCCGACACTTTGGTTCCATCGACGATCCTGCTCCTGTCTACTACCCCTACGATGCAGCCGGCGAGATCGAACTCTCCCTCGCAGTAGACGCTGGGCATTTCGGCGGTTTCGCCGCCGATCAGGGCGCAGTCCGCGGCGCGGCAAGCCTTCGCCATGCCCTTGACTACCTCGGTCAACACGTCCCTGTCCAGCTTACTTGTGGCGAAATAGTCGAGGAAGAAAAGGGGTCTCGCGCCCAGCGCCAGGATGTCATTGACACAATGGTTGACAAGGTCCGCGCCGATGGTGTCGTATCGCCCGGTAAGGGCGGCGATCTTGACTTTCGTCCCAACGCCGTCGATGCTGGATACCAGCACAGGCTCCGATTCGCCCAGCCGGCCCAGGCTGTACATACCTCCGAACGCGCCCACGTCGGTGAGAACGGACTCGTTGAAGGTCGACCGCAGCGATTCCTTCATCCGGTGGATCGCTCCGGTCATTGCGTCTATATCGACGCCCGCGCTTTTGTATGTAACCTCCTGATCAGGCATGTGGTCAGCCTCCTCAGCAATTCGAATAGTTGTTAGCCCGATTTATTCACGGAACGCTTGTTTTGCGGACGCCCCGCGGATGTCATCCTGAGCTTGCGAAGGATCTTCTCCCGGATAGCTGCAACGTCCAACTGCGAAGCCGAACCTGGCGCTTATGCGATAGAAGATTCTTCACTG
>JAUSGG010000102.1 GCA_030649165.1 Armatimonadota bacterium
GAACTCTGGAGAGGCAAGGATATATGGCAGCCGCGCCTCCGTAAGAGCAAACATCTAGACATGGCTGCCTAGCATTACAACTCATAGCATACGAGCAGGAAAGCGCATAAGCCAATTTACACACAACAGCAGGAGTAACCCCGTTCCCAAAAACATTTGCAAACCTCCTCCCCCTTCTGCTACAATGTGTAACGTCAGCCATTAGGCATTCAGCGTTTGATTGACAGCGTTGGAAACAAATCCAGGCGGAGGAGAGTGAATGGCGGATTTCGAAGGATTGGCGACAGCCATAATAAACGGAAAGGCGCCCGTGGCGGCGGAGATTACTCAGCAGGCTCTGGCCGAGGGCGCTAACCCGAGCGACATTCTGACCAAGGGTCTGGTCGCTGGAATGGATGTGGTCGGGCGCAAGTTCAAGAACAACGAGTTCTATGTGCCCGAAGTTCTCATAGCTGCCAGAGCTATGAAGTCGGCGATGGAGCATCTGCGCCCGGTCTTGGCGGAGACCGGCGTGCAGCCCGTCGCCCGTGTTGCGATCGGCACAGTGCGCGGCGACCTGCACGACATCGGCAAGAACCTCGTCTCGATGATGCTGGAGGGAGCGGGATTCGAGATCATCGACCTTGGCGTGGATGTCAAGCCGGAGCAGTTCGTCGAAGCGGTTCAGCAGAAGAACGCGGACGTGATTTGCCTCTCCGCGCTTCTGACGACCACCATGCCGGCAATGTCGGACACGATCAAGGCCCTGTTGGACGCCAACCTGCGCGAGAAGGTCAAGGTTATGATCGGCGGCGCGCCGGTCACCGACAACTACGCGCAGGAGATCGGGGCGGACGGATACGCTCCCGACGCGGCAAGCGCGGTAGACAGAGCTAAGGTACTCCTCGGCGTAGCTTAGACACGCACAGTGATGTCACGGCGGCCCCGATTCCCGAGGCCGCCGTGCAGTTCCCTTTGCCGGGGTTAGAAACGGACGGGCTTGGTGAACGCAATAACTCCCGACCGCATTGGGCTGATTCTCATAAATGTGGTCCTGGGCTCGCTGGGCCAGACCTGCCTTAAGCACGGGATGAGCACGGCGCCTAAGCTGCCCGCGGGATTGTTCGACAAGGTCCAGGCTCTCGTCACGATCATTTTCACCAGACCATTCGTTTTCAGCGGATTTGCGCTTTACGGCGTCAGCGCGCTGCTGTGGCTCACGATCATCAGAACGGTCCCGCTCAGCTTCGCGTACCCGACAATAGCGTTGAGTTATGTGATAGTGACTTTTATCTCATGGGCGGTGTTCCACGAGACGGTCAACTGGATGTCGCTGACAGGACTGTTCATCATCTGCTGCGGCGTCGCGACACTGGGGATCGGACTCGCGCGCGCTTCGGGGCGATAGCCGCCGGGATGGCAATTTGCTGAAGATTCTGCCTCCCATCCTTATCCTTATCTGCGTAGTCGTTCTTCTGTTCCCCGCCCTCCCAGGCGGGCGCGCGCTTCTGCCCGCGGGCGACCTTGCCTACATGTCGCCGTGGAACTCCGTCCTCGAACCGGCCGGCCTCCAGTGGAATCCCCTGATGTGGGACGCGCTCGCCCAGTTCTACCCCTGGCGGGCCTTGTACAACGAGGCTTTGCACGACGGCGAACTCCCGCTGTGGAACCCGCGGCAGCTCTGCGGCGCTCCGCTCTATGCCAACGTTCAGTCGGCTGTTTTCTATCCGCTCAACCTCATCTTCTACGTTATGGACCCGGCGCGGGCCTTCGGGTTCTCAGCGCTCCTGCACCTGTTTCTGGCCGGGCTGTTCACGTTTCTTCTCGCCCGCGCGCTGGGCGCGTCGCCCGTAGGAGCGACAGTCAGCGGGCTGACATACGCTCTCTGCGCCTTCAACGTGACCTGGCTCGAATTGCCGACCTTCGTCAACGTAGCCACATGGCTGCCGCTGATCCTGCTGTTGATCCGGCTTGCGTTGACCCGCGCTTCGAATTACCTGTGTGTCGCGGCGGGGGCCGCCGTCGGAATGGCGCTTCTGGCGGGCCACTTCCAAATCGCCTTTTACACGCTTTTCGCCGCCTTCGCATGGGGGATCTGGACGGCCTTCGAGCTGCGACGCTCCGGGAGCCGGAGGCTGGTGCGATCACTCGCGCGTCTGGCGTCGATCGCAGTTTTCGGTTTCGGGCTCGCCGCCATACAGCTACTCCCCTCGTTCGAGCTGGCCGTTCTCTCGCACCGGACGGAGCCCGCTACGCTGGCCGGCTACTCCCGATACGCGGCCTCCGGCCTGCCGGGCATGAACCTCATCACAGCGTTCGTCCCCGATTTCTTCGGCAACCCTTCGAAGAACTCGCCGTTCTGGGGCATGGGGAACTACGCCGAATACGCCATGTACGTGGGCATTCTGCCGCTTATTCTCGCCGTCACCGCGATGGCGTTCGACCGGCGCGGCAGGCATAAGCTATTCTTCGCGATTCTCGCCGCCTTCTCGATTCTGATCGCGCTTGGGACACCGCTGAACGCCATATTCTACTACGGCGTCCCCGGCTTCAATGCGACCGGCTCTCCCGCAAGAATACTTCTGTTGTACTGCCTCTCGATGTCGATTCTAGCCGGATTCGGCGCGACTGCCTTCACCGGCAAATGGCCCGGGAGATTCCCAAACCTTCTGGCCGGAAGGATGTCCATGACCCTGTTCGTGCTCGGCGTGACCGGTTTTGCGTTTCTGGCGGCTGGACTTTATACCAGCCTGGCGCTGACGCAAATCCCCGGCATGACAAGCGAGCAAACGTATAGCGGGCTCTATGGCGTCTTTATCGCGGTCGGGTTGTTCTTCGTCGCCGCCGCAATACTCGTCTGGCGGGCGGCGGGGATGATCCGGCCTTCGCTGACGGCGGGTTTGATCATCCTCGCGACCGTCTCCGATCTTCTGCTCTTCGGATACAACTACAACGTGGTGTCGCCCGCGTCCGCCGTCTACCCGCCGACGCATGGAATATCGTTTCTGCAGGAATTCACCGACCGCGACCGGATCATGCCGATTAACAGCCGGTGGAGCCTTGTGAACATACCGCCCGCTATCCTGCCGCCGAACAGCGCGACCGTCTACGCGCTCTACGACATGCAGGGATACGACTCGCTTTTCCCCGGCGCTTACAAGCGGTTCGCCGCGAAACTGCAGGGACAGGACCCAAGCCCGATACAGAACGGCAATATGGTCCTCTTCAGAAGTTACAGCAGACGCGCCGCGCGATACGCGAAGTACGTCGTCAGCTCCGCTGCCATACCGGACCCCGCGCTGCAGCTCGTGTACGAAGACGAGTTCTTTGTGTACGAGAACCCGAACGCCCTGCCGCGCGCCGAGGTGTTCCGGCTCGACCCCCGCGATCCGCCGCCGACTTTCAGGTGGACCCACGATCTGCTGAACCAGGTGGAGCTTAAAGTCATGAGCCAGAAGGGCGCGAGGCTCGTGCTCCGCGACACGCTGTACCCCGGCTGGAAGGCGTACGTGGAGGAGAAGCCCGTCCCGATACAGCCGTACGAAGGCATCTTCAGGTCCGTGGTCGTCTCTCCCGGCAGCGCTCCAGTCATGTTCAAGTTCGAGCCGTCCAGTCTGCGCGTGGGGATGTATATATCCCTGTTGTTTCTGGCGGCGTGCGCGGCCTGCGTCACACTGCGAGTTGCCGGGACGTACGGCAGGCGCGGGCCATGAGAACCAACCGCTCGGTCTTGCTCGTCATTCCGGCGGCGCTGCTGCTGTCGTCGCTCCCATACATCTTCGGTTACTCTCTCAATACGCCCGAAAGCCGCTTCACCGGTTTGACCTATAACATAGACGACGCGTGCGTCTATCTCTCGTGGATTCGCCAGGCCGCCGACGGACATTTCTTCATCCGCAACCAGTTCGCTATCGAGTCGCAGGGGAACCTCCAGTTCAATATTCTGTTCCTGGCGCTCGGCTGGATCGCGCGACTGCCGCACATTCCGCTGATCGGCGTATTCCATCTCGCGCGCCTGGTATTCGGCGCCCTGTTGTTGTTCGCGATATACCGGTTCAGCGGGTTCTTCCTGGAGAAACAAGAGCACAGGCTCGCCGTTCTGATAGTCGCCGCGTTCTCCTCCGGCGTCGGTTGGCTGTTCGGTGGAGGGACCGATCGGAGCCTGCCGGTGGATATGTGGCAGCCGGAGGCGATAACCTTCCTGAGCCTTTATCTCAATCCGCTATTCCTGTGCGCGCAAATCCTGATGGTCGCGTCGCTCGCCTACCTCCTTCGCGCCCGCGAGACGGGAATGGCTCGACACGCTCTGGCGGCCGGCGCGTTTCTTCTGCTGTTGGCCAACATCCACACCTACGACGTGCTGACGGTCGGGGTCGTGTGGATCGCCTATCTGATAGCCTCGTCGGCCGCCGAAATGCGGCTCAACCTGAAAACGATCCTACTGAGCTGTCTCGCCGCGTTGATCGCAGCCCCTGCCCTGCTCTACCAGTGGCGACTGTACAACGCTGAAGAAGTCTTCCGGCTGCGCGTCCAGACCGAGACGTTGTCCCCGGCGATCTGGAGCTACCTGGCCGGATACGGCATCGTCCTGCTGTTGGCCGCCGCCGCGCTGCCCGCTATCATCAAACGCCGCGACCGTTCGCTGCTGCTCGCCGTGTGGGCGGTGGTCGGATTCCTCCTCCCATACGCGCCTCTTATGCAGCAGCGCAAGCTCGTCATGGGCCTGCACATCCCGCTGGCGATGCTGGCGGTCTATACGCTCATATCGCTTTCGCGGCGCGCGCGCCTGCCGCTGGTGTGGGCGGCCATCCTGCTGGCGCTGATCGCCATTCCGTCCAACATACTGTTCATGTGGCGCGACGCCAAGTGGCTGGCGCAAAACGAGACCGCCACGCGGATGCACCGTCCGTTCCTCGACAACTCCGAGGTCTCCGCGCTAAAGTGGTTGGACCGGCATGCGCGCGACACGGATACGGTCCTTGCGTTCCCCGACGTCGCCTGTTTCATCCCGGCGTTTACCGGAGCCCGGACGTACGTCGGGCATTGGAGCGAGACACCATCCTTTGCCTGGAAACTGCGCGTCTGGAGGGCGTTCGTGGAATCGGATACTTCGGACGACTCGCGACTGAACTTCCTCCGCCGCTGGCGCATATCCTACGTGTGGTGGAACACGACCCTGAAGGAGCTGCCGGGGCCGGACGGGTCCTCCACTTCGGTCTTCAACCCGGACAAGAAGCCGTATTTGCAAAAGGTGTTCGAGTCCGGGGGCATACGGGTGTACCAAGCGGTCAGCCGTTAATGGTTGGCGCCGGAGTGGGCCACGCTCAACGCCCACTGCAGCAATAACTAACCACAGATGAGCGCAGACCGACGTGATTTGTGGTTGTGTCATCCCCCTTACCAGGGCACCGCGATCTCTGCGACGTCGAGCAATCTACCCGGCCCGGAGTATGAATCATGCGTATGCCGCGCTGCATCTATAAGCTCGAGCGCATCCATTTGCAGAGGATCCATTAGACGCCAGTTTCTCTCGGTTAAGTCTGTGATCTCTCCCGCGGAACTCTGTCCACCGAACTGATAAACCAGGACTCTGGGATTTCCTTTGGATGAGCCTAGACAGTGCGGACAGAACTCTCTGTAGTAGCCTTGGTAGTTACACGACAGGGCCGTCTTATTTTCAATCGCGCGGCCCAAAATGGCGTCGTTGGACTCCATTATACCTTACACCCCCTTTGCGCGTTGATAGAGTGCCGTCACTAGTCCCTCTAGCGCCAACGGAATATGGCCAATCAACGAGGCTACATTGGCGAGTTGGCAACCCAGTTGCGGCTTGCTCACATGTCCGGAATGTAGTCCGATAGCTTCTGCCATACAAGTGGAGAACTTTGCAGATTCATGAGCTTTCGATATATCCGCAGCGGTCCAAGGTTCGCCATCACACCTCGGGTAATACTGGTTGAGCAGAGCCAGCCAGACAACATCGTCGAATGCATCTTCAAACTCAGTCTCGCCAACGAAAGTCACCTCCGATTTGGGATCCAGATATGACCGACTCAGACCGCCATCGGAGAACTTTGAGTTAGCTCGACAGTCCTGGTCTAGTATCAGGTGCACGGCACGACGGTTCTTTTTTAGCACCTTGGCAATGCGCTTTGCCTCCTCATTATCGAGTCCGTTTATCAAGTGTATGCCACACAGGGACATGCTGAAGCCAGTGACCCGCCCAAAGATAACCGGAAGCGCGGCCATCTCGGTAGGCCCTTCGCAGACGACAAAGATTTTCTCATTGAAAAACGCGCTATTTCGCAGCCCCATTGACGTACGCAATATCTCTAGAATCTCTTCATCCTCATCAGGTGCGAAGCACTCGATAGTTGCCTCGTGTGGGGCGACTCCGGCCGTATCGAAAAAACATATTTGACTGAGCGGCGTGTTGTCGATCAGATTGACAGAATGGGTGGCTATTAACACTTGGCACTGAGGATGTGAACCCAACTCCTGCAGAATCGCGCTCATCCGCCGCTGTGCGTCATAGTCAAGGTTGAGATCAGGCTCATCAAATAGAGCTGCTACGTTTTTCGACTCATCCTCACCGTCTTGTACAGGTTGCTCCAGCGCATCTTTGAGCAGTTTTGCATGGAAGCGAAACACGGCTAGAGACATCTCTCGACGTTTGCCACGCCCAATGCGTGCCCAGTCTATCGGCGCACCGCCGCCCTGGGTAATACTTACTTTATGGATTTCGATATTTTCAAATGATGAATCCGCAAGGTCAATACTGATCCCCTCGACGCTCTGGCAGTGCTCTGCCAGTACCGGCACATACTTGCTCGCTTCATCGTTTAGGCGTTCCTCCACGTCCCTCCTCGCAGCATCCAGGCTCTTTCTGTGATCCGGCAGGACACTATTGCGGTAAAAGTCGTTCATGGACTTCCGGATCGTCTGCTGTGGGTCGGTTTCAGAACCCTCCGCATATTGGGAAACGAGTGGGAGCCGCCCGCGGAAATTCTTGGAGGCAGAAACCCAGCCCCTGTAGGTGGGCAAAGTGGAACGGTACTGCAACAAGGCGGCAACGAATGTAGCCTTGGAACTGCGTGGCCCATCAAGGTCTATCTTATGTTTCTGACAAATGGCCTTAAGGTACTCCAGTCCGAGCGTTTCAAAGTCTAGGTTAAGCTCGGCTTCTTCCACACAATCTTGTTCAAGTTCGTATGCTAACTGCGGTAAGCTTTCCGGCGGACTAACGCGGCGGATGCAGCGGTAATGATACTGCGAATCATCATCCACTGTGCGAATCCGCACCTCCATTTCTTCGGCTATCTGGGGTTCCTCTCCATCTTCCATTGAAGCTCGCTTTCTATGATCGTCATCCTCGAAAGGCTGACCACCCAGAAGCTTGTACAGGGCTAAAAGAGCAGAAGATTTGCCGCCGTCGTTGCGACCAATGAACACAGTGAATTGGCTGAGAGGTATCTCGCCGGAATCTTCGAAACAGCGGTAATTGACCAGTTGTAGGGACTTAAGCTTCATCCAGTCACTCTCTGTTCTCGCGGCTCACGGCAGCACGGTTACCCAACTCTCATCAAATCCCAACGCGTCCATCGTGAAATCGAAGGACATCGGCGGAGGGAGACGCACCTGAAAAGCAACCCGATCGGGCGGTACCTGTTGCACAATAGTGAATTGAGAACCGTGCGGCTGCCAAGTGAATTTGTGATGGCCTTCTTCGTCATACCCCTCCAGATTGCTCCGCGGATTCCACTCCCAGCTATAGCGTTCCGGTTCATAACGCAGGGTTTCGAACTCGAACATCGCGCACTCGCCAAGATCCTGCGATTTCACCAACACTACCGTCCTGCAATGCTTGAATCGTTGGCGCACGGCGGAAACGCGCTCGTTATAGATGCCCAGCACCATTGTGCCGATTTCTGTCGGGGATAGTCCACGGGAGTCGCTTTGATTGTAAGAGTAATCCAAGGAATTCCGACCGGAGATCAACCTTATCCTCCCAATGAGCGAAGGCTTTCCGGCCTTGACGGTCTTAGCGCCCCAGCAGCAGTTGTCCAAGCGGACGTCGTCGAGACCAATGTTTGAGGGGGTCCAGTTGGCTCCCACAGACTCCGCGAAAATGCGCTCCCAGTCCGAACCCTCAAGACGCGCTTCGCAACGTGTGTGAAGCTGGTACACAATGCGCGCGGCGACATTCAGTACCGTGCCCGGAGGGAACTGGCCCAGCGGGAAAGGGGGTCTTACCTTTTCGACAGTTCTAAGTCTTGGCTCCGGCACGGCGGAAGGTCCTCCTGGCTGATGAAACCAGCTATGGCGTCCAACACGCGCTCTATCACTGCTTGAACCATAGGCACGGGTACAGCGTTGCCGGCCTGCTTTCTGATAGTGGAATAGTTGCCAGTAATGATGAAAGAATCCGGGAAGCCCTGCAGCCGCAGCATTTCGCGGGGGGTGAGTCTTCTCTCGCCGTTAACGAGCAGATAGTTGTAGCTGGCGCCGGCTCGCAACGCGCAGCTGAAAGGATACGCGCTAATATGGCCTCCCTTGTTCTCATGCCAGATGGTGGGCTCGTCGGTGCGTTGGCACTTTTCAAGTCTACGCTTTCGTATTCTCTCCGACGCGTAGTATTGGCGCGGTACATCGGACTCAAGTATATCCTTGAGTGGCTTCATAGCAACGGGGGCCAACGGCCACGCGATAGAAGCTGGGTCGCGGAACCCGACGATAATGATACGCTCACGTTTTTGGGGCAGCCCGAAGTGCCGAGCATTGAGGATTCTGTGAGAGTGGTGGTATCCCAATCCATCGAGGGTTTCCAGAATGCGGCTTAGAGTCCTGCCTTCATCATGCCCTGCTAATTGCTTTACGTTCTCAAGAACAAAAGCAGTAGGACGCTTGGCCCGCAAGATGCGAGCTATGTCGAAGAAAAGAGCGCCCCTCGCGTCTTCGAAACCCTTCGATTCGCCGATGATGCTGAACGGCTGGCAAGGGAATCCGGCAAACAGCAGATCATGATCCGGCACGTCGTGTTCATGAATGAGCGTTATGTCACCGTGTGGACGCTCTCCGAAATTCGCTTCATAGGCGTTTTGAGCATCGCGGTCGATGTCGCACGAGAAGACGCACTCGCCTATTAAGTCTCGCGAACGTAACGCCCGCTCAGCGGCATATCGGAAGCCTCCAATGCCGCAGAACAGGTCGACGTAGCGGATTGACATACCCTACGCTCCTAAGAATCTGGTTTGATTGCCGTATTATAGCGTACGAAATGCAACACATCAATAGGTTGTACGATATTCCTGAATAGCCACTATATCTGGCCCGCATGGTGGCTCCCGCGAGGTTACCTCGCGCACCGATATCCAATTCCCTCCAACCCGCGCCTGATCTGCTCGATCTCCGCGTCTGGCAGCGGCCGGATAGGCCGGCGCATTTTGGGGCTGGGGAACTTGCCGAGGAGCCAGCGGACGGCTTTCATCCGCTGGTGGGCGCTGCCGGAGGGGTCGCCGAAGCCGTCACCGCCTCCAGTCCATGGTGAGAGCGCTTATGCGGTTCGCGGGGTGGTGCTTTATATGCAGGGCCTTGTTGGCTTCGTCATAGTAGTAGCCGGAAGGAGCGTTGCGGAGGTCGGTGGACTCCGCCAGCGCCACGCCGTCTGCCGCGACAGCTTCCGGTTTCCGCACCGGCACGAGGCACGAGTAGAGATCCTGACCGGGGTAGTATTTCAGGGTCGCCTGCCCGCGATAGCCAGAGCCGGAGCCGCCGAAGCCTATCCCGCCGATCAGTCCATAGGAACTCAGGCAGGCCCGGTGACCCTCGATCCCGAACCCGAAGCTGTCGATACCTGGCGCGGGCTTCTCGTCGAGCAGGGTGTAAGCGTAGTCGCAAATGGCGTTTGGGCCAAGGAACACCGGGCTGTTGAAGATAGGCTCAATGCCCCATACATCGGTATAGCTTCCGGCGAGGAAACCGCGATCCATCTGCTGCTGCGCCCCCGAGGCGAAGACTGCATCCGCGACGGACGCAAGCAGCGGGTCAGGTTTCAGCCTCAGATAGTGTCGCACGGACTGCGCCCACACAAGGCCGCACCATTGGACCGGCGAGCCGAACCATTTGACCACGTAGAAACTCGTTCCGAAGACGGGAATCGTAGCGCCCGGTGTAACGCGGCGCTCGACGTTGTGGTAGAATTCCGACGCATCCGCCAACACGAAACTCTTGCCTTCCCCGTTCGCGTCATAGTGCACTACAGAATTGACTTTCGGGTTGACCGGAGGAACCCACGTGTAGACGAACGGGATGCCCGTGTACGCCCAGAAACGGGCCTGTTCCAGATACGCCAAATCGCCCGTGAGATGATAGCCGGCGATGTTGCAGTCCACGGCGAGGGCCGCGGCGAAAATGTCGGGCGCGTCCGCGTGGACCTCCCAGGTCTGCGCTCCGCGCGGGACGGTGAACTCATTCAGGCGCGCCAGACCCTTGAGGCCGGCGTCGGCGCACTCCTTGTCGCCTCTGCTCAACGCGTACTGCAGGATTTGGTTGATCTTTTCGGCGATGAGTCCGGAGTTTGTAACGCCTACCCTCCCCAGGGTCGACGAGTCCAGCCCGACGGAGGCGGCTCCTGGCTTGACTTTCTCCCGCATCTCATCTGTGATCGTATAAGGAAACCCTCCGTCGGCCGCTTGCTGAGCGATGACCGCGCGCATGGCGTTCTTAGAGCCTTCTGAGAACCAATCCAGGGTGGAGCCGGTGAACTGGGACAACTGTGTGTCCGGAGCGATCTTGCACTTGGCGGCAATCGAGGGATCGCCTTTCCTGAGAGACTCCGCCAGGATTCGGGCGGCGACGTCCGCGCGAAAAACGGGGCTCTCGTGAAATCCGAAAATCGTCCTCCAACCGTTCTTCTCCGGCGAGTACAGGCTTTCCGTAAACCCCTTAAAGCACACGCCGACGGTACCTTCGAGGCCGTGAGGCAGCGGCGGAGCTTTGGGAACTCCGCGCGCGGCAAGGTGATACGGAACCACGTCCGTTATCGAGCCGCGGCGGGCGAAGAAGCGGGCGGAGAGGTTCATCGATCGGCCCGGTCTCAGATCGAACGGCCATTTCGCCAATTCGCTGTTCTCATCCACATAAGCGGGTATCGACGGGGCGAACAGCGTCATGAGGTGATTCCGAGCGCCGGCGGATTTGTTTGGAGATTCGAACTGGGCGCATGGAAGGGTCCTTCCCCTCGCCCAATTGGTCATGGGATCCCACGACAGGCCGACGACCATACCGCCGGACTCAACGGCCATAACCGGGGTTGTGATCTTGTATGGATGGGGTATTCGACGGTCGGCGAACTTCGGGCCGGTAAAGGCCGGACTGCTCGAAGGCTCATCTTTTTCCAGGTATTCCAGGCCGGGGAACAGAGCATGGGTCTTGGATGAACCGAAGGAGCCTTCTCCTGCCAGGAGCCGCGGGCCTTCAAACCGCAGCACGTCTATTGGAGCGCCGCAGGTCAAGGCGCACGACATAGTCCCTTCGTGTGAGCCTTTCGGCAGTCTGAACGTCCACGTTAACCTTGCGACGCCTCCGTTAACGCTTCGCCGGGCCTTGAGAACCGCGGTGTCGCCAGCCACCGAAATCGTGTCGGCCTTGAGTTCAAGATAATGAAGAGCGTTGGCCTTGTCTCGATAGACCAGAGTGGCGAGAGGGTGGAATACTCCCGCGGGGAAGCGTTTGCCGTCGATAGTCCCCGACAGCGCCGCGGACGAGGGAGATTCGCCGCCGCGAAACGCAAGCTCGGCGAAATCCCCCCGGATGACCTTGTCCCGTCGCGACGGGACCTGCTCGGGCTGTACGCCAACCGTAAACACCGTCTTACCGGCAAAAGTAGCTATCGCCGTTGGAGCGACTGTGCGCCTTCCGATACTCAGACCGACCTTAGCCATCCGGCCGGGTAAGACCGCATCGCATTTTTGGGCGACGCCATTTGCGCGCACGAATATGCCCGGTTTCTGCCTTTCGCCGCCATCGTTCACCATCGTCAGGACGAGGTGTCGGCCCCCTGTCTTATCCCGGGTGATTTCCGGCCTGCCAAGGCTGATCCTCGGTGGTATCTGGTAAAGCGCAATCCAATCGACGTCGATCTTCGCGCCCTTCTCCAGCCCACCGTTCGCGATATCGAAACGGAGTTGCGTGATCTTGCCTTTCCACGTCTTGAGACGGCCGAGGTTGAGCTCATAAAGGTGAAACTGGCCATCCCCTAAGACTCCGCAGTCCGCTTCCTGCCGCTCACTCAAGATGGGGGATTCCCGGGTACCGAAGTAGAGCTGGTTGGCCCCGGTGACCGACGAACGCATCTTTATCCCGATAAACGAGCATTTCGAGGCGTCGGCTATACCCGGATTCCTGTTGATGATCCAGGGATCGAAACCGGTGTTCCGGAAGCTCAGTATGCCGTTCTTCGGAGTGAACCGACTCACGTTATGATCGGGCTGCCAGCCTTGCGCGCCGGAGTCGAAATGCCACAGCTTTATGATCTTGCAGCCGGCGAGTTCCCGAGGGACTGCACCCGCGCACGCCGAAAGAACGGATGAAGTTACAAACAGAAGAGACAGGACGAGGGTTCTAATAACCATGCCGACCTCCCGCGAGGAATACCTAATATGTATTATGTTTGCGGGGGCCGGATTACCTTCTTTGCGGCGGGTGAGCGGGTTTGGCGCGTGATGACCTCCCCCTAACCCCCTCCTAAGAGGAGGGGGGACACGCCCGGCTAGAAGCCGAGGGCGCCGAGTTCGACGCGGAACCTGCGAAACGAGCGAGAGTAAGCGAGCGTGATGTCCTGCTGCCCGATCAGAGTCCCGAGCCCGAACTCGATATCGCTTGAGTTGTAAAGGTTGAACCTCTGGAGATTGCCGCGAACATCGATCCGCCATCTCGGGTTGAGATGATAACCGATGCTGCCGTAGGCGCTCGTGATGGGCTGATCCAGCGTGTGCACAACGAACAGCGAAGTCTGCCATTTTGTCCCGAAAGACCCGAAGTTGAGACTCACCCTATGCCGTCCGTAATCGCCGAGCGAGCCGGGGTTGAGCATATAGCTGTACCCGAGCGCGAGATTGCTCCGGTCGCTGAATGATCTGGTGAACATAGCGTTTCCGAACGTGCTGAGACCTGCCCTGGAGCCGCCCCAGAGGTGGCCGAGTGATAGGGAAGTGTTGAGAACGCTCTTCCGTCCGAATCTCACCGGATCGGCAAAGAGTTGGAATTGCAGACCACTGCTCAGTTGGAAGGGAATGTCGCTCGTTGCGGTCGTCGTTTTGCTGACCGCCTTGTGGTTCTGGCTGTAAAGGGAGGACTGCAGCGTGACGGAGTAGTTGAGCCGGTTGGTCAACGGCCTGGGATTAGTCTGGAAGTAAACGTCGGTCGAAACCGTTCGGTCATAGATATCGGTCCGGGTGAGTTTGTCGAAACCATGAGTATCGGAACCGTGCAAGTTCACGCCCAGGCTCGACGATTTGAAAGGCTTGTTGAAGCTTACGATTCCGTTGAGGTTGCGGTGGGCGGGAAAACCAAGATAGGCGTTAACGGTCGCTCCGGATCCGAACTCGTGCCTGTGCTCCCAGTCGACGCCCCAGTCGCGGCGAGTGACCTGGCTGACGGTGAAACGGCCCTCGGCTTTTCCCGTGGCGTAGCTTTGTTCGAGGTCGAGGCCCCAGCCCGGCAGGGAAGAGTATTGGGACCAGCCGCCCTGCTGATTCCGCAGTCTGATCGCGCCGGTTCCACTCGGACTCAGCGAATAGTAGAGGGGGATGTCGACTTTCAGCCCATTGCTCGTCAGGCTGAGGTACTGAAAACCCGCCGTGGGGCCTGCAGCCGCGAGCGGTATGAGGTACAGCGGCAGCTTCAGGGCCTTGCCGCCGTCCATATATAACTCGGCCTTCTTGAACTGGACGTCGTGTTTTGGGCGGATGGTAATGCTCTTCGCCTTCACCAGCACGCTCGCAGCGGACAGATCGACGAACTCAAAGGTCGATTGTTCCGATCCTTGATCGAGCGGCGCTGTGGAAAGGTCCGCGCCGCTGAAGCGCAGTTTGGCCATCTTGCCATCCGTGCCTTCCGCCACCATCGCGCCTTGCAGCGTTCCGAGGTCGTAGGCCAGAACGCTTGCCCTAACGCTCTTGCCGCCGCGACTGACTTGCAGCGTTCCGCCAGTCTTGGCCTTCGCCGTGAGCATATTGCGGCCCATATCGACCTGAATGTCTTCAGCCTGGACCGTCAGACCTCTGTGCCGGACGGTGGTCCCGCCGGAGGCGTCTACTATTCGGGAATCCGCGGCGTACGCCAGATACCTGTCGGAGGAGATAGTCAGGCACGCGTCCGTTTCCACTCGCGTTCCGGGAGGAAGGAACTGCACTTGGGTCTGCGAAACGGCCTGGCCGTCAGCGCTGGTCAGGACCGCGGAGACCATTGCCTGCCCCGATTGTGTCCCGCTGCGCAATATGGCCCTTGCCACTCCCCCCGTTGTGGTCGCGGCCGCGTCGATCACGCCGAGGCTCGATGCAAAGCGCACCTGCGCGCCGTCCGAGATAAGGCCCCCTGAGCCGTCCCGGACCTCGGCGCTGATGCTGCAGATGCTCTTGCCGTCGGCGTAGATGGCGGACGGATTGGCGGCCAGGCGAATGCCTGTCGTCGCGGCGTTCGCCGGAGCCTGGACGGATGCTATCGAAAAGACCAGCATTATGCACAGCAGCGCGGAGATCGGTCGCATACTATTTACGATTCTACGGTTCAAGCCCATCTGCGTCAAACAGGCGGTCGAGAGAAACAAAGGCAGGGCCGGATTCCTTCTCCGCCCTGCCCATTTCCGCCAACTCTTTACACGCGCAGCTTGTTTAGATCGCCGTTCCGCTGCGCTTCACTCAAATCCCGAAACAGAGCTACATGCATTGCGGGAACTAGCCTTACCTATATCCGACGGATAATGGTCTATGCCGTTCCCGCAAGATTGATTTGCGCGCAAAACACAACCTCCCCCGTAACCCCCTCCTAACAGGAGGGGGGACCCCCTCTCCTTCTAGGAGAGGGCTGGGGTAAGGTTAACACGTCGGTCCCTGTGAAACAGACAATTAAGGCGCGGGTGGAGGATTGTCTATGCCGCCACCGCCGCCGCTGCCGGAGGACCCGGAACCGCCGCCACCGCCGAACGCCAGACCCACCCCCAGGCCGAGGATCAGGGAGAAAAGCAAGGTGTTCTTCTTCGATTTTCTCTTCGGCTCAGGCGCGGTCGCCTTCGAGACCACCATTGTCGCCGGGGCCTTCAAAGCGAGTCCCTCCGCGATCTTGTTGACCGCGTTGCCCGCGGCGACCGAAGCGCAATCGGCCTCTGTGGCCACTTTGGCCGTCTTCGGGACGAGTCCTGTTACGATCAGGGGGGCCTTTTCCATACGGCCCGACCGCGCGTCAATCAACTCCGCGGTCATCTGAATCTCGCAGGTATAGGCCGCGGCATCGTACTTGTAGCTGTCCACATCGCCGATTATGACCAGATCGGCGCCTATCTCTCTCGCGATCTTCGCGGCGAGCTCCAGGTTGCCCGTTCCCGACGGATCCGCAAGGTCCTTATCGACGATTGTGCCCTCGACCAGAACCGCTCTTTGCAGAGACGGATGCCGTTTGTTGAAGTCCACAATGTCGAATCCCGGTGTGCTCTTGAGGACGGCCACAAGAGTATGGCCTACATTGGCTCCCAGGTTCGCATCCGCCACGTCTTCGCGCGTCGCGAAGGGCATAACGAGCACCCTCCGATTGGGGACCGGTATCGCCTTTGCGGCCAGAACCTGCGTCGCGGGCGCGAGCTGCATAAGTAGAACCAGAAGGCAAATAACGCATCCGGTAAGTCGCATCTTTCTCATTCGCACCATTATGTCAATACCTCCATCCCCGATATCGCCGGGGCGCTTCACTCTGTCGAGCCGTCGGTTCTACCGCGGAACCGGCGGCGGGTAATCCGATTCGTTGAGGACGGGAGCGACCGGGGTCGCTTCCAGGTGTACCGCGCGGTCCAGGCCGGCCGGCCCAGGAGCGGGAGGCGGTCCGCCTCCTCCCGGAGCGGGAATGACCAACTCGCAGCCATCGACGGCCAGCACGCGTATCCAGTAACCGATCCACGGTTCGAGCTGACGCCGGACATTGGCCGTTTCGTAGGTCGCGTGCACCAGGAAGTATTGGGTCCCATCATAACCCCAGGCGTAATCCCTGATCAGGCCGGCCCTGGCCGCCGCCGACAGTGACATCTTCTGAGTGTTGTAAACCACCTCGACAGCAGACCACGGTATCGGCTGCATAAAGACCGAACCGAACTGGTTCCATCCGCGCGGGAGGGTCAGGGTATAAGATTGCGTCTGATCGACCAGCCTCCCGAATGGCTCCAATGCGTAGGTGTTAGAGGTTCCCGCCCAGAATTTGCTGGGCTTGACCCAGAACGCGCTGCCCGCGTTCAGCCTCGGGAACGTCGGGTCCCGACCATAGACCTTATATACGCCCTCCGCCGGCGACCATCTGGTTATCTGAAGCCTGGTGGCGATCCACAGGCTGCTCGGAGAGTTGTCAGGATATTGTCCGAACAGCGGGTCCGGTTCGCCGTCAGCGGCGTAGACCGGCGGGCAGACCATATCGTACCTATTTGCCGTAACAGTATGCGTCGGAGCGGTAACGTCGATAATAAGCTGGCCGTCCAGCGGATCGTTTGTAGCGTCGCCCGCCCAGTGCGCGTCGATCGTCCACTCGCCGCTCTGGTCCATAGCCATATCTTCGATAGTATAGTCTCCATTGCCGTCCGTTAAGATGTAATCGTAAATCACAGCGCCGTCAGGGGCGGTGATAACGATCTCGATGTCCGCGGAAATGGCCGGTTCCAAAGCGATGGCGACGTCGATGGCCTGGCCGATGTCCACGGGATTGGCGCTCGGTGTCAGCGTCAGGCTGGCGGGCACCGTCGGTCCGCTCATAGTGGGGACGTAGACTACATTTCCCGGCATCGCCTTGAACGTGTAAGTATGCGCGCCACTGCTGGACAGAGTCCTCGTGTAAGTATAACCGACGCCGTTGCCGTCCGTCGGGTCGTTGTCGTTCGGGTCCTTGGTCATTTCCGTGGACTGCTCCACACCGTCAATGACTGCCTTGACCGACGTCGGCAGGCTGGGACCGAAGTACCTCACACTGTAAGTGAACACGGTGTCCACGGTCCCGGTGTCGGGGCTAACCAGCGGATCCTCGAAGTGGGCCTGGTCTACGACCTCCGGCTGAGACAGGATTGATGTCGGGTCAGCCGCCTCATTGTCGAGAGACGAATCGGCGGCAAAGAACCGGCACGAGTGTATGACGTACAACGGATTCGGTAGGTCAGCGGCCCGCACGTTGACTGAGCACACGGCGCCTGTCCGGAAGTTCGCGCCAGTTGGCCACGTCAGATTCCGGTTTATCAGATCGTCTATCCGAACGTAGATGGAACCGGGCGCCTGGCCGTCCGCGTCCGTATATGTCACCGAGTAAGTGAACATAGTGCCGCGGTTCCCGAATATCGGACTGACGGTCGGGTTGGACAGGACCGGCTTCGTGTTCACGATAAGTGTGTAATCCGCCGTCGAGGATGTGGGGAACCTCGTTGACACCCAGCCGTCGGAGGCCTCGAAGTGGAACCGGTAGGTTCCCGGGGTAAGGTTGATCGACGCCGAGTTCATGATAGCGCCTGTCGCGAAATCCGTACTCGTCGTTGACAGGACAAGCGTTTGCGGCGCGGCGCCGGAGATCTCTATAACAACACGGCAGTAGCCCTGCACGCCGTCGTGATACGAGGGCGGGTTGTTATCCGCGTCCCGGTACCTGACCTGGAAAGCGTACTGCTGACCGCTCCGACCGTGATAGCGGCCAGTCGCGGGATCGCGTGGAGTGTTTACAACGTCGAAGGACACGCCCGAGTTATTCCTGGCGTCGAGCGCCGGAGCGCGGTTCCCCGGCGGGGCCTGGTTGATCATAACCGGGCCCTGGAACTCAGTTGGGGTTATGCCCGGGGCCGGCAATCTGACGGACATGTCTACTCCGCTGACGGTGGCGACAGCCGAGAAGTGATACTGATGGGATCCCTCCAGCAGCGTCGGCACGACCAGTTCAAAGCCTGTGCCGTGATACACGTAAGCGGTTGTCACCGCGGCGGGCAAAGGCGTTCCGAGGGTGATGACGCCCGTGTTGAAGTCATAGGCGCCTCCGGTCCCGCTGCTATAGTAGTTGACGCCGTTTGGAGACGGCGTATCGAACACGCCGAGCACGCCGCTCACCACATCCTTGTTTACGGTTACCGTGTTTCTTGTGGCGCCGATGTTGACGAAAGGCGTCATTCTCGCGGCGTAGGAAGACTCCGACGGTATCCGCTTCCTCATGTTCGCTCCGCCGATTTGGTAAGTGTCCCCGGCCGCTACCCCGTCCGTCAGGAGCGCGCTGGCTCCGACGGTGATCGTATTGGCAGTGTTGGTCGTGATCACGTGGGTCTTGCCCTTGGCGCTGCCCGACGTGAACTGCAGGACCTTTCCCTTGAGCTGGTCCGCGGTCCAGGTCTTGGTAGTGTCGGTTATGGTCGAGGCGGTCACGCCTGAGGCGCTGATTGTTCCGGTTATCAGTGTCTCTGTTGCGTTATCGACCCAGAGCATCGGATAGCCAATCTTAGGCGGATCGCCGTCCGTGTCGGTGTAGATAACGCAATAGGTGATAGCTTGACCGACCGGCGCTCTCGGCGTGGTCCCCGGGTTGGGGTACCCGAGAGTCAGCGTTTGGAGGTCGTTTACGAATGGATCCTGTATGTCTGTGATCTCTCTGATCGGCTCCGGCGAGTTTCTCGGACCGCCGGCGTCGAACAGAGCGTAGCCCGAGCCGTCAGAGGCCTCGAAGTGATAACGATGGAATCCGGTGGCCAATTTGGTGATATACCTGTAGGTAACGCCCTGCGTATAGTCCGGCGTGCCGACAGCCGTGGAGGTCATGTTGTACGGCTGGCTGTCGATGTAAACCCGCACGTACTGCGGGGCCTGACCCAGGCGACCGTCCGTATCCTTGTAGGTCACGGTATAGGTAAAGTCTTCCGTGGAATTACCCACGCTTGGAGTCACCCGTCCACCGGTAAGCGTCGGCGGAGTGTTGTGGCCTATTGCCAGAGGTCCATCGATACAGAACCAATAGTCGGCGGTGATAATATCGTCGGGATCGTTCGGCTGCCGGAAGATCAGCTTACCGTCCACGTAGTCAATGTAGTACAATCCTTCGTGGAAGTACTCGATCCTGGCCTGCACTCCCGGGGGCATCGCCTTTCCCAGATGAACCACCCCGGCGGCCTTATCGTACCAGCTATTCGCGCCGTCCGGCGGCTCATTGTAGTAGTCGATGAACTGATACACGTCACGATCGCCGCGCACCGCGATGATGCGGGAAATCTCGGAAGTATCGACGTCGACTTCGTTCATATTCCTGACCGGCCGCGGGGATGATATCGAGACGTAGTCTCGCTGCAGCAAGACGCCGTTCTTATAGATTTGCGGGTCGGGGATGACGCCGACTGGGGCAGGCGACGAAATCGGCAGCGGGCCGACTATCAGCGTCGGCGCGATAGACGTAATTTCGATTGTGCAGCCAGTCCCCGACCCGCCGGAAGTCGCCTGGCCGGCCCCGATCGTATATCCGCTTCCGGTGGCGTAGAGCCTCAAAATCGCTACCGCGTTGTTTGATGATGTTTCGACGACCTCGACCCGGCCTCCAATGCCTCCCGTCACGCTCAAAACATCGCCGATGGCGTAGCCGGTCCCTCCCGTGGTGGGAACGGACTCAACTGCGCCGATGACACCCGACGCTTTCCACGCGAACGGGTATATCGTGTTCTCGGCGTCTTCCGGCTCGAGGATTTCCTCTCCAATGTCCCGGATGCCGGGATGGTTGCCGTCCGCGACGATGTCAACGCCTGGAATCTCCGGGCCACTGTCCCACACGCCGTTAGCGTTGACGTCCGTATACAGCTCGCCCGGATCGTAGAGACTGTTGGCGTTCATATCCACGAAAGGCTCCGGCTGATCCAGCAGCGCCATCGCGGAGCCGGACACAGTCGGACTATAGACCGCCGAGAGGGTGCCGTCATTCGCTTCGAAGCAGTATACGTAATGCTCGACCGGATCACCCGGGTCTTCGGCGCCGCCGAGTCTGGTTTCGTATTGATACACGACCCCGTCCGTATAGACCATGTCGGCGGGATCGCGCTTGACCATCGGGTTACCGGCGGTCCAGGTTATGCCTTCCGCCGTGTAGGTTACGTATACGTCTTTCGTCTGGTCGGGCAAATCCTGCGAAAGTGTCAATATTCCAGTCACGAGATCGAATGAATCCAGATAGTTGGTTCCGGTGGTGGACGCGCTGGTCCAGACCCCATCCACCGAGAGGACAGGGATATTAACCAATGCTACGTGCGTCGCGTCGGTTGGTCTCACGCGCTGTAAAGTGTATTGCACGGGCTGGGGCGACCTCTTCCCGATGTACACGTTGACGTAGCTTGGGGCCTTGTTATTCGGGTGGCTGTACGTAACCGTGTAGCTCCACAATGTGGCGCTTGTCGCGGACAGGTCATCCGAGAGGTGACCGTTCGTAAGCGTGGGACCTCCGACCGTAGTAATGACCGGTCCGGTAACCCAGTTGGTGCCGCCTTCCGGGAACTGAACCAGTTCTCCGCGGGAGGTCATCTCGACGTTGGTGGCGTAGCCCCAGTCGTCCTCGAACTCGAATTTGAACCGGCGGGTGCCGGGCTGAAGTACGAGACTCTCACGGGCGCTGAGGTCCGCGTAGTAATCGACTCCGTTCTTGAACTTCAGGTAGCCGTTCGGCCCGACCGGGTACGCCGGCGCCGAAGGGTCGGACGGGTACATCTGCACCATAATGACGCCGCCGTTTGCCAGCGTGCCGCCGTCGCGCGTCTGCAGGTACATCCATCCGCTGTACGGCCGCTGGTTATCCCCATCGGAATAGGTAATCGTGAAATGAAAAGCCGTGCCCTGCGTGCCGGAAGTCGGGGTGACCGTCGGGTTGCTCAGCACAGGCGTCGTGTTCACGTAAGGACCGGGAATATGGTCGTTATTCCAGGCGTCCGCTTTCTTGTACGGATCGTTGGGATCGGTCGGCGGGCCATCGCCTGGAACGTTTTCGTCCTCATACCACACGTGTTTTTGTGGGTTCTGATTGTTCACGATCAGTCTTCCGTCCGGACGGACCGGAAAATGCGCTTTCCTGAGACCGTCGGACGCCTCGAAATAGTACGTGTGCGGTCCTTTTGGAAGTGTAGTGCGGAACCTGTATAGAACGCCGCGCGCGTAATCCATAGTTTGTCCGGGAATAGGCTCCATGTCGTATCCAACGTAAACGTGCGGATCAGCCGGCATCGGCATTCCGGGAGTGAACTCAACCGATCCTGACCTTCCGTGATCAGGAGCGTTGTTGATGTAAACGCGGATCATCTTGGGCGAAATCCCCATATCCAGATCCGGGTAGGGCACATCGGGATCCTGGGACTTGTACTTCACGGTGAAGGTGAAGACCGTCGATGCCTTGCCCGCGGACGTTTGGGCGAACTCGTGATAGCCGTGTGCGAAGCCAACGCTCGATCCGTGGCCGGGATATCGGTAGTTAGGATTGTACGCGAAGTAATACGGTTCCAGGGTGCCGAGGAATATCCTTTCTTCGTAGGCGGTTGGCGCCGTCAGGCTCGGCCTCACTATCGGGTGTTCAGTGGAGCGATAGGGGTACCAGCCGTCGTCTTCGCCGGGCTGCCAGGTCATTATATCGGCATAGTACAGATTGTTGGATCCAAACCAGTCGCTCGTGCTGTATGGCGGATAATGCTGCATAGTCCAGAAGTTGGGGGAAGAGCCGTACTGCCTATCTGTAACCCTTACTCTCTCATTGGGTATAAACGCTCTTTTCGTCCAGTCCTGTTCCTCGTCCATCAGATAATCGTCACAGCCGGCGAAGTAATAATGGAACCGACCCAGGGAGAGAGCTTCGTACATATTGTCGATAGGCCAATGCCACGGGCACGGAAACTGGGCGTCGGGATTGTCATCGTACATTTGAAATCCACCACTGGGCTCCACCCTATAGATGTATTCACAGCCCCAACCGGTGTAGTCATTGTCCGTCTCGTCCACTTTCTGCATAAAATAGGGCTGGTAATCCCCCGTTCCGAGCTTGTCCAGAAACAGAACGACACCGGTATTGAGCGTGTATTCAGGAGTGACGGATGTCGGCAGCCAGGGATACGGCGGCATGTTTTTCACGTTGCTATACCAGACACGGAAGACGTAGGCTGTAGTGCCGGCCGCGTCATCAGGATGAAACGGATCGTAAGGATCGTTGGAGTTCGGGAACTGGTAGTCGCGTTCGGGAGTCAGGGGGTTGTCGGCGCATCCTCCTTCGATGCAGAAAACGCCGTGGACCTGGTCATAGGCGCCGCCCTTGCCGTAGCGCGATTCACCCCCGCCGCGCGTGTAGACGACCCAGACGGTATTGTTCGGATTAGTGGGATCGCTCAGTACCCCACTCGGAAATGGCGAAACGGTAGTAAACACGGCGTTAGTGTAGTACAGCGCCAGGGGAGGAGGGCTAGGATTAGGGACATAGTTATTGACGAGCTGACCTCCAACGGCGTAGTTAGTGCCTCGGGGATCACGTCCTACGTAAATAGCCGTGACGTCAATCAGCGGGAGTTCGGCGGGATCGGACGTTATGGTTATTTCTGTAAGGCTGGTCGGAATCACTTTCACCAGCTTCGCTTCCGGCCTGACGCTCGCCCCCCAGACCACGGGACCGCCAAGGTCGTTCAGCTTGACTTCACTGGGATCGCCCTCCGGTGTCGTTGCAGGCGTTAACGCGTAAAAATGGTACTTCAGGCTCGGAGGGTCGGTCACAACGAGGTCCGGGCAGTACACTACGCCGGGAACGCCGTTTGGCTTGTTCGCCAGGTTCAACCCCGGGCTGAGCCGCACGCGGTACGTGGCGCCGTCTCTGAAGCTGCCCTTGACGTGGCCCATATAGTAGAACTTCCCGGCAATCTCTAACCGGACGGGGCCAAGCGTGTATTGGACTGTCACTTTTCTGCCGGGCGTCGGGCTGTTCGTGTCTGTCAACACGATCCTGCCGATGGACAGAGCGGACGCAGCCAGGTCCACCTCATACGTGATCGTCGAGTCAAGCGCGTCAACGATGCTTATCACTTCGTAGACCGGCGTAAGCCTGAGATAGATTGTCGGGATGGTCGTGTCTCCCCCCAGCGTCTCAATCGTGGCGTCAGGCATCGTGTAGCCCAGGGCCTTATTGTTTGCATCGTCGGCGGCCGTTGATGATGAGGATTCCCAAACGGTAGTCGTGGGGTTGACGACGAGAGGCGTCGCTTCCACATCCGGACTACTCAGCGGCCCCTTACCATCGGCGGAATCGTGCCACACAACCGTATAACTATAAATGCTGTTTTCCGTGGCGGTGGCCGGCCAGACCGCGTTATTCTCAAGCACGCCGGCCGCCTGCGCCGACGCCCCCATGGCCAGCAGCGCCAGACACAGCGCGCCCAACATGCTTTGCTTTCGAAAGCTGTTCATCCTTCTGTTTCCCTTCGACCTCTGTCCCGGCAAGTGTTGGGCATCCAACTGAGCAGTCGGACCAACAACGATTGATATTCGTTCACTTAGGGCTTCACAAGTATGCCGGCGTAATAACCTCACCCCAGCCCTCTCCTAGAAGGAGAGGGAGTTCCCCTCCTCGTAGGAGGGGGTTAGGGGGAGGTCCTGCTTTGAGATACGCTACCGTTGCTGCACCTAATCCCCGTTTGCCCTAAGACTTTTACTGCACGAACAGCGCCAATCCGCGGTTCGAGCGACTGTACGGACCTTTTCATCACGGAGAGCCTGTAATAATGGCGGCGCCGAGCTGATCGATCGGCGGGATCACCAGCTTACAGGGCACAAGAGCCTTCAACCAGTAACCGCGTCCCGGCACAAGCTGGGTGGTGCGGTCGCTGGAGCGGCCATACGCGCGCGCCGCCGTATCGTACCAGAAAACCGTGGGCCTGATCCAACCGCGCTGCGTGGCAGTTTCCAGGCTCACTACTTCCGGAATGGGCAGACGCTCATTCAGCACCTGAATTCTGCCCCACGTAATGTTGTACACATAGGGATTGCCGAACATGTTCCAGCCTCCCTTGAGCCGTATCTGGAATGTCGAGTCTCCGGCCAGCGGAACCGCGCCACTGAGGCTGACCGGCGCCCAGTTCTGGCCGGACGGCGGAACGATGTTGCTTCTCAACCAGTAGCCTTCTCCGGGCGTAAGCGTATCCACTTCGACATAGGTGTTGAGGGCCGGATCGAAGTGATACAGTTGAACATCACCCGGGGCCGTTCCGAAGGCGGCCTCCGGAGTCGGATCGGAAAAGTTGAAAGGAATCGAAACCATCTGCAGTCCGTACACGTAGCGAAGACTCTGAGTCAGTGGAACGACTACGGAACGGCGAACCGTTTTAGCCGTCACGCCGGCGCCACTCGCGGTAATCGAGTAGACGAGCTCTCCGGCCACATCGCCGGTTGGCTTTATCGACCAGGAAACCTTGCCCTCGCTTTCAGGACCGACGGCCGTCAGCGTCTTGGTCGGCGTCTCGCCCGGCGCGAACTGCAGGCCGTCCGGAAGCGAAAGATAGAAAGACACACGGGACAGATCCAGATCATGGTAGAAGTTGTAAAGGTAGGAGTTGACGGTGAACTCATCCGGCGATAGCCCCGCCACCGCTCCCTCGTCGTATTGCAGAGCGCGCGGCCCCTGAATGCTGACTCCAAAAGGATATCGCAGATCGCTCGTGGCGACTCCAACGCCGAAATAGGTCACGATGGTCCGCGTTTGATTGGGAGTCAGCCAAAGCGCGTTCCACCAGGCCGAAGTGGCGCGGTCGGTGATAGGCCTGTCGGGCACGATCGTATAGTTCCAAAGGGTGCTTACCAGCGGCCCCCACTGAGCAACCACGACCTTGTCCGGCGGCGTTGTGTCCTGACCTTTGAACAGGTTTCGGGCTACCATTGTGGGGTTGTTGAGATCGTCGAAATAATCGATGTAGGTGGGAACGGCCTGGCTAGTGTATTCCGTCTCGGCGGGAATAGAGCCGTATCCGGGCGCAACCGCGTCCGGCCCGTCGTTGAAAAGGAGCATCTCGTCCCAGCTCAGTCTCAGGCCGACCTCGTGCCGGACTGCATCCGTGTTGGTCAGCTTGTACTCCATCCGGGCCATATCCCTGCGCAGATCTATCCTCATCTTGACGAGGATGCTGCCGTTGCTCTGATTCATCAACCAGTCGCCTCGCACCGCCTGGCCGTCATCAACAACGAACGGAGCCAGGGCCCATCCACCCTGACTGGTATCGCCGATGATAATGTCCTTGCCCAGGTCGTTGATGCGGATGACCGCGTAGCCATGGCTGTCACGCGGAGTAAGCGAATTATAGTAGATCATATCCCCGCCGTCGTCTCCGGGAGTCTCGGGATCGCCTAGAACGGCTCCGAAGCTGTAGCGACAGGGAACGAGGTTGTAAACATTGTCGTCGAACGCGCCGAGCTTGACGGAGATGTACTCGTTCTGCGTCATCCTATAGACGCACTGAGCCGGCCCGGCCAGAAGAATTGTGGCGCATACCACAATCGTCAGCGCCAGCGCCGCGCCGGACCCCGCCTTACGTATCGCTCTTTCCTTAGATGTCATTATTCTCCTCACCTGTTCCCTCTGTAGTAAGCCACGTCATCGCGGTCATTCGCCGAAACCTCGGACTATCTAACGATCTCGACCGGTCAGAGCCACTCTCGTAGCATCGCCGGCCCGCGCCGACAGCCTGAATCGCCTGGTTCCCGGTTTGATCCCGGAGTTGTAGACGTACGCCGTGGCTTCGCGCAGGGACACTCGCTTGCCCGACTGCAAATCCTGCAGCGTGAACGCGCAAGTCTCCGGCGCTGATGACACGTCAGGCCACGTGATCCGCACATCCGCGCGCGGCAGATTTGTCTTCACTTCGAATTCCCAGACCTTGGCCGGGCCGCGGAGCGGAGACCGGATATCGGCTGCGTAAACGCCGGAGTTACCGGCCCAGTCCCGATGCGGGAACGATAGGTCCACAAAGCGCGCCGGGACCGGGGGCGATTCGACATCCGCCGCATCGTATCCGTCGGTCGATTTTGGAGCGCTCCCAATGAGATTCTGCTCGTCGCGAGCGTCACCTGCTTCGACGGACAAACTGATCGTCCAGTCGGCCCCGGTGGCCGTGGACCTGTTGCCAATCAGCCTGCCTCCGGAACTGACTGCCGCGTTGCGAGTGACAACCTGCGACACGACCGGCGGGACGCTCAGAACCATAGGATCGGCAGCGGTCCCCTTTAAGACTCTGATCCAGTTTCCTTCCCACGGGATGAGCGTGCCTCCGGGAAGGCTTTCGTAAGTGTATCCGGCCGTCGTATACCTGTACAGCGCCGGACGCAGCCAGCCGGCGGTGACGGCTTCCCCTATAGTCAGGGTACGGCCCTGATAAGTAACCATCAGACTATTCCAATCGACCTGGAACGGGAACGGGTCGCCGATCATATTCCAGCCGGCCACGACGGGTATGTCATACGCATCCAGATCGTCCACAAACGTATCGGCAATCAGCGGCGTCTGGGCTTGGAAGTCCAGCCAGTAGCCCAGGCCCGCCGGAGATGTGACGTTGGACGCGCTGTGAGGATGCACGCCGGAATCCGGCGGGAACAGACTTGCTCTTGCATCGCTGATCACGCCGGAGTAGTTCAACCTCGCGTAAGCGCCGATAGTCGGCAGCCATCGCGCCATCTTGTAGCCGTTGGTTCCATAGAATTGCTGAGTCGCAATCCTGGGATCGGTCACGCTCTTGACGAGCGGATAGGGCACCGACGCCAATCGCAGCCCCGCGGGCTGCGACTTCGGCTGAATCCTGAACATGCACCAGCCAGTGATGCCGGTCGTCCCAAGGCCGGACTTGGAATCCGCTATTACGGCTATGCGGTACGCCTGCGTAGCAAGGGGTTCATCGACAAGCAGCGGATTTCTGGCGGACACCGGGTAGGTGACTCCGCTTTTGGCAAGCTGGAAACTCATGATGCCGGAGCTTTCGTCGTAGTACGTGTCGATATTAGTGGAATCGATGATTGGAGCGCTTGCGTCGTCGGGAATGCTGTCGCCGTCAATGTCTATGTTAGACCCCAGGTACACTTTGATGCTCGATTTCTTCGCATTGAACATCCTGATCTTAAACCGCGGCAGCTTGGTATCTATCTTCTGTCCGCTCAAGGGCTCCAGTATGGTTGCCTTTCCTCCACCGGACGTAAGCGCCGAATGGACATCGATTATGCCCCAGCCGTACAT
The DNA here is from genome assembly GCA_030649165.1 of Armatimonadota bacterium. GTDB lineage: Bacteria > Armatimonadota > UBA5829 > UBA5829 > JAUSEB01 > JAUSGG01. The sequence goes on from JAUSGG010000102.1 coordinate 27,457, forward strand.
GTTGTTGGGGCGCGATGACCCGACGGGCTTGGCCGATAGCTCGAGCACTGCTTTCACGTCGGACGGCGCTACTCCGGAGGACAGCAGGATGGCGACTGCCCCGGCGACATGCGGGGAGGCCATGGATGTCCCCATCAGGAAGGCGTAGGTGTTGGTGTCGCTCTCCCAATACGTGCTGAGAACACCATCCGGGGGTTCCCCGCCAGGGGCGGCAACGGATATCTGCGGGCCGATATTGCTGTAGGATGTGAGAACGCCAAGGCGGTTTACAGCGGAAACGGCTATGACGCCGTCGTAAGCTGCCGGATAGCTCACGGGCGACCGGTATTCATTGCCCGCCGAGGCCACGATAACGATCCCTGCGTTAATCAACTCCGTCACTTTGGCCTGAAAGGCCGCGTTATAGGTCGCGCCGCCGAGGCTCATGTTGACCACGTTGGCGCCATTTGCCCTCGCCCAGGTCAGGCCCTCGATTATGATATCATCACTGGTGAAGGGAGCGTCATCCGCGAACACCTTGACGGGCATTATCTTGACACCGGACCAGCAAACGCCCGCGACACCGATGCCGTTGTCGGTTGTAGCGGCGACTGTCCCCGCCACATGCAGGCCGTGGCCCGCCTCTATCGCGCCCGCCATGTAATTTGGATCGGTGTCACCGTTGGCGATGTCGGTCCCTGGGACCAGCCTGTCAATGATGTCCGGGTGAGTAGTGCTGATGCCATCATCGACGACCGCGACTGTCACCGTGTCTTTACCCTTCTCAATGTCCCAGACCAAGGGCATACTGATCATAGCGTAGTGCCACTGCTCGGGGAATCGCGGGTCGTTCGGCGTAGAGGCGAACTTGCGGTGGTAGTGGTTCGGGCTCACCATCTGCACGGCCGGGTACGCCAGCACTTTCGTCGCCTTGGACTCGACCGACTCCGTGCGGGTCCATTTCACGAGGTACGTGTTCGGCACTGGCACGGACTTCAATATGGTCATGCCCTGCGCGTCCGCTATTGCCTGCATATCGGCGCTGGTGGAGCCGGGTTTCAGAGTGACCATGAGCTGATTCGGTACGTACTGAGGCATCGTCTCCAACGTGCCTGACACGCAGGGGACGATGCAGACGATCAGCAGCGCGACCGCCACAACGAGCAACCTTGCTCTCCCTCTTTGCCTATTCCGCGATTCGTTCAATCCGGCTCCTCCTATCCTCTTCCGATCGCTAAGAACTTTCGCGACTCTTCCCATCGGCCCGACGCCGATTTAGCGCTATTCGCGAACTGCTTCGGGCGAACACGAGGTTCGCCCCCACGATCCCGGTCGTGAATAATGCAGGCTACGGAAAGCCCGGAGGCAGCTCTTCAATGAAGAAATTACCGGGCTCGCTGAACATGTAGCGCATGTTCGCCCTCCCGAGGCTGGGCAGCGGTCCCGGATTGTCGCCACTGTACCTCGCTCCGACCCGCCACCACAATTGGGTGCCTATGGGGAAGGAGCCGAGCTGACTGCCTATGTTGCCCGTAGGAAACGTTATGGCGTTCGTACTGAACTCGTTGCCGGGGAAAATATTGCTCTGGTATTCCGGCGAGTTAAACGTTGGGTTCGAGCATATCTGGACGACGTACTGATCCGCTCCCAACAGGCCATTGAACCGAAACGTAATTCCCTCCACGGGGTTGATTCCCGTAGTGGTGGCGGCCGGCTCCAAAAGATCGTCGAACAGCATTCTGCGAAGAACTGTCGCATAGCCGGTATCCGATTTGTCGGTCTCGAAATACTTCCACGTACCGGTCCCAGGCGGCTTTTCAATCCGGTACACGGCTGAGACGTAATACCTATAGTGGGTTCCGGGCCGGGGCCTGTTGACGCTTCCCGACGCCGTGCTCTCCGTGTTGAGCAGTGGATTGACCAGGCTGTAGGAAACCGCGCGTGTCGCCGCGCCGACGTCGTCGATGAAGAAGTCTATCCCGGAAGGGGCGATCACGCCCACGGGGATGATCTCGTCACGCCAAATGTGATATTCCACTACATTGCGTCCGTTTGCCAGCTTGCTCGGGTTCCACTTGATTCTGATGCCGCCCTCGGGAGCGGGAATGTCCGGCGCAAGTCCGGCCCGAGCCGTCACGCTCCCAACGCTTTCCACGCCTCGTCCGCCCTTGACTATTAGAGCAATTCCGGTCAGAGCTAGCAGCGCCATCCAGAACTTGCTCTTGCCCATTCCCGTGCTGCCGCTCGTGCTCTTGGGGGCCTTGGCCCGCACCGGCTTGGGATCATCCATCACGGGGTCTGCTCCCTTGCCCTTCACCTGTGGCAGATCGAATATGGCGCGGACCTTGTCTTCCGGCTTAACACCTTTGGGGGCGTGGATCACCGAGGCGGTAGCGTCGTTCGGCGTTACGTCTCTGACCTCGACTTTTCCTACGATCTCGCCCTTGCGGCGAACGATCATCTTCATCCCGCGCTTTATCCCTTCACGGGCGCCCTTGTTCAGCAGGACCTCATTGGTTCCCAGGGTATTCTGGACAGTGGCCTCGGGGATAATGTAGTCCACGATGGTTTTCACTGCCTGGTACGCGGCGTCATTGACCGCTTCCTCTATCAGCCGGTCGTCGTCCGGATTGTCACCGATTCTCAGTTGGCTCCGGCCCGTAGCGATCGCGCCGTTGGTCACCTCGCCGGAGGCCACGTCCACCATCCGAACGATGATCTCGACATCGGCCCGGCGGGGCTGCCCCCTTACCTTGAGGCTGGTCACGTCGCCTTCCACCATAGCTGACTCTTGACCGATGTCGCCTTTCAGCACCTTCTCGCCCAAGCGCAGAAGCTGCGAGCGAGGCAGCGGCGCTTTGAACCCCAACTCGTCCATGGCCTGTTGTATCGAAGACCGGCTGATCACGTCGAACCGGTCGGAGTTTTTGAGTTCGACTACAAGGGCATCAGATGCCAGCTTGCCGATGTAGTCCCCACCGACTCCCGTCCTGTTGACGAAATCGACCGCGGCCACCTGGACTGTATCGATCTTCTGCGCCGAGACCGGCGCAGGCGCCAACACAGTGAGCGTAGGCGCCGCCGTCAGGAACGCCGTAAGATAGCAGATAAACCTGAACGATCTTATCCTTCGCTTGAAGTAACTCAACGATTTCATGCCCTTCCTTATAGTTTAGACTGTATTCCTGGAAGTACGCGTATCAGGGGACACGTCTCACGCGCCTTGCAAACTCATCAGCTTACGACAAAATGATAGCACGAACCAATTGTTTGGAGCAATAGATTCCGTCACGACCGTCAGCCCTGTGGCTCGCTAGTTTGTGCGATTTGCTCCCAAACGGCCCGGACTTGTGATTCGGTTTCCGAAAGGGGGCCTTCGCCGCTGATTGTCCAGTCGGCGTAATCGGCCTTCCGGCAAGCAGGCATTTGGGACCCTATTCGCCGCTCCGCCTGCTCCGCTGTCAAGGCGCTTCTTTTTTGCAGACGATTCTTTTGCGTCTCTTGTTCCGCTGTAACCACTATAACCTTGTCAACTATACCTGTCAGGTTCGCCTCGACCAGCAGAGGAATCTCCAAGGCCAGAACGTCATTGGGGCCGGCCTTGTCCCGGAACGCCCGGATTTTATCGTTGAGTATCTTGATGATGCGCGGATGTGTTATGCGGTTCAATCTTTCACGCGCGTCGGAATCGGCGAATATGATGTTCGCCAGCTTTGCGCGATCGATCGCGCCCTGGGAGTCCATAACCTTGGGGCCGAAAACCACTCTGACCTCTTCCGCGGCCTCCGAACCGGCCGACAGGACTTCCCGCGCCACCTCGTCCGCGTCGACGCACTCCGCGCCAAAATGTTCGAACATCCGCGCCACTGTTGTCTTGCCTGTCGCGATGCCTCCCGTTACACCAATCACGATGCCCATAGTCGGTCCTCGCATTACCTCAAGAAACCGAAAGGCCGCGGTCCGAGTCTCGGTAACTGAGATTGGACCCGCGGCCTATCGCGCTGTTACAGTAAATGAACCACTATTGTTCCGAAGGTTTCTCCGCGTCAGGCTCAGACGCCTGCTCTTCCGCGGCGGATTCTTCCGCTACCGGCTCGGCTTCGGCAGATGCAGGCTCGGCCGGCGCCGCTTCTTCCGCGGCTTCCGGCTCAGCAGCCGGCTCCTCTACAACTGCTTCCGCGGCAGGCTCCTGCTCAACAGCAGGCTCTTCCGCCACGGCTTCAGCGGCAGGTTCATCCACCGCGGCCTCCGCGACGACTTCCGGCTCAGCGGCAGGTTCTTCTACGACTGCTTCAGCCGCGGGCTCCGCCTCGGCTTGCGCCGGCTGCTGGGCCAACTCTTCTTCTACGCCGGAGGGACCTTCCTCCAGAGCGCGCCGCTCCGCCTTACTCGCCCGCTTCTTAGGTTTAGGCTTCGGAATCTCCTGTTCTTTCTCGTCCTCTTTCTTGCCTTCCTGATCGAAACCGCCGCGTCTGGCGGCAGCGCTGAGCATATCGCCGACCAGGTCTCCGACCGTTGTGCGCTGATCGGTCTTGACCTGAGAAGTATAGGCGGAAACTTGCTCGCGTTCGCGCTGCTGCTGCAAATGCCGGATGCTGAGCGTCATCCTGCGCTCTTCCACGCGAAGATCCACGACGCGGGCTTCCACTTCCTGTCCGACGGCAACGACTTCCTCAGGCTTGCTCACTCGCCTGACGGCAAGCTCGGCGTTCGGGATGATTCCCTCGACCCCGCCTTCCACCTGGATGAAAGCTCCAAACGGGACCAGTCGAGAGACTTTGCCCCGGATGGTATCGCCCACACGGTGCTTCCGCGCCACCTCCATCCACGGGTCGGGCAGGATTTGCCGCAGGCCCAACGATACGCGGCCCTGGTCCAGATTGAGCTTGAGAACCATAACCTGTATCTTGTCGCCCACCTTGAGTATTTCAGACGGATGGTTGATGCGCGTCCACGACATTTCACTTATGTGAAGGAGCCCATCTATGCCTCCGAGGTCGATGAAAGCCCCATAATCCGTCATTCGTCTGACGACGCCTTCCCGAATGTCCCCTTCCCTGATCGTAGTCAGGGTGTTAGACCTCTGGCTTTCCCGGTCCTCTTCCATCGCAAGCCTGTGCGAAAGCACCACTTTGCGCCGCTCTCTGTCAACCTCGATGACTTTCAGCGGAAGCGATTGACCGACGAACTTGTCGAGGTTCTTCATCTTTCCGCTGCCCACGTGCGAGCCGGGAACAAAACCGCGAATTCCGAGATCGACGACCAGTCCGCCTTTGACGCGATCCGAGACCATCGCCGTCAGGGTCTTCTTGTCCCGGTAGGCTTCCTCAACACGGTTCCATGCCTGTTCAAAGTCCGCCCGCTTTTTAGAGAGAAGCAGGTTCTCGTCTCCGCCCTCGGACCGCATTACGTAGACGTCGATCCGGTCGCCGACCTGCACGACATCTTCCGGGTTGGCCACAGCGTTTCGCGAGAGCTCATGCGGACGGATAATCCCCTCCGATTTCGCTCCGACGTCCACCAGCACGCCTTCTCTGTCGATATGGACCACGACCCCGTCAACCACGTCGCCTTCCGACAGGGTCCGGAAAGTGTCGCCGTAATCGACCTGCCCGGTCTGTTCCTCTTTTCTTGCCGGTCGAGGGGCCGGGGCTTCCACGGGCGCGGCAGCTTCCTCTTCGACCGCGGCGGGCTCTTCCGCAGCTTCGGCAGGGGTCTCGGCTGCCGCGACTTCCTCGGCTGCCGCGACTTCCTCGGTTGCCGCGATCTCCTCGCCTGCAGGCTCTGCTGCAACTTCTTCAGCGATCTCAGCCGCGGCAGGCTCCTCAGCTTGCTCGCTCTCCGAAATCGGTTCGTCCCGCAACTTCGATTCCTTCGGCGCCGCATAGCCGGAGAATGGTGTCTCGGCCAATCCGTATTTCTCGCCGGAGTCGGCCTGTACCTCTTCGTTCTCCTCAGTCATCGTAAAACACTCCTCTCGTGGAAGGCTGCCCTGGAAGCCGCCTTCCGTTTGCTAGACTGCGCCGGGCAATGTTTCTCCACCCGGCTTTCCGGAACACGCGCCGGTCCGGTCCGATTCGGACCAACCGGCCATTGCGATAGGTCTGTCCCGATCAATCGGGACCGAGCGCTTTTCCGCGCTCGATACCACACAACGGCGTCGCAACGACGCGTCCAAACAATATTACCAGTTCTGCGGAGTTTTCGCTAGACCTGCTTTTCGTTGTTTGTGTGTCGCTGTCAGTTGTCAGCTTTCAGCCGTCAGCCCGGAAGCGGTTGACGGTTCGCCGCTGCCCGCACGAAGCACGAACCACTGCTGCTCACTTTCTGCCTGGTTTGCGCTGTTTCCGCGCGGTTTCCGTCCGGAACTCGACGGTTGCAGAGTGGTTTCCGCTCGTTTCCGCCGATTTCAGCACGGTTTCGGTCGGTTTTAGTTGCTTTGTCGAATACCCCGGTTCTCGTCGTCGCCGCGTCACTATTTGCGGGCCGGGTCCGACAGCCCGAATTCGGCGTTTTTGCCGCCGGCTGAAAAACCCGCCGCCATTTACGCTCGCCGCGCACCAAAAGGGCCTTTTTGGCTCTCATGTATATAGCCCTTTGCGAGGGGGTTTTTGCATCCGTACTGGCGGGATATTTTCTGGCTATGTTAACGAACGGCTGTTCGCATTTATGACGGTGGGCCTGTTGGCTGTAGGTTTATAGGTTTGCAAGTTTGTAGGTTTGTAGGGGCATACGGGCCGCTGGTTGTATCGACTTGCCGGTTCTGCAACCGATTCCACATTCCACATGCTCCTTATATAGATGATGTGGATGTGGAAACAGAGCGCCTGGAGGGTGGTTGATGCGAGGGAAGGGTTAGCAGGTTTGTATATTGCAGGTGTGCAGCACGTGACGTTGAAACGTCACGCTGCCGATAGAAAGCAAGCTGAAGCAAGCTGAACGAGTTTCGGGAGCAAGACTCCCGAAACACCGGGCTTTCTATGCAACAACCGGGTGTTCTTCAGAATCATCTCTGAGTACTGCCGTCTTTGGGGAAAAGGGGGGAAGGGGACGGACGGGGTGTTGAAAAAGTAGCCCTGGCTTTTGTTGCTAGTCTCACGGGTGGTGACTTCACGCCTGACAAGCCGCCTATTCCGCAGACGATGTGCGTCGCCGGGCGGCCACGAGGGGCTTGACCCGGCTGCACTTGGTCCCATCCTCCGGTGTCGTCTCGATCGAAATACGCCCCGCGGATTCGAGGGCCCTCAGACGCCGTTCGAGCAGCGCCGTAGGGATGAGCGGGTCGGTCATCAGGACGAAAAGATTAGTCTCACGCCCGATCTTCTCCAGAATCACCTCATCCAGGTCCGTCGGCTCAATCAGAGGCAGCGCGGGCGCCATATCGAGATAACGCTCAAAGGCGGAGAGGTCTTTCAGTACGTCCGCAAAGGCGTGTGTGAAGGCGAGCAGGTCCGGGTGATGCTCCAGATATGCAAGCTGGAAATCAGCCTGGGTCTGGCGCTTCTCCAGCATCTTCGGGATCACGACCAGGTCCTCCACCGACGCCCCCAGCTTCCGCATTCCGGGAGCTGCCTTATCGATGATGTCTCGCACCGCGTCTACCGCGCTGCCGGACGCAAGAGTCGCTTGCAGGCCATGCTTAGTACTCCTATTCGGAAATACCGCGACGTACCGCGCGTCCGTAGGGGCGAAGCATTTGCACATCGGCGCCCGTGCGTAAGAGAAGAAGCTATCAGGCAAATGCTTCGCCCCTACACGGCATACGTCATCGAACTTACGAATGGCGGTACTTAGTAGCCTACCATCTGTCAACCAGGAACTCTGAGTACTCTGACTCCGAATACGACGACGGCGACTCCTCAGGATGGCAACCGATCCAGTAGGCAAGACCCGCGACGATGACCAGGCATGTCACATCACGCCACGGCAGGCCAGAATGGCCGCCGCCGTCCGGCGCTGACGAATTCGATTCAAGAACCTCTGCTATCATGCGTCTCAAGTCATTGTTCCTTTCCCGTTTCGCCCCCCGTTTTCTGTCCCCGGTTTCCCACTCGACTCACTCGACTCCCTCGACGCTTTCCCAGTTCTTCCCGACCTTCACATCCACTTTCAATTCCACTTCGAGGGCGAAGGCGTTTTCCATCACGGACCGGATGATTGGAACTATGCGGCTGGTCTCTTCGCGGGGCGATTCGAACACGAGCTCATCGTGCACCTGCAAAACCATTTCAGTGGCGGCGTTCATATCGGCAAGCGTTCGTTCCATCTCGACCATAGCAAGTTTCATAATGTCGGCGGCTGTGCCTTGAACGGGCATGTTGACCGCGGCGCGTTCGGCGAACATCCGGTAACTGCGCTTCGGGCTGTGTATCTCCGGTATGTAGCGTCTGCGGCCAAGCAGGGTCGAGACGTAGCCGCTGCTCCTCGCCTGTTCGATAGTCTCGCGAGTATAGCGCATCACGCCGGGGAACTTGGCGAAGTACTCCTCGATGTACTGCTTTGCCTCTCTCGGCGGTATGCCGAGTTCCTGGGCGAGACCGAAATCACTCATACCGTAGATCACGGCGAAGTTGATCGTCTTCGCGCGCCGCCGCATCTCGGGAGTAACGCCCTCCGGCCCGCAGTTGAACAGCGCGCAGGCGGTGTGCGTATGGACGTCCTCGTCTTCTTTGAACGCCCTCACCAGTTCCGTATCGCCGGTGATATGCGCCAGGATTCGCAGCTCGATTTGGGAATAGTCGGCGGAGATGAGCAGGTTGTCGTTCGACGCGATGAACGCCTTTCTGATTTCCCGTCCGATGTCGCTTCGCACGGGTATGTTCTGCAGATTCGGCTCGCTGCTCGACAGCCGCCCGGTCGCCGTAACAGCCTGGTTCAGCGAGGTGTGGATTCTGCCGGTGACCGGGTTGATCAGCCTCGGAAGCGCGTCGGCGTAGGTCGATTTCAGCTTCGTCAGCTCGCGGTACTCCAGGATTTTCGCCACTATGGGATACAGCGGCGACAGGGCTTCCAGCGTCTCCGCGCCGGTGGAGAAGCCGGTCTTGATCTTCTTCCCTGCCGGAATCAGGAGTTTGTCGAACAGCACCGACTGAAGCTGCTTTGTGGAGCCGATGTTGAACTCGAGGCCCGCAAGGCCGTATATCTCCTGCTCCAGACCGCGAATACGGACCTCCATCTCTTGAGAAAGTTGGGCCAGCCACTGGACGTCCAGGGCAACGCCACGCAGTTCCATTGCAGCGAGCGCGGGAACGAGAGGCATCTCGACCTGGGTCATCAACTCCATCAGCCCGTCGGCCTCCAGTCGCGCGGACAATACCGGCGCGGCCAGAAAAACGGCCTCGGCCTCGGCGCAGACCGAGCGGATGATGTCTGCCTCCTCCACACCGTTCTTGCTTTTCGGATCGATACGCGGGATTTCCAGGCCAAGCTGCTCCCACGCGACCTCAAAGATGTCGTACCTGCTGCGTCCGGGGTTCAGGATGTACGCGCCGAGCATAGTATCAAAACTCGCGGCCTGAAGCTCCACGCCGCATCTCTTCAGAACGCCGTAGTCGTTCTTCAACCCGTGCCCATACTTCGAGATACAGGGCGATTCAAGCAACTCCTTCAGCGACTCGATCGGCGCGCGATACGCATCCAAACCCAGCTCCAGCGAGCCGGAGCATGGCGGCGTGACGAGGGCGATCCGCACGTAGGCGGTCTCGTCGCGTCCGGCGGAGAAGGCGACGCCCTCTACACAGGCGTCCATAATCCGCCGGCTCGTGGCTTGAATCTTGAACGAAAACTCAGGTTTGGAGGTAAAACATGCGATGAGGTCGCGCAAATCCTCGTCCGATTCGACAACACGGTAGCCTCCCAGCTCGACCGCCCCGGCCGGTTTCGGCCTCTCGCGGCGTTCGGGCAGGCGGCGGAGCAGGGTCTTGAACTCCAGTCGCGTGAACAAGTCCGTCAGCCGATCATAGTCCGGATTGGGCGGCGACATTTCGGCAACGGGCACATCGAGCGGAACGTCGGTCACTATTGTGGCCAGCCGCTTGCTCATTATCATCTGCCCGGAGGAGGCGAGTATCTTCTCGCGCACCTTGGGATCTTCGATCTCGTCCACGTGATCGAGCAGGTCTTCTACGTGACAGAATTGCTGAAGCAGTTTCGTGGCGGTCTTGTCGCCGATACCGGGCACTCCGGGGATGTTGTCGGACGGATCCCCCTTCAGAGCCTTGAAATCCGGAAGGCACGACGGCTCCACGCCAAATCTGTCGATGACCGCCTGCCGGTCATACACGACCGTGTCGGTGACTCCCCTAATAGTGGTCATGACGCGAACGCCGTCCGTGATAAGCTGGAGCGCATCCAGATCGCCGGTGACGATTAAAGTCTCGTACCCGGCATCCTGGGCCTGCCTGGCTATCGTGCCGACGGTATCGTCCGCCTCGAAGCCCTCGGCCATTATTACGGGGATTCCGAAGGCGTCAACCACCTCCCTGACTATAGGCAGTTGGGAGCGAAGGTCGTCCGGAGCGGGCTTGCGGGTCGCCTTGTAATCCGCGTAATCGTTGTGCCTGAACGTCTTAACTGGCGCGTCGAACGCGATGACGAGCGCGTCCGGCTTTTCCTCCTCCATAATGCGAAGGAGCATCAGCGTGAAGGAGTAGACCGCATTGGTAGGCTGCCCTTCCGATGTGGAAAGGTGCCGCATCGCGAAAAACGCCCTGTATACCAGACTGTTCCCGTCTATCGCCACCAGCTTGCGGCGAACGGGAGTGTTTCCGTCGATAACCATACTTACGACCTATTCAGTCTCCGGACCTCGGTTCAGTTTAGACCACGGATGTGTTTGGATTGAGGACCAGCAGGAGGGTGGTCAGGGCGAGATAAGCTCAACCCTCACCCCAACCCTCTCCCTTCCAGGGAGAGGGGGCCGCCGCCCTCACCATCGTTCGACTCCCTGCTCGTCGAGTAGACGCCTTCGACTCCTAATCCGTTATCCGTGTCCATCTGTGTTTATCTGTGGTTAAATCCGAACCCTCATCACGGCGCGAGCTCAGGCGCCATTTGCAGCAGCCGGCGGATGATCGCCTCGTCTCTCTGGGCCGCCCTCATAGACTCCGACTCGGCTCCCCCGCGCAGATTTGCCCAGAAGTCCTTCTCGTACTCGATGACTTTAGGCTCTCCCTTTATCCCGGCTTGGCGGGCCGTCGCGGCTTTGGCCTCCTGCAGACCCCCGATGGCGTCCACCAGACCGATCTTCTTCGCCTGCCGTCCCGTAAACACTCGCCCGTCCGCCAACTGCCGCACCCGCGCTCGAGGCATCTTACGGCCGACACTGACCGCGCGGATGAACTGATCGAACGTGTCATCAATGATTCCTCGGATGAGTTTTCGCTCATCCGGCGTGAGTTTTCTGAGCCCGCCGCCCGTGTCTTTGTACTTGCCGGTCTTTATCACTTCCGGCTCGATGCCGATCTTCTTGTAAAGACTGCTCATATCGGTGGTCTCGAAGATCACGCCTATACTACCGGTGATCGTGGACCCGTTCGCGTATATCTTGTCCGACGCCGAAGCTATGTAGTAACCGCCCGACGCGGCGACATCGCCCATAGAGGTCACGACCACCTTGCCCTGTTTGCGAATTCGCATGATCTCGTCGTATACTTCCTGTGACCCCGCGGGGCTGCCGCCCGGACTGTTGATGCGAAGCAGAATCGCCTTCACGGAGTCGTCCAGGCGCGCCTTCTCCAATTGCTTCACGATGCGTTCCGAACCGGCCGTGCTGCCGCCGAACAGCCCCGCGCTGCTCTGGCCCGCCGTTATCACGCCGCTTATGCGCACCAGCGCGATCTTATCGCTCGAATAGACCGGGCCGGACAGTCCGGCAAGCTTGGTTATAAACCAGACCATTCCGATAGTGAAAAGGATCAACCATGGAAGGCAGCCAACAATGAGCGCGGTTGGGATGATCCATCTCGAACGACGCGGTGTTTCCATACTAGCCTCCTGATCAACGCTGAGCGCTGAGTTCTGAGTTCTGAGTTGAGACCCGGCCTCTCCACTCTCGACTTAATTGACACTTCCCGCCGGATCGGGGTATAATTCCGCGTGGCGCCGAAGTGGCGGAACCGGTAGACGCGCCGGTCTCAAAAACCGGTGAGGGCAACCTCGTGAGGGTCCGAGTCCCTCCTTCGGCACCAATCCCCCCATCAATTCCGCACGGCAGCGTAACTTGGTATTATAGCATTACACGCTTATGTGAAACAAAAGCGTTACGCTCGTTCCTCGTCCCTCGTCTCCCCTCCGACTCGTCCGATTCTGCCGACTCCTCCGACTCCTCACGGTAGCTGCTTTCAGCCCCAGCCGTAATATGCTACACTTTAATATACGGGGAGGGTTTACAGTGTCCAGCAGCACTACGCACGAACGTTTTCGTCTGCGCAGTCTGGACGAACTGCGCGCGGCGATAGAGACGCTCGGCCTCGACCTCAAGGCCGAGGAGGACGTTTCGCGCCTGGCGCAGCCAGTCAGGGTCGCGGCCGGGAAAATTCCCAATTCGATGGGAATCCAGCCAATGGAGGGCTGCGACGCCACCCCCGACGGCGCTCCGGACGAGCTCACCTTCCGCAGATACACCCGCTTCGGCGACGGCGGGGCCGGCCTGCTCTGGTTCGAGGCCTGCGCCGTTGTTCCCGAGGGACGCGCAAATCCGCGCCAACTCTGGCTGCATAGGGAGAACCGAGACGCATTTGCGCGATTATTGGACAAATCCCGCACGGCAGCGGCGAAGTCGATGGGGAAGGACCATCGCCCGTTTTGCGTCCTCCAGCTAACTCATTCGGGACGCTACAGCCGGCCTGAGAATACGCCGGCGCCGCTGATCGCTCATCACGACCCAATACTCGACGCCGACCGCGGCATCCCGCCCGACTACCCAGTGGTCACGGATGACTATCTGGAGACGCTTGAGGACAAGTACGTCGAAGCCGCCAGGCTGGCTTTCGAAGCCGGCTTTGACGCGGTAGACATCAAGGCCTGCCATCGGTATCTGATCAACGAACTGTTGGCCTCTCGCGCGCGCGAGGGCGATTACGGCGGAAGCTACGAAAATCGCACCAGGCTCTTGAAGAACGTCATCGGCAAGATTTCCGCCGAGCTGGGCGGAGAGAAGATCGTGACCTGCCGGTTGGGAATCCACGACGCTCACCCTTACCCTTACGGTTGGGGGATGGACAGCGACGATCCCACTGCCGCCAACATGGAAGAGCCCGGGCGACTGGTCGGCGAGCTTCGCGAAATGGGCCTGCCGCTGATCAACATTACAATGGGCAACCCGTACTTCAACCCCCACGTGAACCGCCCCTACGACACGCCCATAGAAGGGACGAACATCCCGGACGAGAACCCGCTCGCCGGCGTCGCCAGGCTGGTCGCTCTCACGCAGGAGATACAGAAAAGCGCCCCGGATATCGCGGTCGTCGGCAGCGGATACAGTTGGCTCAGGAACCTCTGGCCGAACGTGGCCGCCGCCAATATCAGGGATGGCGCAATGCGCATCGTCGGGCTGGGCCGCCAGGCGTTCGCGTATCCCGGATTTGCCAAAGAGATAATCCGGACCGGTAAACTCGCGCTCAGGCACACGTGCGTCACCTGCTCCGCGTGCACGCAGATCATGCGCGACGGCGGAAGCTCCGGATGCGTCCCATTCGACAAAGACGTGTATGGTCCGATCTACCGCGAAGGTCGCCGCGCCGCCGCCGATTACGTCCGCGCCCAGGCCCAGCGCTGCCGCGATTGTTTCGATCCGCTTTGCAGAGACGGCTGCCCCGCCGGAGTCGACATCCCCGGCTTCATAACCGCCGCCGCCGAAGGCGACGTCGAACGCTCCTACAATATATTGCGCGAACGTAATCTTCTGCCGGAAACCTGCGCGTACGTATGCGCATCGGAAGTCCAGTGCGAGGGAGCCTGCATCGAGAAGACCTACTCCCGAAATCCGGTCCCGATACGGGAAATCCAGCGTTACGTCGCGCGCGAGGCACGGCGGCGGGGATTGGCAGGGCTGAGTTGCGCGCCGGGTACCGGCAGGCGTATTGCCGTCATCGGGGCCGGCCCGGCGGGCTTTGCGTGCGCGGCGCGCCTGCTTCAACTGGGACACAATGTAGAAGTGTTCGATCTTCAGAGCGAACTCGGAGGCGTGGCCGCAACGTCTATCCCCGGCGGGCGTCTGCAAACGGCCGATTTCGCCGGCGAAGCGAACGCGGCGCTCGGCCCCCATATCGGTGACCGGTTGGTCTTTCACGCGGGTCAGGGTCTGACCGACACGCGGGACCTGGACGCTTTCGCCGCACAGTTTGACGCCGTCTTCCTGGGACTGGGATTGAGCCGGACTGCTACGCTCACCGAAACACGGCCAAAGGGAGTCGAGGATGCAATAGCTTTCCTGCAACGTTCAAAACGTCAGGGAGTTCGGGTTCCCGATCGCGTCGCGGTCCTTGGCGGGGGCAACACGGCAATGGACGCCGCCACGCAGGCGGTGGCCCACGGCGCAAAGGACGTTTACCTGGTTTACCGCCGCTCCTTCGGCGAAATGCCCGCCTGGCCTTCGGAGCGGGAAGAAGCCCTGGCAAACGGCGTCCATTTCCTGATGCTCACCATGCCTGTCGAGTACGTGATCGATCAAAATGGAAAGCTCAAAGGCGTGGTGATAGCCAGGACGGCGTTGAATGAGCCCGACGAATCGGGAAGACGCCGGCCGGAGATCGTTCCGGGCAGCAAGTCTATTCTGGAAGTAGATATGGCGCTCGAAGCAATAGGGCAAAGGTTGCCACCTGGAATCGAACAACTCCTGCCCGGCGTCGAGCTGACCGGGAATCGCCTGGTCGAGATCGACCCGAACGGCGCAACTTCGAGGAAGGGCGTGTATGCGGGCGGCGACCTGGTCAACGGCGGCGCGACCGTCGTGCAGGCCGTCGCCGAAGGAATGCGGGCAGCGGAGGCGATAGACCAGTTCTTGAAGGGAAAGCATGAGCGGGCAATCCCCTCTCCCTACGAGGGAGAGGGTTAGGTGAGGGTGGAACGTCCCTCAACTCTCGACTCTAAGAACGGGAGCGCAAGGCTATGGCTGATCGGCAAGTAGCTCTGATAACGGGAGGTTCCCGCGGGATCGGCAGGGGCATTGCCCTCGCCCTGGCAGGTGTGGGTTACGATGTGGCGATCAACCATTTCGACCCCGATGAGACCGCCGCGGAGCAGACCCGCAAAGAGATCGAGGCCCTCAGCCGCAAATGCCGCGCGTGGAAGGGCGACATCAGCAGCGCGTCCGACCGCGCGGATCTGCTGGAGAACGTCAGGCGCGAGTTCGGCAGGCTGGACCTGCTGGTCAACAACGCCGGGGTCGCGCCGCTGCAGCGCGTCGATATGCTTGAAGCGACCGAGGAGAGTTTCGACCGCCTGATCGGCATAAACCTCAAAGGGCCGTATTTCCTCACCCAGGCCGTAGCCGATTGGATGATCGAACAGCGCAAGGCCGACCCGGATCGCGCGCTTTCCATAATAAACATCTCGTCGATTTCCGCCTATACCAGCTCGCCGTCGCGGGGTGAATACTGCATCAGCAAGGCCGCAGTCTCTATGATGACGAAACTGTACGCCGACCGGCTTGCGGAGTGCAATATAAACGTTTATGAGATTCAGCCCGGCATTATAGCCACAGATATGACCGCCGGCGTTAAAGACAAGTACGACAAGCTGATCGCCGAAGGCGTGACGCCGATCAAACGTTGGGGGACGCCGGAGGACATCGGCAAGGCCGTCGCCGCCATCGCGCAGGGGCTTTTCCCTTTCTCCACCGGACAGGTGTTCAACGTAGATGGCGGGTTTCACCTCCGCAGGCTGTAGCTCGTACCTGAAACCACAGATGGACACAGATAAACACAGATGAAGAGGATTAAGGATTGATGCTTCAGAGCCGGGTTGACATCTCCCATCTGCGCGTACCAGTCTACCGCCTGAACACCGTCATCCTCGGCGCGGGGGCCGCCGGCATGAACTGCGCTGTGCACCTTTACGAATTCATGAAGGCTAAGGGGGTTGACGTTCCCGAGGACCTGATCGCGGTCGTGACCGGCGGGGTTGCGCTCGGCGCTTCGCGCATGAGCGGTTCGGACAAGCAGACTTACTACAAGATGGGGACGAGCCCCACCGTCGCCGACTCCGCGATGGATTTCGCCGAAACCCTCACCGCGTTCGGCTGCACGCACGGCGACGCCGCCCTGGCCGAAGCCGAGTCTTCGCTTCGTGAGTTCTTCCACCTGGTGCAGGCCGGAGTGCCCTTCCCCCACGATCCCGAGGGCGCATACATCGGCTACAGGACCGACCACGACCCCTACGAGCGCGCTACGTCCGCGGGGCCGAAGACCTCTCGCTTCATGAGCGAATGCCTGCAGGCCCAGTCGGACAGATATGGCATAACTATCTTCGACAAACACGAAGCAGCGCATCTTCTGACGCGCGGCGAAGGAGATGACCGCCGCATCGTGGGACTCGTGACCCTGGACAAGAATCGAGTCCACGAGCCTTCATTTGGTCTGACCGTCTTCCTGTGCCGAAACCTGGTCCTGGCCGGCGGCGGGCCCGGCGAGCTGTACGAAGTCAGCGTATATCCGCGCGGCCAGACGGGCATTCATGGCCTCGCCCTGGCCGCGGGGCTTGCGGCGCACAACCTGACGGAATCGCAATTCGGGCTTGCGTCCACCAAGTTCCGATGGAACGTATCAGGCACGTATATGCAGGTGGCGCCGAGGGTGTTCTCGACGGACGCCGAAGGCAACGCGCGGGATTTCCTTGCGTCATATTTCCCGAGTACGTGCGAGATGGCGACGAACATCTTCCTCAAAGGCTATCAATGGCCGTTCGACCCGCAGCGTATCCTCGATCAGCAGTCTTCGCTGATCGACGTTCTCGTCCACTATGAAACGCAGGTCCTTGGCCGTCGCGTCTTCCTGGACTTCACGAAGAACCCGGTCGGAGCAGAGCCATTCCGTCTGGAAGACCTCGACCCCGAAGCGTTTTCTTATCTCGAAAGAAACCACGCGCTGCAGGCGACGCCGATCGAGCGGCTGGAGATGATGAACCCCCTGGCGATCGACATTTACGCCGAAAACGGCATCGACATCCGCACCGAACCGCTGGAGATCGCCGTCTGCGCGCAGCACAACAACGGCGGTTTCGTGGTGGACAAATGGTGGCAGTCGAACCTGCCGGGCGTTTTCGTCATCGGAGAAATGGCCGGCACTCACGGGGTGAAACGGCCAGGCGGATCTGCTCTCAACGCCGGGCAGGCCGGTGGTTTGCGCGCCGCGGAATATATAGCGAACGTGGGCGGGTCAGACCTAGCCCCGCCGTCGCTTCTCGGAGAAGATCAGCGGGCGCAATTGGCTGGCCTGTTCAGAAGACTAGCGGCAATGACGACCAACTCAGGCGGAACCCGGTCTCCACAGGATGCTATCGCCGGCATACAACGTCGCATGACTCGACATGGCGGTCATATACGGCGGCTTGCGTCAGCGGAGAAGGCCCTTGCGGAGGCGCGCTTGCTCTACCGAGAGATACTCACCGACGGCCTGCGCGTCAACAGCGCCCACGATCTGCTCGATGCGCTGCGCGCGCGGCATTTGGCCCTCGCGAGCGTCGCATTTCTCGAATCGATTGTGGAGTACCTGCGGAGCGGAGGCGGCAGCAGAGGTTCGTTCATGGTATTGCGCGACGACGGAGACGAGATCCACCCGACCCTCATCGACCCCGATACGAACGAGCCCTACCGCTTCGTGCCGGAAAACGAGGAACTGCGAGAGACAATCGCGGAGATCGTTCTGACGGACGCGGAAACTGCCTCATTTTCGATACGGCGCGCGCCGGTCCGCCCGATCCCCCGGCGCGACGACCCCTTCGAGTTGGCATGGACCGTTTACCGGAATGGGGAAGTGTTCCGAAGATAGCGGTTGTTGGTTGAAGATTGCTGATAACTGACCACTGAAAGCTCTATCCGCGTTCATCAGCGTCCATCTGTGTTCATCCGCGTTCAAAATCGAACCTACCTCGGCAGCGAGATCGTGAACACGCTGCCCTTGCCCGGCTCGCTTTCGACCGAGAGGGAGCCTCCGTGCAGTTCTACCAAGTGCTTCGCTATCGACAATCCCAGACCTGTTCCGCCCGTTTCGCGCGACCTGGCTTTGTCCACCCGGTAGAACCTCTCGAAAATGCGCTCGCGGTCGGCCTTCGATATGCCGATTCCCGTGTCCGCCACAGAGATCAGCGCCGGCCCTTCGCTCTTCTGCGCGGAAATGGTCACCTTGCCGCCGGTGTCCGTGTAGTTGATGCCGTTCTGCACGAGATTGACCACCACTTGGCAGATCGCGTCGGGGTCGACCTCCAGCTCCAAATCCTCGTCAACACTCACGTCAAGCCCGATCTGTTTGCGGGCCGCGTCCGCCGCGCAGGCGTTCACCGCCCTCTCTACCAGCTCAACGACCCGTATTCGCCGCGTGTTCAGCCCGCGCTTGCCTTCTTCGATCTCCGCAAGTTCGAGCAACTCATCCACAATCGCCGTCAGTCGCTGGACTTCTCCGACGATCTTCGTCGAGAACTCCGCGGCGGCCTCGGTGTTGTCCTCAAACCGAAGCGCCACCGTCTCGGCCATCGCGCGCAGTGTGGACAGCGGAGTGCGCAGTTCGTGGCTCACATTTGCCACGAAGTCACGACGGACGCGGCTGATTCGCTTCAACTCGGTGAGGTCGTGCAACGTAAGCGCCACTCCGTCCGGACGAGCATCCGGGTCCGAAGATCCCGTGATCGGCGCGCAGTGCGCGCTCAGAAGCCTCTCTTTCGGGGACGTGACAGTGACGTCAAGACTCCCCGTCTCGCCGGAAGACAACGTTCGCGCCGCGAGCTGCGACAACTCGGTGTGGAGAAGGCCTTCCATCACGGACTTGCCGACAAGCTCGCTTTCGGCAAATCCGAAAAGCATCTCGGCCGCGGGATTGACGCTCTGTATCTGACCATGATCGTCCAGCACGACAATGCCGTCGTCCGTCTTGCGCAGGACGGTTTCCACCTTACTTTTCTCTCTCGATAGCTGTAACACGAGATGCTCGATCCGCTCCGCCATCTCGTTCAAAGCGCCCATCAGTACGAAGACCTCGTCTTCGGGCCCTTTGCGAACCCTGAGTCGCCGTGAAAACTCTCCACCGGCTATACGCCTGGCCATAGCGGTCATCTCGGAAATGGGAGCGACAATCTGACCGGTAACCCTCAGACTGATGAGCGCCACTAATACCAGAGTCAGGCCCATCGCCACGAGAAACACATTTCGGATGCGGTCCAGAAGTCCCGCGAGGCCCAAAAGCGGCATTGCGACGCGCACCACGGCCCGCGGGGCAATCGCGTTCGGCACAGCCGCGGCGTCATACAGCATAGTGGTGTGCAGCGTGCGACTGGCGCGAACGCTCGTGCCAAATCCGGCCGCCAGAGCGCGCCTGATTTCCGGTCGGTTCCTGTGGTTTTCCATCAGACGGGGATCATAGTCGCTGTCGGCCAGAACAACGCCGGGCAGATTCACGATGGTTATACGGAGGTTCAACGTACGACCCAGTGTCTTCGCGAGCCGATCCAGCCGGTCCGGATCGACGCCCTTTCCCATATCGTCGGAGACTATCCGCACGAGCAGGACACTATCTGCGCGCAATTGCTTTCGTACGCTGTCGGTATAGTACTTCTCCGTCCAGTTGAGCAGATATGAGCCAATAGCGGCTATCGAAACCGCCGCGATAGCCAGATACGTCAGCGTCAGCCGCCATCGAAAACTGTTCACCCTCAACTCAACCCTCAATCCGCCAAGCGAGACCTCCCCCTAACCCCCTAACCCCCTCCTAAGAGGAGGGGGGACTCCCTCTCCTTTTAGGAGAGGGCTGGGGTGAGGTTCCCCTCGACTCGCTCGACTCCCTCACTCTCGACCCTGAAACTTATACCCCGCCCCTCTTATCGTAACGATCCGCTCCGGCTTGCCCGGATCCTTCTCGATCTTCTCCCGCAGCCGCCGTACGTGGACATCCACCGTGTTCTGATCGATGTACTCGTCCTCTCCCCATACACGCTGAAGGAGCTTTTCGCGCGACATCGGCTTGCCTTTGTTTTCCATCAGGGCAGCCAGGAGACCGAACTCGCGGGGACGAAGATCGACGGGCGAACCGTCAATCATTACCGAGTGGCGCTCGCGGTCGAGTGTGACACCGCCGGCTTCCATTACATCCTGTTTCGCCGCTCCGCCGGCGCTCCTGCGAAGAGCCGCGCGCACCCGGGCGATAAGCTCCAGCATGCCGAACGGCTTTGTGACATAGTCGTCCGCGCCGACCTCCAGGCCGATAACCTTGTCCACCTCACGGCCTTTCGCGGTCAGCATGATTATTGGAACTTCGCTCGACTTGCGAATCGCCCGGCATACGGCCAGACCGTCCATGCCCGGAAGCATTATGTCGAGGATGATCAAATCGGGCCGCTCGGCGGCGGCCAAATCAAGCGCGGAGGGGCCGTCCGACGCTGTCATCGTTCGATATCCCTCCGCCTTAAGGTTAACCGCCAGCGTTTCCGCCAGTGAAGTTTCGTCTTCTACTATCAGAACCCTTTGCACGATGGCTCCCGCCGAAATCCGCCCTCCTAGATATCCTGGAACACAGGGACCGGACAACGTTTGTGTTCGGTCTGCGCTATAAGGCTTTTCACCCTGGCGACCTTCTCCAGGTCCAATCCGCCGACCTTCCCCGATTCCACAGCGGCCAGAATGCTATCCAAATGATCGTAACTGAGCCCCAGTTCCTGCTCGTCGGTCTGTCCTGCCCACAGATCGGCGGTCGGAGGCTTCGCCAGGACCTCCTTTGGCATATCGAGTTCCTTCGCCAGTTTGCGAATCTGGGCCTTATAGAGCCCCCCGATTGGCTGCAGGTCCGCGCCGCCATCTCCCCATTTTGTGAAATAGCCGACCATCATCTCGCTCTTGTTGCTGGTTCCGAGCACAAGCTTATTGTACAGATTGCCGTAGTAGTAAAGGACCGTCATCCGCAGTCTTGGCCTGATGTTGACCAGCGCCATCCCTTCCCCATCCGGCAGTTGGCGCACCAGTTCGTCGTGCACTGAGGTAAGGTCTACCGTGACCGTGTCAATAGAGCACTTGCGCGCGACCAGCCTCGCGTCTTCGGCGGACTCGGGACTGCTGTGGCAGGGAAGTATTAGACCGAGCGCTCTGCGTCCGACTGCCATTTTTGCGAGTATCGCCGCAACGGACGAGTCGATTCCGCCGCTCATTCCGAATACAACCCCGTCAGCTCTGGCGGCGTCCACTCTGGATCGTATCCAGAGGCTTATACGCCCTGCAAGCGTGGATTCGTCGTGATTGTGTGTCATATCCGGATCCTTCCTGTACCGTAGGTTCCGCGCTTCTCGACGGCAGACGGGCGCCAACCGTACGGTTGGCGCCCATAAGCAGTCCCCCCTACTCTCAGGGGACTAGCAGCGATAAAAAGTCGAGTAGCGCTTTGACCTCCCCCTTAATCCCCTCCTAACAGGAGGGGGAACTCCCTCTCCTTTTAGGAGAGGGCTGGGATGAGGTCTTGATGACTGGACGCTGTCCGGTCTCTGCTAAGGGGAGGTTTCATCACTCACTCTCAACACTCAACCCTCAACTACATTCTACAGTATTGGAAGGTATTTCTCCAACTCGTATCCAGTGACCTGAATTCGGAAGTCGTCCCACTCCTGCTTCTTGATCCAGATGAAGCGCTCGAAAGCATGGTCACCCAGCGTTTCCCGGACCAGCTCGCTCTGCTCCGTCAGCGCTACGGCCTCACCCAAACTTGCCGGAAGCGACTCGATCCCGAGTTTCTTGCGCTCCGCGTCCGTCAGGTGATAGAGGTTCTGCTCCATCGGCTCGGGAAGCTCGTAGTTGTTCTCGATTCCCTTCAACCCGGCGGCGAGCATAACGGCAAATGCGAGATATGGGTTGCAGGCGGGATCCGGGCAGCGCAGCTCCACGCGTGTCGCAAGCTCTTTGCCCGGTTTGTACATCGGCACGCGTACGAGGGCCGATCGATTGCGCTGCGACCAGGCAATGTACACCGGCGCCTCATATCCGGGCACCAGCCTCTTGTACGAGTTCACCCACTGAGCGAGAAGCGACGACATCTCCTTGGCGTGGACGAGCAGACCGGCGATGTAGCTCTTGGCCGTCTTCGACAGAGTGTACTTGTCTTTCGCGTCGAAGAATGCGTTGCTCTTACCCTTGAACAGCGACTGGTGCGTGTGCATCCCGCTTCCGTTCTCGCCAAAGATCGGCTTGGGCATAAACGTGGCGTAGACGCCGTACTTCTGGGCGATTTCCTTGACGACCAGGCGGTACGTCATCGCCGCGTCGGCCATCGTCAGCCCCTCGGCGTAGCGCAGGTCGATCTCGTGCTGGCTGGGAGCAACCTCGTGGTGACTGTACTCGACCTGGATTCCCATCTGCTTCAGTGCGAGGATGGTGTCACGGCGCAGATCCGTGGCCGCGTCAAGCGGCGTCAGATCGAAATAACCGCCGTGGTCCAGGATATCCGTGCCGCAAGAGTTCCTGAAGTAGAAGTACTCCAACTCGGGACCGACGTAGAAGGTGTAGCCCAGCTTCTCGGCCTTCTTCAACGTCTTGCGCAGGATCTGCCTCGGGTCGCCCTCATAAGGCGAACCGTCCGGGTTCAAAATGTCGCAGAACATCTTGGCGACTGCCTTCTCCTGCGGCCGCCAGGGCAGCAGCGAGAAAGTGTTGGGATCGGGCATCGCCATCATGTCGCTTTCCTGAATGTCCTGGTAGCCGGTGATGGATGAGCCGTCAAATCCCATGCCTTCGTTGAGCGCGCCTTCCAGCTCTTCGGGCGTGATGGCGAAGCTCTTCATCTGGCCGAGGATATCCGTGAACCACAAACGGATAAACTCGACTCCCTTGTCTTTTACTTCCTTCAGAACGTGTTCTTTTGTCATGCCTGCCATGCGAAATCGTCCTCCCCTGTAATGATAAAAAACGCCTTCTCTCGCGGGACATGCCGCGGTTGAAGACGCCTTTGTCCGCCGAAAGTCGGCGATGACTACCAACCTTTCCACCTGTTCGGTGGACGCTGTAGTCATTCTAGGTTTAGAATGTTTCGGGAATGTTTCCGGCGCATTAATTCTGCGTTTCGGGGGATGGGAGTGGGACGAGTCGGAAGGGACAGAAGAGTGCAGCGGGGGCCAATCTCGCTATCGGCCCCCGTTAATTCAAGCGGCGTATGGGTCCGGTCTCCGTTACCTACGGTGACGGCGGCGGTGGCTTATCCTCTATGAAAAACGTGCTGGGCTGGCTGAACAGAAATAGCCTGTTTTCGTTCCCACCCGCGGGCATTGGGCCAGGGTCATCGATACTGTTCCTAGCGCCTACCCGCCACCAGAGTCGCTGGCCTGGATATGTGCCGGATAAGTAGCCGCTGATGTTCCCTGTGAAGAAGGTTATTCGCTCGTCGTCGAAGATACCGCTGTAGGGTATTATGGGGCTTGTGTACTCCGGCGACGAAAACATGGGGCTTGACGATATCTCAATTATATAGTTATCAGCGCCTCTTCGGCTCATGAACTCGAAGAGGATACCATCCCGCAGGCTCTTCTCGTCGTCGGGGAACGGGAGCATAAGATCCCAAGACAGCATCTTGCGGATAATAGTAGCCAGGCCGGCCGCCAGCCTGTCGGTTTCGAAGTACCTAAAGGCTCCAGAGCCCACCGGACTCTCGATTTTGTATACCGCCGATACGTAGTACTGATGCGGTATGCCGGACGCGGGCCGGTCGACGAGATTGTCAATGACCAAGACCTTGGTGTTAGTGACGGGATCGACCTGGGTGTAAGGCGCATTCCTCTGAGTAGGGCCTACTTCGTCAACATAGAAACCCATGTCCGGGGGCGGCGCCGCAACGGGTGTCGTAATATTGTCGCGCCAGATGTGGTACTCCAGCACGTTCAGACCGGCGGCAATCTGGCCCGGGTCCCAGGTTATCCGTATTCCACCATCTGGCACCGGCAGTTCCGGCGAGAAACCGGCGCGCGCTGTAACCGCCGGTGGAATGACGACTTGTACGAGTCCCGCCCCCTGCTGTTCCGCGGGCAATCCGAGGTCCGCGGCCGTTGATTGCAGGCTCGCCTTGACCTCGTCAGGCGTATATTCGGGGCGCAAGGCAAGCAGGACCGCCGCGACCCCTGCCACGTGCGGAGTGGCCATCGACGTGCCGCTCATAGTTGCGTATCGGCTGCCACGGTACGTGGACAGCACGTCCACCCCCGGGGCGGCCAGATCGACCTCCGGGCCGGAGTTGCTGAAGGATGCGAAATTGCCGTTGCCATCAACCGCCGAAACGGCGATGACTTCCGGATATGCCGCCGGGTAGCCGACCGCCCCCGCCTCGTTTCCGGCCGCCGCGACCTGGGTGATTCCCGCCTGATATACGAGAGAGATGGCCTCGTAGAACGTCGGATTGCCCGCGGAGGCGCCCAGGCTCATGTTAACGACCTGAATGCCGTTATCGATACACCAACTAAGGCCGTCTATGATGTCGGAAAGGTTGCCGAGACCGCCGTTATTGAGAACCTTTACGGCGTAAAGCCTGGCCTGGGGAGCTACGCCAACGACACCGATGGTGTTGTACACGGCGGCAATCGTGCCGGCCACGTGCGTGCCGTGGCCGCTGCCGTCCGATGGGCTTTTGGTTGGATTGATGGCGTTGTAGCCGGCCGCGATGTTCGCAACGAGATCAGGGTGGTTGAGCTGTATACCGGTATCCAGAACGGCGACCTTCACACCGTTCCCTGTGCTGATCGGCCAAGCCGCTGGAGCTTCGATGCGCGCAATTCCCCACGGAATGGTCTGGGCAGGAGGCGGAGGCGAAGGCTTGCCGGTGGCGTACACTACCAGGTCATCATCGACCCGCAGGACTCCTCGTTTTCTCGCCAGCGCGCGCACCGCCGGGTCCGGCAAAACCACGGCCAAGCCGTGGACTAACGGAAGAGCCTTGAGCACGGTCCCTCCAGCTTCGCGAACGACCGCCTCTCCATCAGCCGGCGCGAGAATGCTATTGTCGAAGATGACAATCTTCCTTGCTTGTCCCTGGCCTTGACACCACGCGCCGAGGGGGAGCATGGCGGAAAGAGCCAAGAGCGTGAGGCAGAAGTATGCAAGAGTGCGACGAGCCATCACCAATTCGGATACCCCCTGAAGTCTGTTTGCGGCCATCCCGGAACGACGCCTATGCGCGGTAATCCACTGTTGAGGTTTATGAGGAAATAATGGCCGACTGCTACGAAATCGTAGCACGGGGAATCGTGTGAGTCAAGGCAATCGCGGGAGTTCTCGGGAAAACCGGTATTTGTACGGGGCAGCCAACAGCGGGCACGCTCGGCAGGCCGGACACACTCACTGGAAGACGTTGACCTATCCCTATCCCGATCCGAAGCGGTACCCGACGTTCCGCACCGTCTCGATGTACGATTCGTACGACACCCCGAGCTTCGCCCGGATTCGCCTTATGTGCACATCCACCGTTCTCGCGCCGCCGAAATAATCGTATCCCCACACGTGGTTGAGAAGCGCTTCGCGGGTGAAGACCCGTCCCCGCCGCGTTATGAGGAAACGCAGAAGCTCGTATTCCTTGTACGTCAAGTCCAAGGGCTCGCCGTCTAAAGTCACCTCGTAATTCTCCAGATCGACAATGAGCCCATCCAGGCGCACGATATTCTCTTCCTCCAGCTTGTGGCGCCGCATCAGGACCATTCGCACCCGAGCGAGCAGTTCCGTCGCCCGCACAGGCTCCACGACGATATCATCCACTGGTGGAAGCGCCGACAACGCCTGCAGCCGCGCCTCCTGTATCAGCGCCACCAGCGGGATAACGGCGAAGTCCCCGTTGCTCCCGATCAGCGATTTCAGCCCGGCGGGGTCGGTCTGCAGAGGCCGCAAATCGGCCACGATGATGTCCGGAAGCCCTTTCGACATCGTCTCCTCGGCGGCTTCAGCCTCTATCGCGGACGCGCCCACGATATAGTTCGCGCCGACGAAATCCGACGCCAACGCATTCACCGCCCGCTCATCATCACCAAGTATCAATACTCTCGGCACGTCACTGTTCTCTCTTCACTGTTCACCGTTCACTGGTCACTGTTCACTGTATACGATACATAAATCGCCGCGCTTGTTCCGCCGCGGGGCTGCCGGGCGCAAGCCCAATAACCTTGTTCCACGTCGCGACGGCGGCTCGATAGTTGCCGAGTTGGGCCTGGTTAGCCGCCAGGTTCATCAACGCTCCGACGTACTCGTCCCTCCGCCCCGGCGCGCCCTCCAGCAGAGCGCACAAAGATTGGTAAACGCTCAACGCCTGCGCGTACCTGCGCTGCTCAAAGAGGGCCAGCCCGTAGTGATCATAATTCGTCGCCTCGTCGGGATTTGCCTCCACCGCCAGCCGAAACTGTTCCTCCGCGCGCGGCCAGTCCTTCTTCGACATATAGTGTCTGCCCAGAGCAAGACGCATACCGGCGGCGTATTTGCCCCTGGGTATGTAGGGGACCAGGTCGTTAGCGGGGTCCTTACCCGGATACGCCTTGACCTGCAGATCGATCAGCCGCGGCGCCGCGGAACTCCATAGCCTGAGGTCGCCGTCCGGCGCGACCTTAAGATCAGCCAATCCCCGCCGCAGCGAGGCGAGCGCCGCTGGAATATCGCCCATCGCCTCTTGGATTTTGGACAACTGAGCGTAGCTTCCCGGCAGCCCGTCTATCTTGATCTGCCTGCGCACCTGCGCAAGAGCGGACTCATAGTACTTCGGTCCGAGGGCCAGATACACAGCCGCCGTATAGTTGTGTATGCGCGCGTAGTCCGGCGCGAAACGCATGACTTTCTTGCACGCCGCCAGGGATTGCCGGTATTCCCGCCCCATGTAGAGCGCGTTAGCGAGCTTATAATACGCCAGCACGTTACAAGGATTATACCGTATGGCTGTCCTGGTGTCCTCTATTGCGTCCTGCCAGTCCCCGGCGGCCAGGTGGGCCCCGCCCCGCCCTAGATGCACGTCCGACACCAGCAGGGCGCAGGAATAATAGCTTACGAGGACGATGATCGCGACGATGACCAGCGCCATCCCCCCACGCGCCTTGGCCGGCAGCGGCAGTCGCAGATTTACGGCGGGATTTGGCGATTCAGCGTTCGCCTCAGCAAGGAGCCTGTCGCATACCACGAGGAGGCCCAGGGCAGCCCAGAACAGCATCCCTCCGTATGTGCAGCGCATAGTCAGTCCGCCCACGTTCGCTACGAGAAACGCTACCACTCCCGCGAGCAATCCCGTTGCGGCGAGCGCAATCTCCACATCGCCCGCTTTCGCCGCTCGTTTCGCCACCCCCAGCCCGGTGGCGCCTATTGCGATCAACAGCCAGACGAACAACACCCCACCAATCACGCCGCTCTCCGCCAATACCTCCAGGTATTCATTGTGAGGATGCCCGCTCACGACGTCCCTGCTCGTGGCATAGAACGCCGGCGTGAGGTTGGGAGGAACGTAGATCGTGGTCGCGCCCACGCCCACGCCCAACGCCGGATGATCCTTGAACACCGCCCACGCCGCTCGCCATTGGGCGGTCCGCTGCACGTTGGACAAATCCTTCGCCGCCACTGATTTCGCCCGCTCGACAACGCCGGAGCGGTAGGATCCCGCGGCGGTCCCGAATACGATCAACAAAGCGGCGACCAGCAGCGGTTTCCATATACCGGATAGCCTGCCGCTGCGACCCGCAAGCCACGCCAGCGCTGCCAGCGATATCGCCAGCCCGGCCGCAAGTCCGAACCACGCGCCGCGGGTCCAGGTCCACATCAGCGCGATTTGCATACACAGAATGACCGCTCCAACCAGAACCCTGCCAACCAGGCCGCGGCTTGCGATGAAACAGGCCACCGCCGGCGGGATCAGCATGGCCAGATACGCCGCAAGATACGTGGCGTTAAGCAGGCTGGAGAAGACGCGGAGCTGAACGTTGGCTTTCTCGCTCCAGTGCATACCGGGAAGGTCCCGGCCGAAATGCTGCAGCATACCGTAAAGCGAGATCAACGCGGCAGTAACCAACGCCGCACGCGCAAACCAACGAAGCTGCTCCCGGCTTGTGATGCTGTGGATGACCACGAGGAAAAGGAGCACGTACACGATCCGCCGTCCGAACTCGGACCAGATCGTCTCCTTATACGGAAAGATGAGCATCGAAATTCCGCTCAGGACCAGTGTCGCGACCGCCGGAGCGAGTATCCGCGATCTCACGTATGCGATCTCGCCTTTGAGCAACTCCGGGACAAACCAGGCGGCTGCGAGAACGACCGTGCCGATGTAGAAGATGGTCGTCTTGATCTTCGCTCCGTCCTGTGACCCGGTCCAAAAGGCCAGCAAAACCACGGACATCATAGCGATCAGCCCGATAAACCGAGCCAACTGGACGGCATCATACGCCGGCTCCGCCCTCCGCGTCGCCGCGGTCACGTTCCCTGATTGTCGCCTTCTACCCTTGCCCATTTGGTTGTTGGACCTGTCCGACTGGTCTGACCGGTCTGACTTTCCGACCCCCTGAAACCCTGGAACCCTGGAACCCTGGAACCCTTTCGTGTTTTCGTACTTTCGTGATTAGAGAACCGGCAAATACTCGTCTATCTCAAAACTGGTGACCTGCGCCCTGAACCTGTTCCACTCCATCCGCTTGTTCTCGATGAGCGACTTCCACACGTGATCGCCGAGGGCGCGCCTGAGCAAGTCGCTCTTTTCGCTGACCTTAATCGCCTCGTAAAGGTCTTCCGGAAGCGTCTCGATTCCCAATTCGGCTCGCTTCTCCTCGGTCAGCTCGTAAATGTTGCCCTGGTACGCCGGCTGGAGCTCGTACCCTTTCTCGATTCCCTCAAGTCCCGCGGCCAGCATGACGGCAAATGCCAGGTACGGATTACACGCCGGGTCAGGCGATCGAAGCTCCACGCGGGTCGCTTCCTCCTTGCCGGGTCGATACCCGGGCACGCGGATCATGTCCGACCGGTTCCTCATCGCCCAGGATATATACACCGGCGCCTCATAGCCTGGGATCAGCCGCTTATAGGAGTTCACCCACTGGTTCAGGACCAGCGTTATCTCCGACACGTGCTTCATCAACCCGGCGATATACTTCTTTGCTACGTCGGACAGATGGTTCTCGTCCTTCGGATCGAAGAACGCGTTTCTGTCGCCTTTGAACAGAGACTGGTGCACGTGCATTCCGCTGCCGTTCTCGCCGAAGATCGGTTTGGGCATAAACGTGGCGTAGACGCCGTGCTTCATCGCGAACTCCTTCACCACGAGCCTGTAAGTCATAGTATTGTCGGCCATCGTCAGCGCGTCGGCGTAGCGGAGGTCGATCTCGTGCTGGCTCGGGGCAACCTCATGATGGCTGTATTCGACGGGAATCCCCATCGCCTCCAAGCACAGGATGGTGTCTTTGCGCATATCCGTTGCCACGTCCAAGGGCGTCAGGTCGAAATAGCCGCCATCATCCAGCGTTTCCGGCGTCCCTTTAGCGTTCTTGAAGAGGAAGAACTCCAGCTCAGGTCCGACGTAGAAGATGTAGCCCAGATCAGAAGCCCTCTTGAGCGTTCGCTTCAGCACCTGGCGCGGATCGCCCTCGTAGGGGGAGCCATCGGGATAGGTAATGTCGCAGAACATCCGCGCGACCGCCCCCTGCTCCTTCGGCCGCCACGGAAGCAGCGAGAGTGTGTTCGGATCGGGCAAAGCGATCATATCGCTCTCATCTATTCGGACGAAGCCCTCTATGGACGACCCATCGAACCCCATTCCCTCTTCCAGAGCATGCTCCAACTCCGCGACCGTGATGGAAAAACTCTTCAGAAACCCGAGTATATCAGTAAACCAGAGCCTGATGAACCTGATATTCTGGTCTTTTGCCACTTTCAGAACGTATTCTTTGTCCTTCATCGGTAGACGCCTCCTCGCGCACAAACCCGACATTGTGTGATGTCAACATTATATATACGGACCCCAACTGTAGCAAGTTTGTTGCCGTCCTATCAGTCCCATCCGTCCTATGAGTCCCATTAAGTCTTGACGACCGCCTGGCGCGCGGGGGATAATCTAACTAATGGAGAAACTGCACCTTTCCAACCTCGAAGCCCTGGAGGCGGAGAGTATTCACATAATGCGCGAGGTCGCCGCCGAGTTCGAGCGGCCCGTAATGCTGTATTCCGTCGGCAAAGACTCCTCCGTCATGGTCCGTCTGGCGCAGAAGGCCTTCCACCCCGGCAAGATACCGTTTCCGCTCATGCACGTGGACACCGGGATGAAGTTCCCCGAGATGTACGAGTTCCGCGACCGGTTCTGCGGGGAGATCGGCGCGGACTTGCGCGTCTATCGCTATGAGGACGCCATCGCCCAGGGGACCGATCCGTATGACCTCGGCACGGTCAAGTGCTGCGCGCTTCTTAAGACGCAGGCTCTTCTGAACGCCCTGAGCGAGGGAGGGTATGACGCCGCCTTCGGTGGCGCGCGCCGGGATGAGGAGAAGTCGCGGGCGAAGGAAAGAATCTACTCCTTCCGCGATGCTTTCGGGCAGTGGGACCCAAAGAACCAACGTCCCGAGCTGTGGAACCTCTACAACGGCAGGATAAAGAAAGGTGAGAGCATCCGCGTCTTTCCGCTATCCAACTGGACAGAGCTCGACGTATGGCTCTACGTCCACCTCGAGGAAATACCCGTGGTTCCGATGTACTTCGCGGCCGAGCGCCAGGTAGTAGTTCGAGATGGGCGGCTGATACCGGTTTACGAGCGCACCCGGCTGCTCCCCGGTGAAAAACCGGAGAAGACTGTTTGCCGGTTTCGGACCCTCGGCTGTTATCCCTGCACGGGCGCGGTCCGGTCGAGCGCGCGCACGGTGACCGAAATCGTTCAGGAGATGATGGCCGCCCGCCACTCGGAGCGGATCACGCGCCTTATCGACCACGATCAGGACAGCTCGATGGAGCAGAAGAAGCGCGAGGGCTATTTCTGATGGAGATCGAGACCCTTCTGCGACAGGCACAGGGCGCCGATCTCCTGCGGTTCACGACCGCGGGCAGCGTGGATGATGGCAAATCGACCTTGATCGGACGGCTGCTCCACGACGCAAAGTGCATCTACGAAGACCACCTCGCCTCGCTGGAAAAGGACTCCTACAGCGCCGGCAGAGAGGATATCGACTTTGCGCTTCTCACCGACGGCCTGAAGGCGGAGCGCGAGCAGGGAATCACTATCGACGTCGCTTACCGCCACTTCGCCACGCCCAAACGCCGTTTCATCATTGCCGACACCCCCGGTCACGAACAGTACACGCGCAACATGGTGACCGGCGCCTCGACCGCCAACCTCGCCGTGATCCTGATCGACGCGCACAACGGCGTGGTCACGCAGTCAAAGCGGCACGGCTTCCTGGCGTCGCTCCTGGGGATTCCGCATCTGGTGGTCGCGGTGAACAAGATGGACCTTGTCGGTTACTCGCAGCAGGCGTTCGACGACATCTGTCACGAATACACAGAGTTCTCCGCCAAGCTCGCCACCAGAGACCTCACATTTGTCCCGATAAGCGCTCTGCGCGGCGACAACGTAGTGCATCGTAGCGCGAATACACCCTGGTACGAGGGATCGCCGCTGCTGTCCCATCTCGAAACCGTCCACATCGCAAGCGACCAGAACCTGATCGACTTCCGCTTCCCCGTGCAGTACGTCCTGCGCCCGCACGGAGACTTCCGCGGCTACTGCGGAACGGTGGCATCGGGCGTGGTCCGGGTTGGCGAGGAGATAGTCGTCCTGCCTTCGGGAAAAACGACGAGGATCAATCGGATCATAGCGGGCCGCGCGGACGTAGACCGCGCATTCCCACCGCAGGCGGTGACGATTTGCGTCGAGGATGAGATCGACATCGGCCGAGGCGACATGCTCGCCCATCCCGCCAACCTTCCGTGGATGGCGCACGAGTTGGAGGCAATGCTGATCTGGATGAGCGACGAACCGCTCAGCCTCAACCGGCAGTATGTCGTGAAGCATACCACGAGCATGGTCCGGGGGCAGTTCACCGAGCTGAAGTATCTGACCGACCCGAACACCCTGCACCGCCAGGATGCGGATACGTTCAGCCTGAACGACATCGGCAGGATCGGCATGCGGCTCTTCCGCCCGATCTTCTGCGACGAATATCAGCGAAACCGGCAGACCGGCAGCTTCATCGTGATCGACCCGCGGAGCAACTTCACTGTCGCCGCCGGGATGATAATCGACCGCTCCCACCGGTACGAGGTCGTGCGCTCGGAGACCGCCGACCGGCACATAGTCCGCCACGAGGGCCACGTGACCGCCGCGGACCGCGCCGCCCTCCTGGGCCAGCAGCCGGTCACACTGTGGTTGACCGGCCTGAGCGGTTCCGGCAAATCGACCATAGCCTACGCCCTCGAAAAGCGGCTAACGGACGAAGGTTACGCGTGCTTTATCCTGGACGGAGACAACGTCCGCCACGGCCTCAACAGCGACCTCGGCTTTTCCCCCGAGGACCGCTGCGAGAATATCAGGCGAATCGGCGAGACCGCAAAGCTCTTCAACGACGCCGGGGTGATTGTGATTACGTCTTTCATCTCTCCGTTCAGAAAAGACCGCCAGAGCGCGCGGGAGATCATCGGCGACGAGCATTTCATAGAAGTCTTCGTCGACGCCCCACTCGATATCTGCGAACAGCGTGACCCGAAGGGGCTGTACAAGAAGGCCAGGGCAGGCGAGATAGCGGAGTTTACGGGTATTTCATCGCCTTACGAGCCGCCGGAGGGGCCGGAACTTGTGCTGGATACGGGGAAGTTGTCGGTCGAGGAAGGTGTTCTCTTTATTCTAGAGATGTTGAGGGATAGAGGGGCACTGGAGTAGCCTACTGGCTGCTATCCCAAGTGTTCGTCAAGTGCTAAGAAGCGACCTTGCTTCCGCCAGGAGGGTGGATACGGTTGCCAACGACACCTCGTCCTGCTCCTCCTCAGCCTCAGTAAGCCCGCAGATCAAAACGGCGTCTACTGGTCCGCTCTCCCGCACTCTGCGAAGGTGCGAAACAAGGCGGTCGACGTCCGTAATTCCCTGTGGGCACACTGTCTTCACGACGGATCTCTTGAGAACATCCAAGTCAATGCTCACCACAACAGACTTCCGTCTGTTTCGGTAAGTGATTTCCTCCATTCCCTTGAGCTCAGCCACGACGAATCCGCCGCCGTCGGGCGCGAAGCATTCGGTGATGCTCTCGTTCTCGACCACGGTGGCGCTCCACTCCGGCAGAAGGCGGAAGAACGCATAGCACGGCATGGCAGGGAACAAGCAGATCCTGTCGATCTGTCTCCACGTTCCACCGGTTGGGGGCTTGAACTCCTTCTCGCCCGAGTCCGCATAGTGCAGGTATGGGTTGATCTCATTGTAGCCGCTTGGGTTTGCGCCGACTACGTAGAGGTTCGAATAGTAGTTCTCCTCTAACCCCAGATAGGCCCAGCTTGCGGACGTCAGCTCGGTTCCGCTCACATCGCTGTCGAAATCCTCGTGCCAATCGAAGACGACAACCGTCGTGTCCTCATGTCCGGGAACGACTCCGCGCTCCCGCAAGAGCTTGATGTGCGCAAGGTCGTACTGGTGGCAATTGCCGTGTCTTCCCAGGACAATGACCTTGTCACCAGGTGCGACAGAAGCTTCCGCGTCCCTTATTGGCACGATGGTCTCCCCGGAGTACAGCGGCAAACTCGCATAGTGATCGATAACGCGCTGCATTTCGGGGTAGAAGATCAGTCTGATCGAAGGTTTCATTGATGTCTGTTTCATACTGGCTTCTGGATTGGGCGGACGTGGGACGGCGTCAACTCTGGTCAATCTCCTCCCGGCAACGGGGGGAGCAGAGACTCCAACGCGCGCTTTAGCTCCGGAATGCGGACAGTGGCCAGCAGGTACATCCGATCTTGCCTGATTTCGCCGTACTCGTGCGCCAGTACATTCCGCTGGGCTATGATTCGAGACCAGGGAACCTCAGGATGCGATTCGCGAAAGGCATCAGACAAGCGCCTGGCGGCCTCGCCGATGATCTCAACCTCGCGCTCCACAGCCAGTTGCAGTTTCCTGTCTCTAAGGTAGCCGGCTAGAGTAGTTTCCCCGACGAAGTCCGTGATAGTCCTGGCAGCATCGAGCATATCCCATAGATATGCCGCGTCTCGATCTTCAGGCCGCATAGAGCACCTTTCGCTGAGAGATTATTGAGCGTCGGCGGAAAGGGTTCCGCAGACTCTCTCTTTCTACCAAGTCTACCTCACGTCCCAATATGCCTTTCAGATCTTCGAGCATATCCGGCCACTCATATAGGCTCCATGGAGCATCATCTTCGAAAGACACGAGCACATCCACATCGCTGTCCTGCCTGAAGTCGTCACCCAACACCGAGCCGAAGAGGGCGAACTCCGTGATCCGCCATTTGCGGCAGAACTCCTTGATCGCGTCAAGAGGTATCTCAATTGCTGTGCTTGTCATGGTGGTCTCCCGACAGAGGTGCATTGCTGCCATTCTTTGAGATCATTATAGCACACGGCATAACCCCGCTCTAGTCCTCGTACCCCAACTCCACCAAATCCTTCTTCAAGAACTCGAACTCCCGATACTCCGGGTCCGTCTTCCACCGCCCGACCGACTCCGGCCTGACCTCGATCTTCGCCAATGGGATGCCCAGGAACTGATCGAGCTTCGCCAGTGTCTCATCCTGATTCAGTATGAAGTCCTCGAACCGCACTTCTATAGTGTGCTTCGGCGGGGGCGTAGCCTTTACTATCTCGCGCTGGTACTTCCAACTTATCGCTCGTCTCAGTCTCAGGTCGTCCGTCTTCTCGTACGGAATGCCGAAATCCGAAAGGTCGTCGGTCAGATGCGCTCCGATGATGGAATCCCTTGGGTCGCGCGACCAGTGGATGTATCTGACATCCGGGAACATGCGCACGATCCACGGGTAGATCAGTGTAGTTTCCGGGAGTTTCCAACCCTTGTGCTCGGCGTCGCTTGCCAAAACTGACGACAGATAAGACTCTACAAGGCGCGTAAACTCCGGGGCGATCGGCATCGTATGCAGCTTCGAAAACTCCCATTCCAGCCCACCCCTGTGCTCCACATAGCGCGCCATAACGCGACAGGCTTCGTAGAGATCTTCGGCGGGAATGAGATCGCCGGACTCGTTCAACAGGGCGCCCATATAGACCCCGCTCTCGCGCAGCGTGTGGGACATCGCCCGCGTCCCGCCATGTCCCCTCCCAATAACAGTCACCATCATCTTCCCAAAAACCTTACCCCCTATAACCCTCAATGCCCTTAGAACCCTATGACCCTATGACCCTAAGACCCTAAGACCCTAAGACCCTATAACCCTACTCCGGCGGATCCCCATAATCGAGCTCTTTGTCCTCGTACGACTCCTCGATCATCCACTTCGCCGCGTTCCACCGCTGCCTGCGTCTTATCGCCAGATAAGCGGCGATGCAAAGGACCGCCATTGCCAGGCCGATCGTGAACGGAAGGTTGCGCGGCAGCCAATCGCTGAGGTAGCTCTTCGATACTGAACGCCTCCAATCCTTCTCCAGCGATTTGAGCGGCTTTCCCGTCACGTCGCGGACCGCCTTTTCAAAATCATCCGTCCGAGCGATTCCGAGCAGCAGTTTCCTCAGACTACCCGGGCCGCCTTTCCGCCGGATGTAGTCCATGAACGACGCCCCCTCGGAGTACGCCAGACTCGCGCGTTCATTATCCTCGGGGAATTTGCGCCGGAGTTCCTCAAGCGGAATGAACGTGCCGCCCGACAGCGCCTCTCCCACCGCGTCTGTGTCCGCCTTTCCGAACTCCTTCGATTCGACCCGCGCGATGCCTTCGTTCGCCCAGAGCGGAAGCGACGCCACGCGAGGTCCCAACAACCGGTAGACTATGACGTGCGTAACTTCGTGCGCAACCACGGTCTCGATCCGGCTGTACGTGCCGGAGGCGTCGATCTCGATCTTCTGCACTGCTCCTGCGGACCACGCCCGGCCCACGACGAAAGTCTTCCGGTCCGTGCGCGTTCCGGTCAGGAACTCGGGCCGGGAGCTGAAAACGTGTATCGGAACGCGCTTCCATTCAACTGCTGCTTCCGGACCGATCTCGCGAGAGACTCTGTCCAGAGCCTCCTCGGCGTACCCGGCGACCAGACGAGCGTCGGTCCTGTCTTTGCCGGAGAACAAGATCCTGAAGCTGTCGGTAACGAGTACCGCGGCCGTGCCGGGCGCTGAAAGCGCGGCCAAGAGGAGTGAAACCGCGAGGACCAGCCACGCCGCCGATTTACTCTTCCGCGGCGCCATCTTCCATAACCTTTACGGCGACCAGCGACATATCGTCGTGCGCTTCTTTGTCGTACTCAAGAGCCTTGTCCACGATCTTGCGCGCCAGCTCCACGGCCGGCAAGTGACGGTTCTCCGAGACGAGCCGCTTCAGCCGCGTCAAGCCGAACGGCGCGCTGCGTCCCGCCTCCGTAATACCGTCCGACGCGAACACGACGATGTCGTTGGGACGCAATTGCATGCGCGTCTCTCCGTATTTCGCCTCGGAGATGCCCAGCGCCGGTCCGGTGGGAGCGATGTCCGTGCACCCGCTCGGATTGCAGATAAACACGGCCTCGTGCCCCGCGTTCACTACGCTGATCTCTTTGGTTTTCGCGTAAATCCAGGCGTAGGCCATGCTCACCAGTATCTCCGTCGGCGTATCCCGGACCAGCACGCTGTTGGTCTGCTCCATCACCCGGGAAGGCGTCTTGGCTGACTGAAAGTAGCCTCCGGAGATGAACTTCACAGCCGAAACGAGCGTCGCGGCCGCTATGCCGTGGCCGGAGACGTCCGCAAGCTTGACGGTAATGATGTCCTCAGCGGGATGGTAGCGGATGCTCCAATAGTCGCCGCCGATCTCCGTCGCGGGCCGCAATAGCCCGGCGAAGTCGAAACCCTCGACTTTCGGGACTTCCTTGGGAATGAGACGCTCCTGGATCGCTTTTGCGACCCTGAGCTCGTTGCTGAGGTTCTCGATCCTTTGATGCCGGATCGTCCGCTTCAATGTCTCCGTGTAGACCCGGTAAATCGCGTCCGTAAGTAGGTTGGAAAACCTTAGAAGGCCCTGCTGAGACTGGTCCTTCGACGGCAGGTTTGAGGCAATCGCGTCAACCAGGTCGTCGCGGTATATCCGAGTCACGAGGTCGATGTCCATCCGGGAAAGCGCCGCCACCGCCAGCTCGTGAGCTTCCTCATACATCGCTTGCTCCAGGTCCGCCGACGGCTCCTCGATATACTCCGCACAAAGCGTTATCAACGTGCGGACCAACTCCTGAATCGGCTTCTCAAGAGTCTGCGGATGCTGACCGACCGCGTCCCTCCATACCTGCAGGGCTTTCATCTGCTGAAAAGTCGCGGTCTCGTAAGTTTGTGCCACAGCGCTTATCCGCCCACTCGGGCGTCTCCCATTCCATGATATATCTACGAACCCCTAAACTCCAAACAAGGTAGGCGGGCGTTCACTTTCCCCGATTCCCATCCTGCGGAACGGCGTATCAGTACAACCGCCGGATTCCCGCAAAGTCAGTTCCCGCAAGACGGCCCTTCAGCCACCACCTGATTTGCCAAAACCCCAACCCCACCGATCTCGATCTCTACCATATCCCCAGCGCGCAGGAATACCGGAGGCTTCCGCGTGAAGCCCACTCCGCCCGGCGTGCCCGTCATAATGACCGTTCCCGGAAGAAGCGTCATGCATCGGGAAAGATAGCTTACCAGCTCCGCAACCGAAAAGATAAGGTCGCCTGTGTTCGACTCCTGCATCACTCTGCCGTTCAGACGGGAGACCACGGCCGCGTTGGCCGGGTCCATCCCGGTCTCGACCCACGGGCCCAGCGGGCAGAATGTATCGAACGACTTTCCCCTCGCCCACTGCTTGTCATGGCGAAGCTGCGCGTCGCGCGCGCTCACGTCATTTGCGCACGTATAGCCGAAGACGTAATCCAGCGCGTCTTCCACCCGGACTCTCCTCGCCGCCTTCCCGATAACAACGGCCAATTCCGCCTCGTAATCCACCTCGTCGGGCGCCATCTGGGGCAGGACTATAGGCTGGCCCGGCCCAATCACCGTCGTATTCGCTTTTATGAACAGGATCGGCGCATCGGGGAAGCTCGCGTTTGTCTCTAAAGCATGCGCCCTGTAGTTCAAACCTATCGCCAGTATGTTGGGGGGCGCGAGCGGCGCAAGCAGCTTGGCATCGCTCAGCGGCAGCCGTTCCCCCGTTTCCTCAGCGTGATCCAAGAAGTCTCCGACGAGCGGAATCAGCATCTCACCATCCACTCTCGCGCACCGCCGCCCGCTCGAAGCCAAATACCGCACGTACCTCACGTCACTTACCTCCCACCCTTACAAACCTTATAAACCTTATAAACCTAGCATCCGATCACCTTCCCCCTCTCCTTCCAACCCTAAGTTTTTGAACCATTTATGCCGATTATTGTCTCGGTACGGAACATACCTGTTCGGGAGGGATTGTGTTGGCGTCAACCAGATCAATCGCCTTGCTTGTTCTCCTGGGTGTCTTTGTCGTATCCGGAAGCCTGCTCGGCCAGAGTTTGTCGAGCAGCGGCAGCGCCGGACTTACCACTGTGCGCTGGAGCCTCTCGGGTAACACCTACACCTGGACGCTCACGAACAACTCCGGACACAGCGGCGACGGCTCCACGGACTACAATTTGCTGGTATGGACGCTCCAACCCTTCCGCGTTCCGAAGCCTCTGAACTGGACCGCGCCCGACGGCTGGACCTGGAGTGACAACGGCGGCCACCAGGTCTTCGAACTAGCGCAGTCGCAGCAGAAATACACCTCGCCTGCCGCCCTGGCGCCGGGTGACTCTGCCGTTTTCACCTACACGATCGATCCTTCCGCGCCTACCGTCAACTCCAATGGATCCCAGCCCGCCGGCCTGGCGTTCCTGGCGCACACGGCCGCGGTTGGTAATGCGCCGATTGTAGACGGGCAAGTCACGCGATGGACGCCAGTCTCGGCCCCGATTTTCGGCGCGAGCTGGTTCGACGCCTCCTACACCGTCGATGCGCCTGCTCCGGTTCCGGAACACGGCGGATTGCTCGTGCTGGCAGTCGCCACCTCGTGGGTTGTCACTTGCGTTGTGAAAAGC
The DNA here is from genome assembly GCA_030649165.1 of Armatimonadota bacterium. Lineage (GTDB taxonomy): Bacteria > Armatimonadota > UBA5829 > UBA5829 > JAUSEB01 > JAUSGG01. The sequence goes on from JAUSGG010000102.1 coordinate 66,790, forward strand.
GGGAGAAGGGCCGTTAACTATAAGAACGGCCGGGTAGTAAGGGCGAGCGAGCAGCCACTACTCGGCGAACGAGTCGAACTGGGCCTGGCCGGGTCCCGCCGGTAGTTCCTCTTCATCCGCGGCAGACTTGCCAATAACAGCTTCCGGCAATCCCCTCAGCAGCGGACGTTCGAACAGCCAGTGCTTCTCGGTCCACATATCCGTATCGGAGGATTGCCCGTTTGCGCTGACCGCTTCGCCGAAAGTCTTCACCTTGGCGTCCAAATCCTCCACCCTGTGCAGGATCAGAGATTCCAGAGACTTGGGTCGCTTCGGAGAGCCGAACTCCTTTTCGCCATGATGGCTCAGGATCATGTGGATCAGTATCATCCTCAGGAACGGATGAAAGTCCGCTATCTTCCCGGCAGCTTCATCCACCGTCATGGCGCCGCTTACCAGGTGCCCCACGAGATGACCGCTGTCGGTATACCGGATAGACCTGCTCCACGAGAACTCGTCGATCTTGCCGATGTCGTGGAGGATCGCGGCCGTCACAAGCAGGTCGCGATTGGCTTCCGGGTAATGCCCCGCAACGAGGTTGCACAACTGCGCGACCGAGAGCGAATGCTCCAACAGGCCCCCTATGTAGGCATGATGTATTCTCTGGGCCGCGGGAGCTGTGGCAAATCGCTCGACGAAGGCGGCATCGTTGAAAAAGTGTTCGAGGAGCGTCTTGAGCTGCGGATGCTGGACCGTCCCTATTACGGTTCGGAGATCCGCCATCATCTGCCTCGTGTCCTTGGGACACCTCGGTAGAAAGTCCGTCGGATCGACCCGGTCCCCGTGCTTCCGCACGTTATCGAGGACTATTTGCAGTTTCTCTTTGTACTTGCTCACGACGCCTCTGGCGTGAACGTAATCATCGATGGCAAGGCCCGAGCACACCGCCTCGGGCGCGTCCCATTTTATGGCGTCGATCGAGCCGGTCCTGTCCGTCAGCTTCAGCCGGACAAACGGCGCGCCCTCCTGCGTCCTGCCGATGGACTTGCCGCTGATTATGAATATATCTTCGATGCGGGCTCCGTCATGGAGTTTTTCAACGTAGAAGGTCTTCATGGTGAGGCGACTCTGCCAGCATCATAGCAGCAGCAGTCTGGCTTGTCAATCGGCAAATTGTGGTTGGCGGTTGTCAGTTGGCGGTTGACGGTTGACTGTTAGACCTCCCCCCGGCCCCCTCCTGAAAGGAGAGGGAGCGCAAATCCCCCCTCCTTCTAGGAGGGGGTTAGGAGGTCATTTCAACTCTCAACTCTCAACACTCAACTTTTCGTTGACACTCTCCCCTCTCGCCGCTATGATTTAGGACGTAAACAGATGGCGAATATCCTCATAACAAACGACGACGGCGTGTACTCTGACGGTCTCATTGCTCTGTACAACTCCCTCAGGAAAATCGGCAATATCACTGTCGTCGCGCCGGACCGTCCGCGCAGCGCATCGGGGCATTCGATCACGCTGCACAAACCGCTGCGAGTCGACAAAGTGCGCCTGGCAAATGGCGAGTACGGTTACGCCACCAACGGCACTCCGTCCGACTGTGTCTCGCTCGCGATTCTCGATCTGGCTGGCGGGCCGCTGGACCTCGTCGTCTCCGGCATAAACCGCGGCCCGAACCTGGGCTACGATCTCACCTACTCCGGCACCGTTTCCGCCGCGATGGAGGGCGCCGTGTACGGGATCACGTCCTTCGCGATCTCCGTGACTGCATACGACGATGATCTCGACTTCAGCCTGGCCGGTAGGTTCGCCAGGTATCTGGGCGAAATCCTTCTCCAGCACAAGCTCCCCCGAAGCGTGCTTCTCAACGTCAACGTGCCCTATGTGTCCGCCGACCGCCTGGGTGGAATCGAGATCACAAGGCAGGGCAAGCGCCATTATGACGGTCGCTTGGAGAAACGGACTGATCCGATGGGTCGCACTTACTATTGGCTGGGCGGCGACCTGCCCGTCGATGTGCTTGAGGAGGGCACGGACGTTAAAGCCGTGGCCGATGACAAGATATCCGTTACACCGATCCACCTAGACCTCACCGCCGATTTCCTGCTCGAACAGCTCACAGAGTGGGATATTACCGACTTTCCCTCGAAGTAGACTCTCACCACCCGCCGAAGGATACCCGACCGCTCCCGCCGCCACGCCCCGGCAACGTCATTCCGAGGAACGAGGAATCTGCTTTCCCACTGCATAACAGCCAACCCCACATCGCTTGTCACGAAGCCACGGACGTCGTCATCCTGAGGAACGAAGGATCTTTTCGCGACACAAGACCAACTCTACACCCCTCGCCACTACGCCGCGGCAACGTCATTCCGAGGCACGAGGAATCCGCTTTTTCCGGGAACCGTCGTCAAAAAGCAGACCCTTCGCAAGCTCAGGGTGACGCCATTAGCGGCGCTGAGGAACGAAGAATCTGCTTCCCACGGCCGGCTCACTCACAAATACCGTATCCTCGACACCGCTTATTGCGAACCCTTGATCTCCCAGATACGAAGGCCAAGCGATATGGGCATCTCCGGACGCCAGGTATTGGCGCCCACCCACAGGTCGAAGTTCAGCAACCGCCGGCCGTCTTCCGAAGCGAGCACGTATTGCGCGATCTTCCGCCTGGTGTCGTAGCGCGCGTAATCGCTCTCAGGGTGAGCGCGTGCGAGACCCAAAGCCCTCTCCAAGTCCAACGGAGCCATTACCATTGCCGCGCGGGTCTCGTTCCAAGCCGACATCCGCACCTGCGTCCGCCTGAGCGCAGTAAGGTAGTCCTCCACCATCAAACGTGCCTCGGCGGGATCGACCTTCGCATAGTAATAGGCGATATCAGCGGAGCTCGATTCACCCATCTTGTCAGTCTCCAACGTCCGCTTTGCCATATCGAACAACTGGAGGCCGACCTTCGGGTCGAGGCCATACGCTCGTGCCGCTGCCCTGGAAATCTGGTTCACCGAGTCTCGACTGCTCATGCCGGCGTCCGCCGCCTCTCGAAGGACCTGCAATTCCTTGTCTTTGCCCTGGAACGAAGCCGCCAGCATCAGCGCCGCGGAGCGATACCGCTCATCCTGGATTGACCTGGCATATGACAGCGCCTCGGCGGGATCGCTCTTACCAAGAGCAGGGACCAGGCTCACGGCTGCTCGACCTCTCCACGCGTCGATCCATCCGGGGTCATTCCCCTTCTCCATGTCGGCCAGTAGTTCCATAGATGCTTTCACATCACATCGGGCCACAACCCGCGCCGCGTCGACAAACGCTCCCCCGCGATCGATCGGATCCGCAATGCCCAGGGCGACGCGACGCGCCAGGTCCGGGCTTCCCACGGCGACTATTTGCGATAGGAGTGGCCGCCACCCAGACCATTTCTTGATTTCGTCTCCCGCCAGGAGCTTATCCAAAAGGCTCTCCGCCTCGCCGTTCTTCAGCTTTGCCGCCAGCGCGACTATCAGGCCATTGCCCGCCACCGCTTCTCCATTGTTGCTTCGGGGCCCCAGAAGAGATTTGGCCTTTGAGTAGAGCTGCCCGGCCAGAACTGGGTCGGAATCCGCAACCGCCAGCCCAAGCGACGCCGCGGCGTACAGTCGAAGGTGAGAGCTCTTCACGCGGTCCAGCTTCAGCATGGACCAGGCGGCCGCGCGTCTCGGATCGATCTTCGCCTGCGTTGCGATAGTCCCGGCCAGAACGAAGTCCCGGGTGTTCTCGTCTGCCCCTTCCGCCATCTTCAACGCGAGATCAGGATCGTACGGGGCCAATTCGAGTGGAACATATCTGCGCACCCAGTAGTCCTTTCCTTCCGACTCCTTCCAGGCCTCCTCCAGAATAGCGTATCCCCGCTGAATATCGCCCGGGGCCGCCCTTTCGACGGGCGTCAGCTTGATCACGACCGGTTGACCGTCCGTCGCGCCATTAACCACTCCAACGTCATACCCGCGCGCCGCCAACACCTCGACTTCGCCCTGGGGGATGGACTGCAGCAGGAAATCGCCCTGCGCATCGCTAGTGGCTTTGGCCGCCTCGTCCCCGTCCGGCGAGGTCACACGGGCCCCCGCGACGGGATTTCCCCCGGAATCGACCACCTTGCCTTTGAGACTCCCGACAAGCGGGGCCACAATGATATCCGTAACCGCCAGCTTGCCCTTCCCCACGGTGATCTTCCCGCCAGAGATGAATACGAACTTCTTCTTGCCGGCGGACAACCGCAATTCCGTCTCCTCGGGACGGATTCGGTCGATGAAAAAGCGGCCCTCCGCATTCGAGGTGACGGTCTCATTTCTCGTTTTGCCAAATCCACTCTCGCCAATGGGCGTGCTGATCTTCAGGTCCACGACGACACCGGAGACGGGCTTCCCGGCCGCCGTAAGCGCCCTGCCGGAAAGCGAGAGTAGATTGGCTTTTCGAACCTTGACGATCAGTGGTTTGGAGAGCGGGAGATCGAACTTCTGCGGTTCCACGACTTCCCAATCGTTGCCCTCGAATCTCTGTCCGACGGAAATCTCCGCCTTGCCTGCGACCATATCCGGGATCGTGAAGCGGCCCATCTTGTTGGTCTTGCCGCCGCCTCCCATGCTTCTGTTGTGATCGTCGACCACGACTGTTATGTTGACCGGCATATCGGGGACCGGCTTCCCGGCTGGGTCGACCAGCGTCCCGGTCACGGTCACCGCTTGGGCGACCTTGATGTTGAGGACCTTCTTCTCACCCGGCGCTACTCTCACGGTGATCTCCGGGTCCGTCCTCCCAAAGCCCGATTCGTTGAACAACTGTATCGTGTTCTTGCCTGGAGCGACGCGCACGCTGTAGCGCCCCTGCTTGTCAACCTTGGCTCGCGCGCCGCTTTCCCATGGCCAGTCTCCCTGAGGCCCTTTGACGAATGGCCGGATTCCCGGCCTCGGCTTGCCGGTCACTTTGTCGGTGATGACTCCCTCGATGATAGCGCCGCGAGTCATGACTATATCCGGGGCCTGCGTTGCGCCGCCCGCCGCCACCTTTATGCCCTTCAGACCATTAGCGGTGAAATCGCATTCCCGGTAACACTTGGCGGAGATGTTATACAGTCCGGAGTCCAGGCTCCGCAGACGATAGCGTCCGTCGACCCCGGTCATACCATGGCCGTTCCCGCGAAATCCGCTCTGCGCGCTTATGAGGATCTGCTTCGCCGGTTTTCCGCCCTCATACACGACTCTCCCGGTGATCTCACCTCCGGGGCGCGCGACCAGGGGAGTCGCCGGGCCCTGATCGGCGCCAAGCAAAACTCGTGCCCAGTCTGATGCGAATCTGGGATCGTTCAGCCGAACGCTTGCCGTGCCGGAGGTCGGTACGCCCGCAATCGTCCAGCGCCCATCGGCGGTAGTCTTGGCTATGAATTGGGTTCGGAACATGGAACACGAGTATGAGACGGTACGCTTGTCCGGGCGATCGACGTCGATCAACTCCACGGATGCGCCGGCCACAGGCCGGCCGTTGCTATCTACCACCGTTCCCCACACCTGTCCTGCAGGCTCCAACTGGAGAGTCGTGGGCTTCGGCGTCAGCTTGCCCGACTTCGGCGTCCAACCGGACTTATATGCCTCCGCGAACACGCCCACGCATTTCCCGCCATGCCCCTTGTGGTCCGGCATTTTGACCTGGAACCGGCCTGACTTGTCGGTCTCCGTCCGAACCTCGTCCTTTATGCCCTCGCAGTAGGCATAGGCGGCCACTTTCGCGCCGGCGATCGGCTTTCCGTCCGTGCCGGTGACTTTCCCCGTATACGTAGCAGCTTCACAGCCTACCGCTGTGATGAACGCCAGGCAGATGCCGATGAGTATGGACTTCATAATCTCCTCCAGGGGGATCAGTCTATGCGTAGCTCCGCAAGTTGCGCCGGACTCTCAGCCAAAGGCGGGATATCGCGAGCGCGCACCACCCTGACTTCCTCCAGAATTCTTACATATCGAGGCTCGGGATTTGAATCGCCCGGCTCCAGCACACGATCGCAGGGAACGATCACCGTAACCGTCTCGACTGGGATCGTCTCGACCGACAGGATCTCGTCCCGCTCTAACCAGGGGGACTCTTGCGCGCCGCTATTCGGTCGAACTGAGCGCTTACCGGCCAATCCCGCGTGTCTCCTAGGATTTCTATTGCTGCTCCCCTGCCCCACCTGGCTGTCTTTCCTACCCGCATCTCCGCTCGCCACGCGAACCGAATTGGCCGGAGCGGGCGCAGTACACTTCTGCTCTTCCCCGCCGATCGCGGGCTTCTTCACTTCTTCAACTCGACGGACCACGTCACCACTCCGCCGCGCCGACCACAAAGCAATCATAAGGACAAGGCAACAGGCCACCGCCAACGCCCTGACAAATACCGGTACGCGACGTGCGACTCCCTTCCCAGCCAATTCGGCGCGCACTGCCGACCGCGGATCGGGCGACCGGACCTCCCGCAGAGCCGCAAAGCCCTGCATCGCGGGCGTAAGCTCCCGCAGCGCGACGCGGCAGCTCTCGCATCCGTCCAGGTGCCGGCGAAGCTCCTCGGAGACAACGCCCGTTTCGGCGGCTTCCCAAATCGCATCCTCACGTTCAATGCTGCACGACATAGTAATTCACATCCGTTCGTATTTCTCACGAAAGAGCTTCTTCGCCCGCAGCAGCCTCGATCTGCTGCTCTGCACAGAGCATTTCAGCACGTCAGCGATCTCTTCGTGTCCAAGTCCCTCGATGTACTTCAGCGTTATCAGCAGGCGGTCGGGTGGCGAAAGGCTGCTCAGCGCTTGCCGGACCCGCCTGGCTGAGTCCGCGGCCAGCAGCGAATCCTCCGGGCTGCCGATGGTGGCTATGAGTTCCGGATCGATCGGCGCTTCCCGCGGCTTCCTCGAAGTCCTGCGAAGTCGGGAAATGCAGATTCTGGCAGCGATGGCATAGAGCCAGGACCCAAAGGACGACTCTCCACGAAACATGCTGAGTTTCCTGTAAGCCTGGACGAAGGTTTCCTGCTGCACGTCCTCAGCGTCTTCGCGATTTCCGAGCATACGCAGCGCCAGCCGGAAGATCCGCGCGTGGTGCTGGAGAATCAGGGCATCGAAGGCAGAACTATCCCCCGCTGCCGCATCCCTCGCCAGTTGCACGTCGCTGCATGCTCTTTCGGTTATTAGAACGCCCTCCACCCGGTTCTCCCTAGGCCACAACGAATTAGATGCCACGAAACGCTAAAACGTGAAATACTGTGTTGCCTATCTGGTTGACCCCGCCGGCTCACCAGCAGGCTTGGCGCATTATACCCCGCGCCCCGCTTGTTTCTCAAGCCGAAGCCCCCTTCTGCCGACAATTCACATGTGGGCGCTTGTCCCGACGGATCGGGACGCATTAGTACACCCCGGAGGACAACTGAATGGGCTGGCTTGTTAACGCATACGATTTCCTCTGCCAGGGCGGCCTCGTTATGGCTCCGCTTATGGCGTGCTCCATAATATCACTCGCTGTCACGATCGAGCGGTTCACGGCAATTCGCACCGCGACCATCGACAGCGAGGCCCTGACGAACAGAGTCCAGGAGCATTTGCTGGAAGGCGAGACCAGGCAGGCGCTCAAACAATGTGAGCACGCCGCGGGTCTGGTCGGGAACGTCCTCGCCTCCGCGCTCCGGCTGCGCGTTCTCAATCCCAATTCGATGGAACGCGCCATGCAGGAGGAGGCCTCGAAGCGGACTCCCGAGCTGCGCAAACGGCTGAGCTGGCTCGACACAATCATCACCATCGCTCCCTTGCTCGGCCTGCTCGGAACAGTCACCGGTATGATCGGGGCGTTCCACGTCATCTCGACCAAACAGGGAATGAGCGCGCCGACCGCAATCACCGGGGGTGTCGCCGAAGCCCTTATCGCGACCGCCGCGGGTCTGATTATAGCGATCGGCACACTGATCGGGTATAACTCCCTCAACGAACGCGTGAGCTCCGTCATAAGCGACGCCGAGGCGCGGGCCAACCAGCTCATCAACATCATAGGCGAGATAGGGGAGCGGAAGAATGAAGCTACAAAGCTTTCAGCCTAAGAAAGCCCGCATCGAGATCATACCTATGATCGACACCATCTTCTTCCTGCTGGTGTTCTTTATGATCGCCTCGCTCGCGATGACTACCATGAAGGGGATGCCGGTCAACCTGCCCAAGGCATCGAGCGCAAACGACAAGCCGATGGTCAAAGCCGTGCTCACTCTCACGGCGACCGGCAACTACTACATCGACAAGAAACAGGTCCCGTTCAATCGCATATATCCGGAGCTGAAAGCGCGATTGGCGGAGAACCCGCGACTCGTCGTCGTCATCAACTGCGACAAGCAGCAGAAGTGGGAGCGCGGTATACAGCTCGCCGACGAGGCCAAACGCGCCGGCGCCGAGCTGTTAACAATAGCCACCGAGCCCAAAGTGAAAGCCTGAGCCGATTTGAAGCATGCTGGGACCTGCGGTATCTAAACAGATGAGGTTAATGGTTGCTAGTTGTTGGTTGTTGGTTGTCCGACTGGTCAGACCCGTCAGACCCGTCCGACTCCCCAACTCTCAACTCTCAACCCTCAACCCTCAACCTTGAACCTTGAACATGTCCAATAAAGTCCTTACATACGCAATAGCAATATCCGTGATGGCCCATATACTCGCGCTGGGGATCATCGGCGGGACTTCGGCCTCCAAGCCCATCGAGGTCGAGACGCTCAAACTCGTCAAGGTCGATTTGGTCAAGACACCCGACGACGTTCCGGACGGGGTGGAACCGCCCAAAGCGCGGGAGGCCGAACCACCCCCGCAGTACGTGCCGACCGTCAAGCAGATGAAGGAAGCGCCCCCGCCAAGCCCAAAGACCGTGGAGAAGATCGTCAGAGAGATGAAACGCGTTCCGGGACCGTACAAGGTCGCGAGCGCCTCTACTTCTGGTCGTCCGGCCGGCAACCCAGGCGGAGCGCTGAACCTGGGATCCACGAGCGACAACGGCCAGAATTTGGGCGGCGCAGGCGGGACGAGTTCGCCCGGCTACGTCGCAAACAATAACGGAGGCAGCGGGACCGGCTCCGGCGCGGGCGCGGGCGTCGGAACGCAGGACCCGCCCAAGAACGCCGACGATGGCCCCGGCACGAAACCCGAAGTAGCGCCTCCACCTCCTCCGCGCACCGTCGAGGTAACAGTTTGCTCGGTTTCCGGCCTGCGCCTCGGGCGTTATTGCGAGAAAACGAGCTCCAGGACTTTCCGAGAAGACGACGCGCCCTCAGCGACCTGTAACGTCTGCAAAGAGCCCGAACCGCGGCACGTCAACAGGCTTGCCGACCGAAGCGAACCGGAACTGACGAGCGATTCCAAAGTGCGCGTTCCAGAGTCAATTATGGAAGAAGGTATTGACGCCACCGTCAAGATCGAATACACCGTGGACGGCGACGGCGTCGTCAGCGGAGTCAAAGTGACCGACTCCTCCGGCAACCGCGAGCTCGACCGCGCCGTTGTTGACGCGGCGAAGAGGATGAAATACAAACCCGCCGTCCAGGCCGGCGTCCCGCGCGCGGTCAAGAAGACGCGCACGTATCGGATTAAGGTGTAGGGGCGAACCTTGTGTTCGCCCGGTGAATGGTACAGGCGGCTGGCATACGAGGCGCATGGTAGGGGCGAACCTTGTGTTCGCCCGTGAATGGCACACGCCCGTAATCTGCCTAAGCGGCTGGCGGTTAGTGGTTAGTGCGATGGGTTGCGCCGTCCGGACGAGCGCCGTAACCGGAACCCGGAGTCTACTAGCCACTAACGGCCGGCCGCTTTCCGTTTAGCCTCGCCCAAGGAGCTTGGACAAGAAGTCGTAATGGGGTTGCGGTTTCGGCATTCCTCTCAGCGCGGACGGTTCAGATCACTCCTCGATCAGGGCGTAGACGGGCAGCTTGATTTCCGGCTGCCGGGGGTCATCCGGGATAGGAAAGCCCCTTCATCTGTTTGGACGGCAACAATGACATTGCCTGTGATCAGTGAGGGTTCACCGTTGATTGGAACCGTTCGATCCACTACTTACGACGTTACCAAAAACAAGAAGGCCAAGATTGGCGCCCTTGACACTCGTCCCGATCTGTACGATCTCTAGAATCTGACCCGGAGCGTCACCGGCGCTGATCCGAAGCTTCAGCACATAAGTACCTTTGTCATCATGTGTAGCTTTCACTTCGGACACTGCCACGCACTTACCGGAGGACTTGATATCACCCAATCGAAAATCTTTTGGCTCAACGGGAACGATATTGATTGACTCTTCCTTCGTTGCACCAACAGGGAGATTACCAAAGTCAATGCGGGCTGGTGTTAAGACGGCTACCGGCTTAATACTAGCATCGATGCGTAACTCAACAGATGGTCTTTCAGGGTCGTTCGTATGGACTGTCACAAAGTTGGATACTGTCCCACCCGGTACGTTTGGCACAAACTCGACCTCTATTTTCCCAAGTCCTCCGGGCTTTGTCTCCGCCAGAGACGCCTTCGTCACAATACAACTACAGGACTTGTCAATACCCTGGATCTTCAGATCGACATCACCCGTGTTGCGATAGTCGAAGCTCGCCTGAATGAGTTGCTCGCTACGAACCTCACCTACATCTACAGTCGTCGCTTCGAACTGGATGTGCGGCGACGGGAAGACGGGTGCCGCTAGCAGAAGCGGCAGCATAGCCAAGGACAAGGGACCGAGGATACGTTTCATTCAGACCTCCAAAAGGCTCATCCAACTGCGCTGATAAAGAATGATCACTGTACGACGTTAGCGTACCACGGAACACGCAACACAGGTTCGTTCTTTCTGTCTGTTGCCAGTACAATCTCCCCGAACAAGTATCCCAACGGACAATTCTCAGATAACGTTACTCTAACACGAGGTTCATCCTTATCGCTGAGATCATCTACCACGGCTTTGGCGTATTCACTCGTAACATTTACGCTCCTAACAACAATCGGCTTTTTCGCCATAGAAGACAAGCTGAAGCTTCTCTCGACGCGCTGCCCTTTGGTTACTGCGCCAAAAAACACGGAAGGAGTACTGGTCGCCAGATCGCCCGTGATGAGCGCCCTAACGGGAACCTGCAGTCTCGGCTGGGCCGGGTGATTGCTTTCGACAACGACGCTACTATCCAACGGGCCGATTGGCGCGCCAGGCTTAAGACTCAGTGTAATTCTGTAGGCGTGCTCGCCGACCGATTTCACCAGTTTCGCAGATACCCACTTCGAATTTGATGCAATAAGCTTCAGGATGAGCGGAGTGTCCGAGTAGTTCACCGATTCCCGTGAGGAATCGGGAATGACCATCACCCGAGTGCTAGTCTTACTGTTTTCAACTCTGCCGAAATCTATATAAGGAGGATAATGCGCGACTGACAAGGGCCTCACACAACCCACAATCCGCAGATGAACAATGGGAGTTACGGGGTCGTTCGAATAGATTAGCAGACTTTGTTGCTGGGTAGATCTCAGATTAGAGAGATCAAACGCAACCTGGACCAATGCAGAACAGCCGGGCGCTATGCTATCGTGCGTTGACGCCGCCACAATAGTTCCGACCGAAGCGCTGATTTTGTTTATCACGAGATCGGTTTTGCCAGCGTTTCGGCAATTTATCGTGAAGGACAGTATTGTGCCGGGATCAGCAAACTCAAAGTCGTAAACGTACTTATCTAGGCGGATGTCGGGGCCACTGGGGGTCGATTCCGGCAGGTACTTTCTATCCTTCGACAGCAGCAGAGCAAAACCAGAGTAAAGGCTCCTTAGCTCCTGCTTGTCTATGGTTCTGTTGGATTCGGACGGGTCATACGCGCGAAAATTGCTGCCACTCCTCGGTTCGACAACCACAAAGTGATTGTTCCACAAATGAGCAATCGCAGGGAGGTTGATCGAGATGAGTTCATCCAGACTCATCTTCATTGCTTTTCCTTCCAATCCCCTCGACTCACCAGCGTGCAAAAGCCCCAGAAGATTCGTTCCATTTCTTGGGTCCGCTCCCGCGAGCTTGGCGATTCCTTTGACCTGTGCATCTATCCCGTAGTATTCGCAGACGGCCACCAGGCACTTAGGTCCACACATCACATCCGCTCTTTGTGGCTGAGCCGCCGCCCCTACCGGAATCATCAACATCAATGACATCAATAGCATGGCATACTTCATTGCGGCGACGGCTCCTTTTCCATCAATCTTCATCAATCATTGATAGGGCAGTGGCGTAGCCAACTGACACTGCTGCGCCATCATTCTCTCGTGAACGAGTTTAGCATTATGGGACGGTGTACTCGATTTGTCTCGTTACGTCCTTGACCTTGGTTCCAGTAGGAAACTTAACCACCACGTCCTCAGGCGGGATATTCTTGCCAGCCTCCAAGCCCGTGATCCTGGCCTCGCCTGTTTGGGTGTTGCCGTTGTCCCAGGTCGTGACAAATTCCGCTCGCTGAGGGAACCACAATCCATCGCCAACATCCTGGTAGTCCAAGAACTTAACTTCCGTGTTTAGCACGTTCGGGCGCGGCAGATCATCTTTCTGATTCCACTTGACTTTCCTGGGGTTGAACCCAACCGACGGATCAAGCCATACCACATATCCCTTGTACACCCGTTCCGTCTCGTCTTTCGGGAGAATCTCTACCCGCCAACACGGGTGTCCGTCTATTGACTCCTGATCCGGCGACACCTTGCCTCTGCGGATTGTCTCAAATAGAGGCGAACCATCGACGAACCTGTAGATAGGGTCGATCGTGATCTGTATACCGAAGAGACCACCGACAAGCTTGTTGTTGACGGAGCCCCACGATCTGTCCGCCGTCTCTACCTGCAACTGACGGTACTCGTTGCTTTGCCTATCCATCGTCGAGACCATTCTCTGAACCGGCCCAGGACCCAACTCCTCCAGACGCAGAGCATTTGGCGTTCTGACGTAATGGAAGCTCATGATCGTCCGGTCTTCAGCGCCTGCTCCGGGATCGTAGGTATAGTCCGCAACGATCGAACCACCCGACTTGGACAACTGATCGACTAATGCCGCCGAAAGATAGTCAGCGGTTGGGGTGTCCGATTGTGCTTGCACCAACGCAATGACAGCGACAAACATCACAACCGCAGCAAAGACTGATAGTTTCATTGAAACTCCTTTTAGTTGTTTTCACATAGCCGCCTTTGGCATCTTCCGCCGATAGGCGGCGCCCCCGATGATGGTTCACACGTCGTCATTCCCCATGGGGGATTGTGTACCTGCCCGCCTACTCTCTGACCGCAATCGGGATCGCCACTCTTTGGGGTACACGTCAGATCAGTCTCGGGGCCCCTACACATCATTTCGTCACCGGTGCCGTTGCACGCCACGCAATAGGCCTCGTTTTTATCGTCGGCACCGTTATAGAACCTGGCGTGGCAATCCCCATAGTCAACGCAGAAAACATGCAGAGTGCCGCCCATGACCGCCGCTTGTTCACCACTGGACAACTCGGCTCCAGCCCGAGCACCGCCCGCTGACACCGCGAGTATCGCTAATATGGCCAGAAATATTCCCGTGTTACGCATTGTCATTCATCCCCTCCATAGTATCATGTTCTATCGCCAAGCAATCCGAAAGAAATGTAAAGCTCCTGCATCACCTCCTTTGCAGTAAACTGTTACGCGGCTCACAGCCGAGGACCTCACCTTCTCCCTAAGCAAGCAACACAGTCCTTCTCCAAACCTCTCTCCAGATGTCAATTGATGGTGGCGCCACCGTTTCGGGCTATGTGGGATCAGGTCCACCGGTCATCTCATCCCACACGAAGAGCGTTCCTCGCGCTTTTCGGCACCAAGAACTGTCAGGTGCGCGATCGATAATCCTCAACAGACAACCGCGGGCAGATGCAGTATCTCCCATTCGGTAGTAGCAGTCGCCCGCATTATACAGAGCCTGGCAGACCGTATCTATAGAGGCGCCGTGAATTCTTGCTTCCCGCTGGAACGCTCTCGCGGCCTCTTTCCAATCTTCTGCACCCGCGTATAAGCGACCAATATGGTCGAGTTTCAACGCCTGTGCTGTCGGGTTGGTCGCAACTATTCGATTGAGCCGCTTTATTGCTTCTTTCACTCGCCCGGATTCCGCCAGGATGTCGGCCGATTGTCGCACCGCTGCATTTACATAAAATCTTGCGCCAGATGATTCACTATACACTGATATAAGCGCATCAAACACAGATAAAGCGGTCTTCTTGTCGCCGGACAACCGCAAGCAGTCGCCCTTTATGAAGGACGCTTCGGCAGCCAGACCGTGTGTGGGATATTTTTCCAGAAACTTGGTCGACAGTTCGATCGCTTCCTTGATGTTATGCTCATAGTAGTACACAATCTCAAGCTTCGCGAAGGCGCCGGGCGCGGCGCCCGATTTGGACATGGCGGCGATATACTCTCGCGCGGTCGCCCGCCAGGCCTCGTCGCCAATTTGCCGCTGCAGATCAAGCAGGTGGTGTAGCAGGTTGGCATGACGTTTAATCGTGGGATCTTTCG